>NZ_JBEAIU010000025.1:0-238083 GCF_040065135.1 Klebsiella sp. CN_Kp066 | reverse complement strand
GATTCTGACAGTGATTCGGATTCCGACAGTGACTCCGACTCCGACAGCGACTCCGATTCCGACAGCGACTCCGATTCCGACAGCGACTCGGATTCTGACAGCGATTCGGAGTCAGACAGAGACTCGGACTCTGACAGCGATTCTGACTCCGACAGCGACTCGGACTCTGACAGCGATTCGGATTCCGACAGCGATTCCGACTCCGACAGCGATTCCGACTCCGACAGCGACTCGGACTCTGACAGCGACTCGGATTCCGACAGCGATTCCGACTCTGACAGCGACTCGGACTCTGACAGCGATATTGAGGCCAACCCCGATAGCAACAGCCCGGACGTTGTCGCGCTGGAAGGTAACCTGAACAACGTCAGCGGTACCAGCGGTCAACTGGTTGGCCTGACCTTGCTCAGCACCGTCGATGTCTCGCTGCTGGCGGGCAATAATCTGCGCTTTAGCGTGGGATCCGGCACCGTGGAGGATATGACGGTATCGGTGAACGGCAACTCGCTGCTGACGGCGAGCGGATTGCTGACCACTATCGTCAATCTGCTGGGGGCAGGAAATACCCTGAAGGCCGATCTGTCGGTGGTGAATACGGTCACCGGTGAAGTTGTGGCGATAGCGGAAAACAGCGTCTCTATCTCGGCGAGCCTGCTTGGCGGGCTCTCCTATAACGGCACGGTCTCCTTCGCCAATCTGCCGGCCGGCGACTACACCATGGTTATCTCTGCGCCGGAAAGTAACGGCACCCTGGTATCGTTAATCAACGCGCTGGCAGCGGCCCAGGTGGCAAGCTTCGTCAACGTGGATGTAACGGATTCGGTTGGCTACAGCGTCGGCGCCATTGAAGGTAACGTGCTGGATACAACCGCCAGCGGCGATATGCAGGATAGCGGTCAGGGCATCTCGGTCACCAGTGCGGTATCGGATTCCGTCGACGGATCGACCCCGGTCAATGTGACCAGCGCTGGCGTCGATATCACCGGAGCTTATGGGGTGCTGACGATTCACTCTGATGGCAGCTATAGCTACCAGTTGACCAAAGGCGGGGCCGCTATCGGTAAATCGGATGTCTTTAGCTATACCATTACCGATGAAGCGGGTAATACATCGACGACGAACCTGACGATTAATATCGGCGGCAATATCGAACCGGCGCAGGCCAATCCGGATGCTCAGGAAACGGATCTGACCGCGACGTTCGATACCCTCAACGGAGAAAGCGGTACCGTCGGGCAGCTCGTCGGCGTCTCGTTACTCGGTAACGTCAATGTTGGGTTACTTAACGGTAATAGCTTTGACTTTGATGTGGCCGCCGGCGCGAACGAAAAAGTGCTGCTGACGGTCTCAGGGAGCACCGGTCTGAGTCTGGGCGCGGCACTGACGACGCTGCTGAGCCTGTTGGGCGGCGCATCGTCCTTCACGGCGGATCTCTCTATCATCGATAAGGCTACCGGAGAAGTCGTGCAGGTCCTGACAAACGCCGTCAACATTAACGTTAACGGCATCGGGCTCAGCCTCGGCTATAGCGGAGGCGGCTGGTCCTCGATGTTACCTTCAGGATCGTATACGGCGGTGGTCTCCTCACCGAATACCGGAGGCCTGCTGGGGGCCCTGCTGGACCTGAACCTGGGGACCTTTGTCAACGTCTCGGTCACCGATTCTGAGGGCTATCACACCGACAGCCTGACGGGCAACGTGCTGCAAAGCGATGGTGCAGGCGACGTGGCGGATACAGGGGTCAATATTAAGGTGACCAGCGTCACCGCCACCTCGGTTAACGGCGCTGAACCTAAGGAGGTCAGCGGCAGCGGAACGACGATAGAGGGCGCATGGGGATCGTTGACCATCCACAGCGACGGTAGCTATACCTATCAGCCTTATGGCGGAGTGAATAGCGTCGGTCAATCGGAAGTCTTTACGTACACCATTACTGACAGCCTCGGCCACACGGCGAGCACCACGCTGACGATCGATATCGATAGCCCGGCTTCGCTGGCGGTCAATGACCAGGTCACGCTGAACGTAGCAACGGCGCTGGCAACGGTGAATGTTCCGGCGATTGACACTGCGGGGCTGAATACAAGCGGTAAATCAACCACGGGAGGCGTATCAGCAACCAGGACCATCAACTTCAGCGTTGGGGCCGATCGCGAAATGGATACGCTCTCGGTGAAAGTGAACTACACCGCGAGTGGCTCGGTGGTCAATACCGTCAGAATTGACAGCACGGTCAGCATTTATCACGTGCTCAGCGATGGCAGTAAGGTTCTGGTATGGCAGGGCACGCCGACAGAGAGCTTGACCACCGTTATCGGCACCACAACAAATGCTGCGGATACGTTAACGCTGATGAATGTGGCATTGAGCGAAGGTAACTACGAGATGGTTCTGGTGTCTAAGGCGACCGCCACTCTTGATACTTTCTTAACGCCGGCACCGAATTATACCGTCGGGGCTTCGATAACCGGTACGACCATTGACACCGCGACGCACTACACGGTAGCGGGAACCAACGTCAGTGGAAATATACAGAACGGAAATAACTCAGGCGGTACGGAAGATTTCCATGGCGTACTGTACTCGTCTTACAGCGTCTCCGGACACACTTCCAGCGGCGCTGCGGAAACCTGGACTTTCCACAGCAATGGCAGTATCACGACCAGCAACGGGAGTAACGTAAGCGCAACCAGCGTCACAATTTACGGTGACTATGGCACCCTGACGATGGCGAATAATGGTTCTTACACCTACAGTCTGAAGGCAGGAATGGATGTGTCGACCATCACGCATAAGGAAGTCTTTGCCTACTCGGTGAACGACAGCAATGGCGCTTCTTCCGCGGCGACGCTGACTATCGATCTGCATCCGCAGATTACCGGCAGCGTGAACGGCGACGACATCCACAGTACCGCTTACGACGATACCTTCACCCTGGGCATCGGGGCCGACACGGTAATCTACAACCTGCTGGCCGATGATAATACCGGCGGCAACGGAAGCGATACCTGGAAGGACTTCTCGGTTGCGCAAGGGGATCATATCGACGTATCGGCGCTGCTGGTCGGCTGGGATGGTAACAGCAGTAGCCTGGGCAATTATGTCACCTTGAGCTACGTGGGCAGTAATACGGTGGTATCTATCGACCGCGACGGTGGCGCAGGCGGCCATCAATCGACAACCTTAATCACGCTGGAAGGGGTGCATATCAATTCGCTCAACGAGCTGCTTGATACTAATAACTCCAACTAACTAGCTTAAATCGATGACGGCACAGGGAAGCGCCGTCCAGATTATTTTATCGCGGAGGAATCATTCAGGTCAGTGAAGCGGGAGATCGCCGACTATCATTTAATAAAAATAATGATGCGGAAATTATTATATCCGTTTTTTCAGTGCGTGTTTTCTGAAGGGTAAATTTGATGCGTCTATTTATACAAAAAAGGAATGTCATAACCTGTGGCTATACAGCTCTATTAATCACGTTAAATCCGTCGCTTTCAGCTCATGCGGAAAATTCATATTTGCTGCCGAATGATATTAGCAGCCAGCGTTTAACCGATAATCAGCAGGTCGCGGGGTATAACGACGAGATTATTAACAGTCAGACCCGAATATCCGGTCCGCTGGATATTAAAAAGGCGGTAAAAAACGCGGTGAACTGGCATCCCTCTATTACGCAGGAGGTCAGTAAGCTTCAGGAGATGGCGCAAAAAGTTGATGTGGCGAAAGCAAAATATTACCCGCAAATAAGTGCGGGTATGAATAATGGTTATACAAACACTTATTCTGATGCCGGATATACGCCATCGCTGGTCGTCTCAGTGTCGCAAATGCTTTACGACTTCGGCAAAGTGTCCAGTTCGGTGAGAGCAGCAGACTCCGGCGTGGCTCAGCAGCAGGCCACCGTGATGCTGAATATCGATCAGGTCGCTCACGATACCGCCGCGGCGGTAGTCCAGGTGCAGGGCTATCAAAAGCTGGTTGAAATCGCCAAAGCGCAGGTTAACTCGCTACAGCAGATCGGCGATCTTATTCGCCAGCGCAACGATGCGGGGGCATCTTCATTATCGGACGTTGTGCAGACCGATACCCGCGTGGAAGGCGCGCAATCCACGCTCCTGCAATATCAGGCGGCCCTTGAACGCTGGAAAGCCACGCTCGCGACCTATATCGGCATCGGCGGAATCGCGACGGTAACGGATGATGTCCCGCAGGGAATGGATGCCGCCTGCGCGGTATCCAAAATCGATTACCGTTCCGTTCCAGCGGTACTGGCGGCGCTGGCCCAGGCCGGTCAGGCGCAGGCGCAGCTGGATAACGCCAACGCGCAAATGCTGCCGACGATTTCCCTGGAACCGGAGGTGACCCATTACCTTAACGATAACTACGCCAACAGCGCGGTGCTGAATAAAACGCAATATTCCGCTTGGGTAAAAGTGCAAATGCCTATCTACCAGGGCGGGGCGATGACCGCCTCCCGAGACGCCGCCCAACAAAGTCTGGCGGCGGCGAATGCGGCGATCAAAACCGCCCAGCTGGACGCCAGCCAGAAGCTGAACGCCTCTCGCGATGAAGCGGTCAATCTTGCCCAGTCGCTGGGGATTCAGAAACGACAGCAGCAGCTGGGCGAGCAAACCCGGGCGCTGTACCAGGATCAGTATCTCCAGCTCGGTTCACGGCCGCTGCTGGATCTGCTCAACGTCGATCAGGAAATTTACCAGGCCAGATTTAGCCAGGTCCTGACGGAATCACAACTGCGCTCGCTGGAGCTGGACTGCCTGTTCAGCACCGGCAAGATGCGCACGGTGTTCGCGCTGGAAAATCAAAATATCCAGGGCGTGGAGATCCGCCCATGACCCCACAAGATGAACGTGCCGGAATACCGCACTTGTCCGATTGGTCGAATGCGATTGCCTTTATTGCCAACCACTATCGACAAAGTTTTTCTCCCGGAACGCTACATGCGGCTGCCGAATGGGCGACGCAGAAAACGCTGCCCGAAGCGCTCCGGCACCTGGCGCGCCACGCCGGATTACACTGCCAGTTTTTATCCGCCACCGATCAGAAAATGTCGGCCTGGCGGCTACCGCTCGTTATCCAGCTGCGCGATGGCCAGGTGGCGATAGTTGAAAGCTTTGACGTCAATAATGCCGTCGGGGTGCGGTTCGTGAAGGAGCTGTCGCTGCTCAGCTACTGCCCGCTGGAAACTCTGCTGCCGGAAATTGACAAGACCGTTGCTTTTCGCCCGTCGGCTCCGGAAAGGGATATTCGTACAGAAAGCTATCTGACCCGCTTTCAGCCGGACTGGCTGCGTAAAATTGTGCTGAAAGATCTTCGCCCCTATATGCACGTCATGCTGGCTTCGTTCGCCATTAACGTTCTGGCGCTGAGCGGGATTCTGTTTTCGATGCAGGTATACGATCGGGTGATCCCGGCCCAGTCTTATCCCACTCTTTATGTCCTGTTCAGCGGCGTATTGCTGGCGGCGGTATTTGCTTTTGCGCTGAAAATTATGCGCGGACACGTCACGGATCTGCTCGGCAAACGTGGGGATATTCGGGTCTCGGACCGGGTTTTCGGCCACGCGTTGCGCCTGAAAAACAGCGCAGTGCCGCGCTCAACGGGGAGCTTTATTTCGCAAATCCGCGAGCTGGAGCAGGTGCGCGAAATGATGACCTCAACGATGATGACCATCGTGGCGGATTTACCGTTCTTTTTGCTGTTCCAGGTGGTGCTGTTTATCGTCTCGCCGTGGCTAAGCTGGATAGCGCCGGTGGCGACGGTTCTGATGATCCTGCCCGGCCTGCTATTGCAGCGCAAGCTCGCGGCGCTGGCCAACAAAAATCAGCACGAAAATACCTTACGAAACGCCATTCTGGTGGAGAGTATTCAGGGTTTGCAGGACATCAAAATGATGCAGGCGGAAAGCCGCTTTTTGCATCAGTGGAATAGCTATATTGCGATTACCGCCGAGTCGGGGGTCAGAACGCGCAGGCTCACTCACGGCCTGGTCAGCTGGGGAATGTCGGTACAAAACCTGCTATACGCCACGGTAGTGGTGGTCGGCGCGCCGCTGGTGATTAATGGCGACATCACCACCGGGGCCATGGTGGCGGCATCGATGCTTTCAACCCGCATGGTCGCGCCGATGACCGCGCTGTGCGGCGTGCTTGCTCGCTGGCAGCAGGTGAAAACGGCGAAGGCCAGCCTCGATAATCTGATGGCGCTACCGGTCGAAGGCGGCCAGGACGAACCCCGGGTTCACCGCGCCGTGCTGCACGGTAACTATGAGTTCCGCCAGGCGGAATTCCGCTACGGCCTTAACGACGCCGCGATTCCGCTGCGAATTAACCAGCTATCGATTAAAGCCGGTGAGAGAATCGCCATCCTTGGGCGAATCGGCGCCGGTAAATCGACCCTATTGCAGGCGATGATGGGCAACGTCGAGCTGGTCGCCGGCGAACTGCGGCTGGATGATTTAAGCCTGCCGCAGATCGACCTTGCGGATATTCGCCGCAACGCCACTTTGCTCACCCAGGAGGCGCGGCTGTTTCACGGCACCCTGCGCGAGAATTTAATCCTTGGGCGGCCAGCGGCGACGGATGATGAAATCTTCTCGGTGCTTACCCTGTGCGGCGCTCTGGAGTTTGTACGCAAACTGCCCCTCGGCCTCGAACATATTGTCATGGAAGGCGGGGTGGGGCTTTCAGGCGGCCAGCGCCAGTCGCTGCTGCTGGCCAGAACCCTGCTGCGCGATCCGAACATCGTCCTGCTTGATGAACCGACCTCTTATTTCGACGAGCGAACGGAAAAGGCCTTTGTGGAACAGCTGGCGCTGTGGGCCGGCGAGCGAACGATGATTATCGCCACGCATAAAGCGGCGGTGCTCAATATCGTTGACCGGATTCTGGTCATCCAGGATGGACAGCTGGCGCTGGATAAACCTAAAGCCACCGTCTTTGAACAAGAGAAAGCCCGCGGCCAGGTGGTGAATATATGAATAAGCTTCCCATGATGGCGGATCATGACCCGGTGGCGCTGCTGCCGGATAACGAACAAGACGAAGCGAAGATCGTAAAATCGCGGCGGCTGATACTGCTGCTGGCCGGTATGCTGCTGGTGGGCGCTGTCTGGGCCTGGTTCGCCGTGCTGGATGAAGTCTCTACGGGCACCGGAAAAGTGATCCCCAGCTCCCGGGAGCAGGTGATTCAGACCCTCGATGGCGGCATCTTAACCGAGCTGAACGTGCAGGAGGGCAGCAAAGTGCAAGCCGGACAGGTCGTGGCGCGCCTCGACCCCACCCGCAGCGAATCTAACGTGGGGGAAAGCCAGGCGAAGTATCGCGCCTCTCTGGCGGCGAGCATTCGCTTAACTGCTGAGGTCAACAATCAGCCGCTGGTGTTTCCCGACACCCTGAAAGCCTGGCCCGCGCTGTTGGCGGAGGAGACCCGCCTTTACCATAGCCGCAAGGAGCAACTGAGCAAATCGACGCGTCAGCTGGATGAGTCGTTAAAGCTGGTCAATAGCGAACTGGCCATTACTGAAAAACTGGCGAAAACCGGGGCGGCGAGCAACGTCGAAGTGCTGCGTCTTCGTCAGCAGGTCGCGGATATTAGTTTTAAAAAAATCGATCTCAATACGCGTTATTTTGTTGACGCGCGTGAACAGCTGTCAAAAGCCAATGCCGATGTAGCCAGCCTGGCGGAAGTGATTAAAGGGCGCGCCGATTCGGTGACGCGTTTAACCGTCCGCTCGCCGGTACAGGGAATTGTTAAAAATATTAAGGTCAATACTATTGGTGGGGTTATTGCGCCCAATGGCGAATTGATGGAAATCGTGCCTGTAGACGGCCGTTTATTAATCGAAGCGCGGATCTCCCCTCGCGATATTGCTTTTATCCATCCCGACCAGCAGGCGCTGGTCAAAATTACCGCCTATGATTATGCCATCTATGGCGCACTTAACGGCGTGGTGGAAACCATATCGCCGGATACCACTCAGGATGAAGCTAAACCCGATATTTACTACTACCGGGTATTTATCCGTACTGATAATGATTACCTGGAGAATAAGAGCGGCAAGCGCTTTTTAATTGGCCCGGGGATGATCGCTACCGTTGATATTAAGACCGGTGAAAAAACGGTTATGGATTATCTGGTAAAACCATTTAATCGGGCCAAAGAAGCATTACGGGAGCGCTAATCAAAGTGCGAACATCTTGTCGGCTACGGGTTCTCCGCCGTTTGCGGTCCGGGAGATGTGTCGGGGCTGATACCCCGGCGCGGCATACGGGAATGACAGGTCGGATAAGGCGTCATACGCCACCCGACAATAATGTGGCGCAATCCCTAAAACGAGTTTGTTTGCAGTCTCTGATAATAATTTTTAAACATCCAACGCATTCTTGAATAAATGGAGAGGGAAAGATGGCGCTAAGTGACTTACTGCAACAAGCTTGCTTTCAGGCCAAAAAATTGAAATCCACCGTGTTGCCCTCTGACTATCCGGCATGGGTGATTTTCTTTAGCGTCAGCGATGGCAAAGAGCGGGCGCATATGCATATCGCCAGCGGAACCAGCTTCGATCTCGCCTGGCTGGCGGGGGCCAGAGCGCTGCAGGAGTGGCGTAAAAAGCAGGCCAATGAACCGCAGTGGCTGCGTATCGACGTTGTGGACAGCGTGGAAAAGCTCAGCTGGCACTCCCTCAATGAGAAATTCAGAGTCACCAAGCGCAACTATTTTCGCTTTGGACTCGCGTTTGACCCGCAGTTTAGCTGTGCGATGCTAGAGCAGGAAATCGCCGGCAACGCGCTGCTCTACGACGGCGATAATGGCGTCGTCGCGCCGAATAGCGTCAATTTGCAAAACTACGGCCAGCGGCGGTTTAAGCAGACGCTTAGCTGGCCGGAGGATCCGCAGCAGCCTCTGTGGCGTTTTAAAACCCAGGCGGTCTTTTGCGATCGCTTTGGCGTAAAAGTCATTGAACATGCCGGGAGGGGCTCCGGCTATCGCGCCATTGGGGAAAACTGGCAGCAAGCGTGCCTGGCTGAGGTGATTAAAAAAGGCAGCGATTATCTGGCCCGTCAGGTCAGGAAAGACGGGCTGTATCATTATGGCTGGTTTCCCTGTTTCGATCGCCCGGTCCGTTCCTATAACGCGCTGCGCCACGCCAGCTCGACCTATTCGCTGATCGAAGGCTGGGAAGCGACGCGCCTGCCGTCGGTTCGCCAGGCCATAGACCGGGCGATTGCGTATCTGGTAAGCACGCTGATTGAGGTGCGGACGTTGGATGATGGGCGCGAGGCAGCGTTCCTCTGCGACGTTGGCGAGGAGATCAAGCTTGGCGGTAATGCCGTCAGCATCCTGGCGCTGGTAAAATATACCGAAACGACCGGAGACCGGCAGTACCTGCCGCTGATGGCGCAGCTGGCGACCGGTATTGCCTGGATGCAGGATCCGCAAAGCGGCCAATTTGTTCATGTATTAAATAGCCACGATCTGTCGTTGAAGGCCAAATTCCGCATTATCTACTACGATGGCGAAGCGGCGTTTGCCTTGATGCGCCTGTACGGCCTGACCAAAGAGCCATTGTGGCTGGACGTGGTGGAAAAAGCCTTCGCCTATTTCATTCAAAACAAACACTGGCAGCATCACGACCACTGGCTGAGCTACTGCGTAAATGAATTAACCCGCTTCCGCCCGGAGGAGAAGTACTTTCGTTTTGGTCTCAATAATGTGCGCGATCATCTTGATTTCGTACTGCATCGTGTGACGACCTATCCCACGCTGCTGGAGCTAATGATGGCGGCGTCGGAAATGGTCACCCGGCTGGGCGCCTCGCCCGAGCACCGCCACCTGCTGGATGATTTTGACCAGCAAAAATTCTGGCAGGCGCTGGAAACCCGCGCCCGCTATTTGCTGAACGGCTTCTTCTGGCCCGAGCTGGCGATGTTCTTTAAAAATCCCGCGCGGATCGTTAACAGCTTCTTTATACGCCACCACAGCTACCGCGTACGTATCGATGACGTCGAACACTATCTCTCCGGCTTTATCGCCTATCAGAAATACCACTTAGCGGCAAAAAAGCCGTCGCTCCAGCAGGACAACGCGCCGTCGTCGATTGATGCGACGCCCGTTTTTCTGCTGGAGACGCTACGCGATGTCGGTAACGGTATCGAGGTGGCCGCCATGCGGCGGGCGAAGCTGTTCACCGAACATCTGCGCGCCGTACCCTGGCTGATTACCGCGACGTGGAATCCCGAATTACCCACGGTGGTCAAGGCGCTGAAGGCGCGGGGGGCGCTGCCCAAAGAGGTACCGGTTTATAACCTTTACCAGTGGTTAAGCGACTGCCTGGAGATGAACGCGATTGCGACGCTGGAGCCGCTGGTGGGGAGTATTGAACTCAGGCATGTCGTCAATCCCGACGCGGACCTGCCGGTGGGAAAACAGAACTTCCTGCTACGCCCGCAGGGGAAAATTATCGAAGATTATATCGATAGCGCCGGCAATATTCTGCTGCGTAAAAGCTTTGATGAGAAGAAAGGCAACCTGCGGCTCAGCGCTCTGGAAATTGCCCTCGCCGGGGGCGACGTCAAACGCTTTACTCTGGAGGAGGACTTTTTTTCGTGGATGCTGGAAACCATGCTGGCGGGGAAAGGGCGTTGGCACTTTATCGTGGATAAAAATAAAACGTGGAAAAACTTCGTCTGTTCACGGCCAGCTCAGCGTATGGCCTGCTCATTAAGCGCCATTATTCACTCCCATCATCAGCTCTCTAACGGCGCGCTGAAAAGCTCATATCGACACCTCCTGGAGCAGCCGGATCTCGTCGACCAGTTGATTATCCTCACCGATGAGCAGTGGCAGGATTTGCAGCAGGAGGGATTCCCGGCTACGCAGATGGCGGTGATCCCCAACCATCTCGATAACGGCAATATTCCGGCGAACCCGCAGAAAGTGCCGTCACAAACGGTTATCTACCTCGCGCGTTACTCGGAGGAGAAGCAGCACGCCTTACTGCTGAGCGCCTTTCGTAAAGTGCTGGCGGTTATCCCCGATGCGCAGCTGCACACTTATGGCGTAGGGCCGCTGCGGCGCAGCCTGAGCGCGCAGGTGGCGGAGTGGGGGCTGGCGCAGGCGATCCATATCAATGGCTTCACGTCCGACATCGCCCAGGCGCATAAAACGGCCTGCTGTACCGTGCTTTGTTCGACTCAGGAAGGGCAGTCTATTTCCGCCGTGGAGGCGATGGCCTACGGTACCCCGCTGATTAGCTTTGCTATCAAATACGGTCCGCGCGACATCCTGCAGGACAGGCAGGCGGGGATGCTGGTTCCCTGCGGCGATGAAGAAGCTCTGGCGGCGGCGTTGATCAAGGTTATCGCGGACAAAACGCTACAGCAAAGTATGCGGCAGGCCGCGCTGTGCAACGCTCAACGCTATTATGCCAGCGCCATCGCCGAACATTGGGCGGCGTGGCTGCAGGCCAGCGAGCGGCTGATGGCAGCGCAGGCGAAGGCGGATTTCGGCCTGGCCAGCAAGAGTCCACAGGCGGCAAGCTTTGGGTAACCGTCCGTGTCCGTTTCCCCCGCGCTCGCCGCAGGAGAGGCCATGAGGCGAGTCGTCGCGCTGCTGCTGGCCTGCGGCGGCTGTGCGCCGCTGCTGGCCCGTGACGTGGTGCAGGTTGCCCGCTGCGTGCCAGGATCGCTGCTGCACAATCATCATCTGGAAAAAGCGCACGTTGTCGATGAGTTTCATATTTATTACAGCCTGCAGGGTAAGGACGCCCTGCAATATCCGCAGGATAGTACCGGCGATGGCGTGCCGGATGTCGTGAAAGACATCGCGAGCCAGCTTCAGGCTGCAAAATATCTTTACACCTCGCTGCTGGGTCTGCGACCGCCGCTGCAGCAGAAAATTTATACCCAGGCCCGACAAATTAATATCTACCTGCTGACGCTTCCCAAAGGTCACGGCCTGGCCTTTGACCGCGTGGCGGCGGAGACCATGAGCGATGGCGCGACGCTCCCCTGCGGTTTAAAAATTGTCCTCAATGCGGCCCGGCGGCCGGCGCGCAACGTTACGCCCGCTCATGAATTGTTCCATTTGTATCAGTACGGCTACGCGGTTTTTAAACAGAAATGGTATCTGGAAGGCATGGCGCGCTGGATGGAAAATGCATTCAGGCCCGCGGAGCAAAGCATCTTGCCGTTAGCCGCCCCGCCCGTTTGCGAAAATTATTTCTCGCGCGGCTACGGCGCGGCAAGCTTTTGGGCCAGCTACGCGCAGCAGTCGTTTGCCGCCACCATATTGCCGGACCACGCGCTGGTGTATCGCTACATCGACGGTAGTCCTGTGTTTAAAATTCAGGTTTTACCGGGTGGGGCGATGCTCGCGCCTTTTTTTCAACAGCTTGCGCTTAATAGCGAGGGCATTTCACGTGAGATGAAGCTGGCTAATACCCGCTGGAGTGAAAAACAGCAGCGTGACGGACGGTTCAATAACCAGATATGCCAGGCGCTGGCAGCGACTGCAAAAAGAGAGGGGAATAAAAAACCCGCAGCGCGGGTTTTAGATTAGTTGCGCAATCGCGGCGCCTGCAGCTGCTGGCGTATGGTTCTCGCCAGCTCGTCCAGAGACGGTTGCTCCGGATGCTCGTCGCTGGGCTCGCTGCTTAGCTGCGCTTCTGCAAGATAAGTGTGAATCGGCTGGCCATCGTCATCTTCCATCACCACGTGATACCAGGGCGCAAGACGCAAATCGTCGTTAGCGGCGATTTCGTCCACTTCCGGCTCCGTGAGCGAATATTCTGGATCGACATCGACGATTACGCCCAGGTAGCCCAGAAGCGTGTGGCGAACTTGTTGGCCGATACCGAATTTGCTGGCTATCATAAGCACCTCCCGGGTTACATGATTACCTGCTATATGCGGGCCGATTCTCCATTTTCAAGTTACATAATGCGACAAGCAAACCCTTTCAGATATAGCCCTTCCGGATAGGTTGCAATCACCGGGTGATCGGCAGCCTGACGGAACTGTTCTATAAATTGTACATCACGTCCGGCATCCAGGGCGGCATCGGCGATGATTTTCTGAAATAAATCGGTGGTCATCAGGCCGGAGCAGGAGAAGGTCAACAGAATGCCGCCGGGGTTCAGGAGCTGGATCGCCAGCATATTGATATCTTTATAGCCGCGGCAGGCGCCCATCAGCTGGCTTTTGTTTTCGACAAACTTTGGCGGGTCCATCACGATGACATCAAACTTTTCGCCTGAATCGCGATATTTACGCAACAGCTTGAACACATCGTCACGGACGAATTCCGCTTTCGATAAATCCAGCTTATTCAGCTCAACGTTCTGTCTGGCGACGTCCAGCGCTTCCTGCGACGTATCGACGCTGACAACCTGACGGCAGCCGCCCATCAGCGCAGAGATGGCAAAACCGCCGGTATAGGAGAAGCAGTTCAGCACACGTTTATCCGCAACATAGCGACGCGTCGCCAGGCGGCTGTCGCGCTGGTCAAGGTAATAGCCGGTTTTGTGGCCGCCCTGAATGTCGACCAGCAGCTGCATACCGTGCTCGGTAATCGGCAGCAGGGCAGGCGGCAGTTCACCGATCACCGGCCCTTGCGCCAGCTCCAGGCCCTCTTTTTTACGTACCGCGACATCGCTACGATCGTAGATGGCGCAGTTCGGGAACAGCGTTTGCAGCGCGCTGACAATTGACGCGCGCTGATATTCAGCGCCGGCGCTCAGCAGCTGCAGCACAAAAAAGTCGCCAAAACGATCGATGGTAACGCCCGGCAGGCCGTCGGATTCTCCGGCAATCAGGCGGTAGCTATCGAGCCCGTCGCGGGCCGCCAGCCACTCACGCCAGGTGTGCGCCTGCTGCAGGCGACGCTCGAAAAAGGCGTTATCAATGGCTTCAGTGCGATCGAAGCTCCAGACGCGGGCGCGGATCTGCGACGAAGGCGAATAGGCGCCGCGGGCCAGCCATTTTCCCTGTGAATCCACAATATCGATGGTTTCACCTGAACGGGCTTTACCTTCCATCCGGGCGACGGCGCCGGAGAAAATCCACGGATGGCGACGCAGCAGGGATTTCTCGCGTCCTTTGGTTAACACTAAGCGGGGGAAAATGGAGTCTGTCATGGAGCTACCTTTAAGCAACGGGAATATCGGCACCGAAAAATGGCGCATAGATTAGCACAAGTGGCTGTGGCAAGCACCATTCCACCGCTATCGGCAGGTGAGCGTTTCGGCACAAAATGCAGGCGCTTTGGCACAATAAAAATCTCGCCGCGATCTTACAGTATTTCCTCAACCGACGGAGGAGAATACGATGAAAACAGGATTGAAATGGGCTGTCGCAATAATGGTTATTATGAGCGGAACGGCGAATGCCGCAGCGTTTAGCATCAGCAGCGTAGATATGCGCGATGGCGAGTCTCTGGCGCAGAATCACTGGTTTGGCGGCTTTGGCTGCACCGGCGGCAATGTATCACCGCAGATCGCCTGGCAAAATGCCCCCGCGGGTACCCGTAGTTTCGCGGTGACCGCTTATGACCCGGATGCGCCGACCGGGAGCGGCTGGTGGCACTGGACGGTGGTGAATATTGCCCAACAGGTGACAAGTTTAGCCGCTGGCGCCGGAGACAAAAATAACGCTAAACTGCCTGCCGGGGCGGTACAGGGGCGCAATGACTTTGGCTATGCGGGTTTTGGCGGCGCGTGCCCGCCGGCCGGAGATAAACCTCATCGCTACCGCTTTACGGTCTGGGCGCTTGATACCCCGACGCTGCCCATTGATAGCGCGGCCAGCGGGGCGTTAGTCGGATTTATGTTACACAGCCACGCCATCGCCAGCGCGCAGTTAACGGCGCTGGCCGTAAGATAACAAAAAGGGCGGCATGATGCGGAATATCAATTTTCACCATAATGCGCTAACGGCGGCGGAAATTACCACCCGCCGTCTATGCAAACTGCACCGCGTCACGCTGTTCTCGCCCGCGATCTGCCGGGTAAACCGCGGCAGTAAGGTCATTGTGCAGGGAGCCAGCGAGATGCTGGCAACGCCGCAGCAGCTGATCATTTTGCCCGCCGAGGTGGAACTGGAGGTCATAAATCAGCCGGAAAACGGGCTGTTTTGCTCCGATCTGCTGTCACTAACGCCCGAGCTGTTGGCCGATTTTAAGCATCGCTATATGAGCGAACCGCAGGTCGGTCGTTTGACTTCGCTTTGCGCGCCGCTGGCGCCGGAACTGTCGTTTATGTGGCAGAGCGTTCTGCAGGCGGTGCGGGAAGGGCTTTCGGCGGAGTTACAGCATCATCAGGCGATGGGGTTGCTGCTGGCGTTGTATCAGGCCGGATACGCCGGACCGCTGCTTAACGAACGGCGCGACGACATAACCGGTCAGGTCAGGCAGATTATTATGCTGTCGCCTGCCGAAGCGTGGAGCGTGGCGAAAGTCGCAAAAATGCTGTTTCTTGGCGAATCGACGCTGCGCCGCCGTTTGCAGCAGGAGTCCCGGAGCTTTCGCCAGATCGTGGAAGAGGTGCGGATGGCCTACGCGCTGGGGCAATTACAGTCGACGTCGCGGCCCATTGGCGACATTGCGCAAAGCAGCGGCTATCTGTCAGGCTCGCGCTTTACCGCCCGTTTTCGTCAGCACTATGGATTATTACCAAAGCATGTACGCTGAAAGAATTTGCTATCCTCTGTCATTGAGTCAATGTCCGGAAAGGAGAGAAAGCATGGCAACGGTTTGCACGATGGCGTGGGTATACGGTTCCGTTCAGGGCGTCGGATTTCGCTATTCTACCCAGCGCGAGGCGCTACAGCTTGGGCTAACGGGATACGCGCGCAACCTAGACGACGGCGGCGTGGAGGTGCTTGCCTGCGGAGAGCCGGAGCAGGTGGAGAAACTTATCGCCTGGCTGAAAGCCGGTGGGCCGCGCAGCGCGCGGGTGGACAGGGTTCTGACCGAGCCGCATCAACCCACCAGAGAGTGGCAGAAATTCGCCATTTTGTATTAGATACACTTTACCGGTTTAGGCAGACCGGCGATTTTTGTCGCCTGCTTAGCCGGGCCTTTCGGAAACAGGCGGTAAAGATAGCGGCTGTTGCCTTTCTCTTCGCCGAACTTGTTCGCCATGGCTTTCACCAGCATGCGTATTGCCGGTGAGGTGTTGAATTCCAGATAAAAATCGCGCACGAAGCGCACGACTTCCCAGTGTTCAACGGACAGGGCGATGCCCTCCTGTTCAGCAATAACGGTCGCCATCGCCTCGCTCCACAGGGTCGTATCCTTCAGATAGCCTTCGCTATCGGTCTCTATTTCGTTGCCTTCAAAGATAAACATGATTCTTCACATACCGCTGAAAATGGCGGCAGTGTAGCAAAAAATAAGGCCCCGCATAAGCGGGGCCTGAGTTGAGCCGGGGAGAGGATTAGTCTCTGCTGGCGAAGCCAAGGATGCTCAGCAGGCTGACGAAGATGTTGTACAGCGAGACGTACAGGCTTACGGTCGCGCGGATGTAGTTGGTTTCACCGCCGCGGATGATGTTGCTGGTCTCAAACAGGATGGCGCCTGAAGAAATCAGGATAAACACCGCGCTGATCGCCAGATGCAGAGCCGGCAGCTGCAGGAAAATATTGGCAACCATACCGATAAGCACCACAACCACGCCCGCCATCAGCATGCCGCCGAGGAAGGACATATCTTTACGGGTCGTCAGCACGTAGGCCGAGCAGCAGAAAAACACCAGCGCGGTTCCGCCCAGCGCCAGGCCAATCAGATCGCCCATGCCCGCAGACAGGTAGGCATTGAGCATCGGCCCCAGGATATAGCCAAGGAAGCCGGTAAAGGCAAACGCGGAAATAATGCCGGTAGGTTTATTTGCCGTTTTATAGGTCAGGAACATCAGGCCATACATGCCGACCAGCGTCAGAATCAGACCCGGCGAAGGCAGCATCAGTACCGTGCTGGCCGTCGCCGTAATGGCGGAAAATGCCAGCGTCAGGCTAAGCAAAAAATAGGTGTTCCGCAGAACTTTATGCGTGCTAAGCAGCGATGAACGGTCACGCGACGATGTAATTATACGATCCATGAGTCACTCTCTTATGACAGATGTAATTAATAATGAAGCATAAAAAAAACGAGGCCGAAGCCCTAATGCTTTTACCCATCTTTACTCAAAGTAAACGGGCTGGATTCAGCATTTTATTCCAGTAAAAGACGAATAAGTGGAATTTTTATTCATTTGCTTTCTGTGGCCAGATCGAAATCTGATAACTAACTGAAAAATATTGCGTTATAGCCATTCTGCGACTAACTCTGGAGAGGGTACAAACGAAGCGTAACAAAGGCAAGGGATATGAAATCACAAAAATATAATCACATCACGCGGGTACTGCTGGCTGTCGGTCTGTTCTCAATCACTCTCCCGGCGCTGGCCGCGCAGGTGCCGCCGGGAACGGTGCTGGCAGAGAAGCAGGAGCTGGTCAGAAATAACGGCAGCGAGCCGTCGTCGCTGGATCCGCATAAAGTCGAAAGCGACGTTGAAAACAATATCATTAGCGATCTTTTCGAAGGGCTGGTCAGCGTTTCGCCAGCAGGCGACATTCAGCCCCGGCTGGCGGAGAAGTGGGAGAATAAAGATAACACCGTCTGGACCTTCCACCTGCGTCCAGGTGCGACCTGGTCTGATGGGACGGCGATTACGGCGCAGGATATCGTCTGGAGCTGGCAGCGTCTGGTGTCGCCGCTCACGGCGTCCCCTTACGCGAGTTATCCCGGCAATATGCATATCGTCAACGGTGCGGAGATAGCACGGGGTCAAAAAGCGCCCGAGACGCTGGGCGTCAGAGCGGTTGATGATGCGACCTTTGAGGTGACCTTAACCCAGCCGAATGCGGCGTTTTTGGCCATGCTGGCGCACCCGTCTCTGGTTCCGCTCGATAAAGTCCTCATTTCGCGCTACGGCGACAAGTGGACCAAACCGGAACATATGGTAACCAGCGGGCCCTACAAGCTGTCGCAGTGGGTGGTGAACGAGCGTATCGTCGCAGAGCGCAATCCGCGTTACTGGGATAACGCGCATACCGTCATCAATAAGGTGACCTATCTGCCGATAAGCTCTGAAGCCGCCGATATCAACCGCTACAAAGCGGGGGAGATCGACATCGTCTATACCGTGCCGATTAACCAGTTCGCCCAGCTTAAAAAAACTCTGGGCGAACAGCTGAATGTTTCGCCGCAGCTGGCGACCTACTATTACCAGTTCAATACGACCCGGCCGCCGTTTAATGACCCGCGCGTACGGCGGGCGCTGAATATGGCCCTCGATAAAGAGATTATCGCGGAGAAGGTACTGGGGCAGGGGCAGCGTCCTGCCTGGCTTGTCAGCCAGCCTGATATCGGTGGGGTGAAGCTGCACAATCCCGAATATGCCAGCTGGTCGCGCGATAAACGTATCGCCGAGGCGAAAAAACTGTTGAGCGAGGCCGGGTATAACGAGACCCATCCGCTGGTATTTAATTTGCTCTATAACACTTCGGAATCGCACCAGCGAATTGCCATCGCCGCCAGCTCAATGTGGAAAAAGAATCTTGGCGTCGAGGCGAAGCTGCAAAATCAGGAGTGGAAGACCATGCTCGACACCATGCACACGCATAATTTTGACGCCGTGCGCTACGCGTGGATTGCCGACTATGACGATGCCGCGACTTTTCTCAATACCTTCCGTACCGGCGATAGTGAAAATACCACTCAGTACAGTAATCCAGCCTACGATGAGGCGTTGCGCAATGCGGCAAAAGCGTCTGATACCGCGGCGCGGGGTCAGTTCTACCAGCAGGCGGAGGATTTACTAGGCCAGGATGTCCCGGCTATTCCGGTCTATCACTATGTGCGTACCCATCTGGTGAAGCCATGGGTCGGGGGTTTTACGCCGGATAAACTGGGGTATTACTACACCAAAGATATGTACATCAAAAAACATTAGGTCGGCGCGGGCAGTTTGCGCTGAATTTCTGCGCAAACTGCCTGAGTTTCAGACGAATAACACGTTTTTGCTTATTTTTAAGCCGATTGAACAAATTGATGCTTTACAGCCTCAACAGAGGTGTTTATAGTGCGCCCCATACCGGAAGCGTGGCCGAGCGGTTGAAGGCACCGGTCTTGAAAACCGGCGACCCGAAAGGGTTCTAGAGTTCGAATCTCTACGCTTCCGCCAAATATAAACCCCAAGCTATTAATTAGCTTGGGGTTTTTCGTTTTATACTGTTTCTGTTGTGCCATTTGTTGTGCCATTTCTCTTTAGCTTAGAGTGTTCCCGGCTAGCTTGCATCGGATGAAGAATGAGTTTTTAGCTACGTGTTGATGCATCTTCGAATAGGCTCCGGCGATGCTTATGTCTATCCTTTCAACGAACCCTTATTCACTGAAGTTATTATGCGAGATCATACTATCTTCAGCATTTTACGTGTACCCTCATAACTTATTGCTTCAGTCATACCAGATGAACTTTAAATCAGGAGAGACATTTAGTGAATTAGCGCGGCCACTTAGTAAGATTTTTCACAAATGGCAAGATGGCACGCAGGCGAGAGACACCTGCATTTTGTCAGAGGGTAGCCAATTACGCTCTCTTTATAGAGGTGTTTCTAAAAAAGTGTAATGTAAAAAAAAGCCTGCTGTTAGCAGGCCATAAATGTTTGTAACTCATTTTTTGTTCGATTCTGATAAATAGGGTAAGCATGCAATTAAACGTGGAGCAGAGAGCATGACAAAAATGCTATAAATATTTCCTGGCCGCATCAAGTATCTCCTGTGACGTTAACTCCCTGTCAGTTGCCACGTAAACAATACCATGATCGCCAGTTAAGGAAGGAAAACCTGCAGACATAATCCGAAGATGTGTTTCTTCACCGTTTGGATATTCCTGCCTGACAGAGGATATACCTTCCAGAACGGTCATGACTTTACAGGATTCAGCATTAAAGAAAACAAGGACTTTAATCATATTCTATTACCCTGTTCTCTCGTGGGTGTTAACTGGCAGATGCCATTAAGGTCAAAGCCATTACGTGGTGCTTTCGGAGATAGCCTCGCTCATTACGCACTTCTTATTTAACAAGCAGTTAGTATGTTCTTTTAAAATTTTTATGCAGTAGTCCTGCATTTCATTACATCGGTCAGCGCACTCATAATTGTGAAAAATATGCTGATCAGATATTAAGAATAAACGATTTTCACTGATTTTAGTTATGGGGCTGTCTACTCAGGAATAATCCTTCATCGTTATCGCAGAACCACAATAATTTATTTATCGCAGAGTATTACGTTTGTAGCAGCAGGGCCTTTTTCACCATTATGTATCGCGAACTCAACTTTCTGACCTTCAAATAAGGTGTTAAAACCATCGCCGTTGAGGGCAGAAAAATGAACAAAGATATCTTTTCTGCCATCAAGAGGAGAGAGGAAACCAAACCCTTTGCCTTCGCTGAACCATTTTACCAGACCTTTAATTCTTAAGGTCATACTAACCCCCGTTATACATAATAGTATTGAATAGTAAACGTATAGTATTAAAGGTACGGGCTCAAAAAGAGGTGATATCAGCGATAGCGCCTGCTAATGAGGACTGCCCGGAAAATGCTTAACGTTCGTTTGTATATCGAACTGATGGAATTCATTAAGGCACAGGGAATCGATATAAGCAAATTATCTTTTAGCCGTCCAGAGGTCCTGCAGGGAAAATAAAAGTGGCTGAATACCACTTTCAACGTATAGTCTTTACGTGTTTTCAATAAGAAATTGACTTCTCTTATAAAATGGCAGGAATTGTCAAAAGTTATGACATTCTTAGTGTTAAATGTCTCATCATCCCTTCTGATAGCCGAAAAGACGATCTGCTTCACATTTCAGCCGTTAACTCCCGCAAATCAGAATGATTCATCCCAGGAAGTCGCATTGAATTTTGTCGGATAAACGGTCTCAGGGGGCCAATGGCTGCCAACATCTACCTTTTCTGAATTTCAGTGCTTCAAAATAAATAGATTAAAACTTAACCATATGTGATACGGTGAAGCTCATTCATTGAAAGGTTAATGGTTATGTCTGTTATCAATTACGCAATGAAACTTTTCAGCGGTGTGTCTACCGCCACCTGCCCTGTTTGTGGCTTAAAATCAGCTCAACCCTTGTCAAAAATCCGGCGCAATCAGGCAATGCTTTGCCCCGGCTGCAAGGCTCTGTTTATCTCCCGACCCTAGTCCCAACCAAAACAGCATTCAGAGCCCATGCTCTATACTTAAGTTAAATTCCGGCAGCTGTTAAATCCCTGATGCCTGACGCCCATCCTGAGAGAACGTTTCTGAACTGATTTCGCAACTGCTCCTGCGCGCTAATGTTGCATCGGAGCAATGCTATGAAAATGAACCCCAGAGCGTGGTTTAACCGCTCCCGTATCCCGATGAATGCTGCCGAAAACGTGACGTTTTCGGCGAACGATCCTGCAAGCGAAAGCACTCCGCGGTCTGAACTCTTTTCGACCGTCCAGATGGAACGCTACGGTCAGAAGCTGGCGCGGACTCATAAAGTATCGTCGGATAAACATCCTTATTATCTTCTGAAAAGGCTTGGCGACAATGAGGACGTCATCACCCAAAACTGCTATGAGCTTAACGCGGGTAAAAAGACCAGTATCATGCCCGCCGGTGAATGGTTGCTGGACAATTATTATCTTATTGAGGAACAAATCCGCACAGTCCGCCAGCACTTGCCGAAAAGCTTTGGAAAAGGCCTCCCGTCGCTGGTATCGCCACTGAATTGCCCACGAATTTATCATATTGCATCAGAGGCCATTGCTCACGGCGATGGCCGCTGGGATGCCGCCAGCCTGACCAGCTATCTCACTGCCTATCAACAGGTGACACCGCTGACGCTGGGTGAAGTCTGGGCGTTACCGGGAATGCTGCGCCTGGCGCTGATTGAAAATCTTCGTCGTATCAGTATGGAAGTGATAAAAGCGCAGCAGGACAGAAACCTTGCCGATACGTGGATAACAAGGATTGTCGAATGTGCAAAGAGTGCACCTGGCGATTTAATCATGGTGGTTGCTGATATGGCGCGCTCCCGCCCCCCGTTAACCAACGCGTTTGTTGCAGAGCTGATGCGGCGCCTGCAGGGGCATGGCAACGCGCTGTCGTTACCTCTGACCTGGATTGATCAGTGCCTTCGGGAACAGGGGATCACCACCGACGTTCTCATACATAGTTTCAATCAACAGCTAGCCGCCAGCCAGTTGTCTGTCAGTAACAGCATCGCGGGTCTCCGATTAGTGAGTGAAACGGACTGGGCTGATTTCGCCGAAACGATAAGCGTCGTCGAACAGGCATTACGCAATGATCCTGCCGGGATCTATCCCCGGATGCACTTCAATACCCGGGATCATTACCGCCACGTAGTTGAGGTTCTGGCCAGAGACAGTGGTCTCAGCGAGCATGAGGTTGCTGACAGGGTGCTGGCGCTTTCAGAGGAAAAAGCACCCAATACACCGGAATATCATGTTGGTTATTACCTCGCGGGCGAAGGTCGACAGGCGCTGGATATACATCTCCTGGCAGATACCTCAGGACTCATACGCTTGCGGCACAGTTTCAACAGAATAACCCTGCTGTCATGGCTTGGCAGCCTGGTGTTGTTGACAACCGCTGCGACCGCGGCAATATTGCACGAAACTGCCATGCAGGGCGCAGGTTGGCTGTTAATCGCGGTGATATTGCCTCTGGTTATCGCTTTAACTCAGTTAATGAGTGATTTACTCAGTGACGCAACCACCCGTTTTCGCGTTCCTCGCCCCTTGCCGGGGATGGATTTTTCAACCGGCATTCCCGCTGACAGTGCCACTATGATCGTCATCCCCTGCATGCTGACCAGCCATGAAAGTTTCAGCCAGCTCCTCTCCAGTCTTGAAGTCTGCTGGCTTGGGAATGAAAACGAAAATCTCAGGTTCGCACTGCTCACTGATTTTGCAGATTCTGAAAATGAACCCTCGCCAGAAAGTCACGCGCTGCTCAGACAGGCTATCGCTGATACGCAGGGGCTGAATCGGCGCTACCCCTCCGGTCGACCACGTTTTTATCTGTTACATCGTCAGCCTGAATGGAACCCCTCGGAAGGAGCGTGGATGGGCTATGAACGCAAGCGGGGAAAACTGGCGTTACTGAACAGCTGGTTGCGTCATCCCGGAACGCAATTTGTCAGCGTTGCAGACATGCCTGCCCACCTTTTACCGGGTCACATAAAATACGTCATTACCCTGGACAGCGATACGGTGCTCCCGCGCGATACGGCACACAAACTCGTCGCGACGATGGCGCATCCGCTGAATACGCCTGAGTATGATCCGGTACGCCAGAGGGTTGTCAAAGGATTCGGTATTTTACAGCCCGGTCTTGCGGAAGAGATACCACGCAACGGTCAGGGGCGTTACGCAGGCCTGCGCAGCAGCGTACCGGGCAATAACCCTTATTCGATGATGTCTTCGGATATCTATCAGGATCTCTTTGGGGAGGGCTCGTTTGTGGGCAAAGGGATTTACGATGTTGATATTTTTATGCAGGCCACTACCAACATCTGCCCGGAAAACCTGGTACTCAGCCACGATCTGCTTGAAGGATGCTATGCACGTTCGGGTCTGCTGAGCGAGGTGTTACTGTACGAACAGTACCCTAATAATTATCTGTCGGATGTTGCACGACGTTCACGCTGGATCCGGGGTGACTGGCAACTGCTTAACTGGCTAAAACCACGCGTCAGAAAAGCCGATGGAACCCGGGTCAGGAATCCGCTGACCGCGCTTTCTTACTGGAAATTACTCGATAATCTACGTCGCAGTCTGGTCGCCCCCTCCTTACTGGTATTGCTGTTCTTCACTCTGCTTTGGGTACCCAATCCGGTTTACTGGCTGGGCATACTGTTGCTGATATGGCTGTTGCCAGCCATCCTCTGCATCAGCCACGACCTTCTGCATAAACCTCTGCGTCGCCGCGTGAAGCAGCATCTGTTACTGGTGGGGGCGGGCGCGTTAAAGCGTCTGTCAGGTATCAGCCTTAATTTTGCGATACTGCCGCACGAAGCCGGATATTCGCTGAAAGCGATCGCCGTGACGCTATGGCGACTGGGGATAAGCAGGCGTCACCTCAGCCAGTGGGTCAGCCACAGCCAGGACAGCAGTCAGGCCAGATCCACTGTTGCACGTTTTTATCAGGCAATGTGGCTGAATGTTGCCGGTGGCGTGGCGCTGACAATACTGACCGGACAATTTGCCCCACAGCTGCTGGGGATTGTGTTACCGATCGGTTTGGTATGGTGTGTGGCCCCGCTGCTGATGAGCTGGCTGAGTCGCCAGCCCGTGCGTAAGGTTTTTTCGCCAACTCAGGAACAAAAACAGCTGTTACGCCAGACAAGCCGTGAAATCTGGGCATTTTTTGAAACCTTTGCCACAGAAAAAGAGAACTGGCTTCCGCCTGATAATTATCAGGAAATACCACAACCGACGGTGGCACACCGAACTTCTCCTACCAATATTGGTCTTTCACTTATGGCTAACCTGACGGCATGGGACTTTGGCTACCTGCCCGGCGGAGAGGTGCTCCGGCGCGTATCGCTCACGCTCGACACGATGGATAAAATGGAGCACTACCGGGGCCATCTCTACAACTGGTATGACACCCGTACGCTGGTCCCCCTCAGTCCACGCTATATCTCCAGCGTCGACAGCGGCAATATGGCCGGGCATTTGTTGACGCTGCGTGCAGGGCTGTCCGCCATGCGTCATCAGCCTGTTTTAAACAGCCAACAGATACTGGCAGGACTGAACGATACGCTGGATATTCTGGAAAAACAGTGGGGGCAGAACCCACCTGACAGCCTGAGACTGCTGCGCAAACACTGCCTGAGCGCGGTGTCACTCTCTCCACAGGCATTTTTCAGTGAACTGAAAAACATGAGCATCCAATGTAACCATCTGACCAGTGCATGTCATCAGGGATCTACTCTTCAGATGCGCTGGGCTGGACATCTGGAGCATCAACTGGTTCAGCTGTGCCATGAGTGGTCTCTGTTGCTTGGCTGGTTACCTGCATCCTGGAATGAACAGACGCTGCCGACGCTGAGCGAGCTTGCCCGTCCGACATTAACCGGTACAGGAACGCCTCCGGCGTCAGTGGCGGAGCAGGCCCGAATGCGACTCAATATTATCACCGAGCTGGAACAGCGGCTGGATGAGCATGCCCGGATGGATTTCGCCTTTCTGTACAGTGAAGCAACCAGTCTGCTCAGCGTCGGTTATAACTGTGACACGAATACACCTGACAAGAGCCACTACGATCTCCTGCCGTCTGAAATCCGCCTGACCAGTTTTCTTGCCATTGCGACTAATCAGCTGCCTCTTAAAAGCTGGTACGCGCTGGGTCGATTGTTTACCACGATTGATAATGAAACTGCCCTGATGTCATGGAGCGGATCCATGTTTGAATATCTGATGCCGAATCTGGTGATGCCCACCTGGCCCGGCAGCCTGCTCGATGAAATGAGTCAGTCGGCGGTTATGCGCCAGATTCACTGGGGGAAAGAACGCGGGGTACCATGGGGTGTTTCAGAGTCTGGCTATCATGCTTTTGATGTCCAGCATAATTATCAGTATCAGGCATTTGGCGTACCGGGTCTTGGTCTGCGCAGGGGGCTTGCTGATGACATGGTTGTCGCACCTTACGCCACAATGCTGGCGCTGATGGTTTCTCCACAGAGAGCCTGTGAGAACCTGTTCAGGCTGCAAAAAAATGGTGCACGCGGAGAATACGGTTTTTATGAAGCGCTGGACTATACCCCCTCACGACTCGCAACCGGCCAGCTCTATGCGGTGGTACAGTCCTGGATGGCGCATCACCAGGGCATGGCATTTCAGGCACTGGCTCATGTGCTGCTTGACGCCCCCATGACTGAACGATTCATGTCCAGTACGGTGTTCCGGTCAGCTAGCCTGCTGTTACAGGAGCGCGTGCCGGATGCGGTCGATCTGTACAGTCCGCGCCGTCATTTTGAATCTCATGAAGGCAGGGTCAAACCCGTTCGCTATGAACCCCGTATTTTCTATAGCGTGGATACTCCCGCCCCGGATATTCAACTCCTGTCCAACGGCCATTATCATCTGATGTTGACCGCGGGCGGCGGTGGTTACAGTCGCTGGAACGATATTGCACTAACACGCTGGCGCAGTGATACCACCCGTGATAACTGGGGAGCATTCTGCTACATCCGTGATACGCAGACGGGGGATGTATGGAGCAATACCTGGCAACCGACAGGCAACTCCAGCGGACAAGACGAGGAAGTGTTGTTCACCGATGCGGGGGCTGAATTCCGACGCACCTTTGGAGGACTTAGCGTCAAAACTCAGGTGGTGATCTCCCCGGAGGATGATGTTGAGTTGCGACGGCTCACACTGATCCATCGTGGTCGCCAGCCCCGCTCTCTGGAACTGACAACTTATGCTGAAGTCGTACTGGCACCTGATGCCAGCGATCTGGCACACCCGGCATTCAGCAATCTGTTTATTCAGACTGAGCTGGATCCTGAGCGTGGCGCCATTCTTTGCCACCGACGCCCGCGCTCTCCGGATGAAGCAAGCCCCTGCCTGTTTCACATGATGGTGGTGCATGGCGATAACCGACATCACGTCTCGTTTGAAACGGACAGGGCAAAATTTCTTGGTCGTGGCAGAAACCCTGCTGATACCCTGGCAACAGAGACGGAAGGGACGCTCAGTAACACGTCGGGGTCAGTGCTGGATCCGATACTGGCAATACGTCACTCCATCACTCTACAGCCGGGGCATCCGGTTACGATTGATATCATTTATGGTATCAGCGAGAACCGCCAGCAGAGCCTGGCCCTGCTGGAAAAATATCGCGATTACCCTATTGCCGATCGCGTCTTTGAACTGGCCTGGTCTCACAGTCTGGTGGTATTACGCCAGATGAATGCCAGTGAAGATGATGCAACTTTGTTTAATCGTCTCGCTGGCGCTGTGCTTTACCCTGTCCAGGAGCTACGCGCCGAAGGCCAGGTGATCAGCCGCAACCGGCGTGGTCAGTCCGGTCTGTGGGGCTGGGCAATTTCAGGCGATCTGCCGATAGTACTGCTCAGTATAACCGGCGAAGAAAGTATCGGCTCAGTGACCAAACTGATTCAGGCACACCGTTACTGGCGACAGAAAGGACTGGATGTTGATTTGGTTATCCTGAATAACAGCCCCGGTGGCTACCAGCAGGGATTACAAAATCAGATTATGGAGTTAATTTATGCGGGGTCTGAAGCCAGTCTGCTGGACAAAACGGGCGGCCTTTTTGTCCGTAATGGCGAGCATCTCTCTGCAGAAGATAAGTTGCTTCTGATGAGCGTGGCCTGTCTTTATCTTGATGATCGCGCAGGGGGTATTAATGAGCAGCTTAACCAGCGTATTCATACCCTGAAATCGCCGGCAAGGGCATTCATTCCACGCGCTGTGCGCGAGCGTAATCAACATACGGACTGGAGCCCCGATATCAGTCAGTTATGCTATTACAATGGGTTCGGTGGATTTTCACAGGATGGGCGGGAATATCAAATTGTTCTGCGGGAAAATGCGCAGACACCGGCTCCCTGGTCAAACGTACTGGCAAATCCCCGTTTTGGCAGCGTGATTTCAGAGGCAGGGCAGGCCTATACCTGGTATGAGAATGCCCATGAATACCGGTTAACACCGTGGGAAAACGATCCGGTGAGCGATCGCTGCGGCGAGGCATTTTACCTGCGCGATGAAGAGAGCGGGGAGTGCTGGTCGCCGACGGCTTTACCTGTTCGCGGACACGGTGATTACCTGACCCGCCATGGTTTTGGCTACAGCGTTTTTGCCCATCGTGAGAGTGGTATAGACAGCGAGTTGACGGTCCTGGTTGCTGAAGAAGATCCGGTTAAACTGGTGCTCCTGACGCTCAGTAACTCTTCGGGACGGACACGTCAACTTTCCGTCACAGGCTATGTAGAGTGGACGCTCGGAGAAACACGAACGCGCTCAGCCCCTCACATTGTGACACATGTGGCCAGAACGCCCGGCGGCTGCGGGGTGCTTGCGAATAACTTTTATGGTGATAATGGTGGCGGCCGAACTGCATTTTTTGCCGTCAGCGGTAATGACTGTTCTCTGACAGGGGATCGCCGGGAGTTTATTGGCCGTAATGGTTCCCTTCACGCCCCTTCGGCCACGAAACTGCAAAAGCTTTCTGGTAAGACGGGGGCCGGTCTGGATCCCTGCGGAGCGGTGCAATCGGCGGTTACATTAATTGACGGGGACCAGAGGACGTTTATTTTTATCCTCGGCGCAGAGGAGAATGATGTTTGTGCTCAGGAGACGCTGGCCCGCTACATGAACGAGGATACGGTCCGCCAGGAGCTGAACCGGATTCATAATCACTGGCACAATGTTCTCGATAAAATCGTAGTTAACACCCCCGACACGTCCGTAAATTTACTGGTTAATGGCTGGCTGTTGTATCAGACGGTCGCCTGTCGTCTTATGGCCCGGAGTGGCTACTATCAGTCTGGCGGTGCATTTGGTTTTCGCGATCAGCTGCAGGATACGCTGGCTCTGAGCCACGCTGCTCCGGACCGGATGCGTGAACAGATAATACTCTGTGCATCACGGCAGTTTATCGAGGGGGATGTGCAGCACTGGTGGCACCCGCCACACGGCAACGGTGTGCGTACCCGCTGTTCCGATGACTATCTTTGGCTGCCGCTTGCTGTTTGCCACTATGTTGAAACGACGGGGGATATGGATGCACTGGAAATACGCATTCCTTATCTGGAGGGACGCTCGCTTCAGCCTGGTGAAGAGTCTGTCTATGACACGCCGGTCATCAGCGGCACCGAAGAGACACTCTGGTTACACTGCGTCAAAGCTATTCACTATGGACTTCGCTTCGGGGTGCATGGCCTGCCGCTGATGGGGGCTGGTGACTGGAATGACGGGATGAACCGGGTGGGTATCGAAGGCAAAGGTGAAAGCGTCTGGCTGGGCTTCTTCCTGTACGACATTTTGCAGCGGTTTGCAGCGCTGGCGGAGCGCAGGCTGGATGAAAGCGTCGCCGCGATGTGCCGTTCACAGGCTCTGCGCCTGCAAAGTAATCTCGAAGCCCACGCCTGGGATGGGGAATGGTACCGGCGCGGGTATTTTGACGATGGTACTCCCCTGGGATCGAAAACCTCACAGGACTGCCGGATTGATGCGATTGCGCAGAGCTGGTCTGTATTGTCCGGCGCCGCGAGCCCGGGACGGTGCGCAAAGGCCATGCAGGCGCTGGATAAGCTCCTTGTGGATAACGAAGGAGGGCTGATCAAACTGTTAACGCCTCCTTTCGACGGACACGGTCCAAATCCGGGCTACATACAGGGGTACCTGCCCGGCGTGCGGGAAAACGGAGGGCAGTATACGCATGGCGCCATCTGGGCAGTGATGGCCTTTGCCCGAATGGGGAATGCCGAACGAGCCTGGCAACTCTGGTCAATGCTCAGCCCTATAAATCATACCCTGAATGCGGACTCTGTCGGGATTTATAAAGCTGAGCCTTATGTCATGAGTGCTGATGTCTACAGCGTCGCTCCCCATACCGGACGTGCAGGGTGGAGCTGGTATACCGGTTCAGCAGCCTGGGCCTGGCGTTTACTTACCGAGGAATTACTGGGGATAAAACGTTCCGGCACTGACTTTAGTGTTCATGCCAGGTTACCGGATGAGTGGTCGTCTTTTTCTATGGCATATCAATATGGTGAAAGCCATTATCAGATTAGTGTTTCACGCGGCGATGCAGAATATTGCGTGACGCTGGATGGTGTTCTCCTCCCTGATGACAGAATACCGCTGAAGGATGATGGACAAAACCATACGGTTGAGATCATTCAGAACTGACACTGATCCCGGAGGTGCATTAACGTCTGCCGTTAATGCGCTGATTATCCCTGAGAACATCAATCGCAGTCTGCATGGCGATTTTGTCATCCCGCCTTTTTTGTTTGTCCTGCATGACCTGAAGGTATTCCAGCAAGGTGCGGGTATTAATCGGTCGGCCCTGTTTACCCACAGCCAGCACGGCTTCTCCAAGAATAATTTTCACAGGCGGTAATTGTGCCGGATACCAGTCAAGGGTGTCTTCTGATTTCATCTTAAATTTCTCACGGAAGGGTAGTGTATCATAAATAAGACGTTCAATTTTCAATATCTGATATCCTGATTCAGACACAACTTAACATAACTTATGCCAGTTATTTTTATATTAAAGCGTATAATAATTACTCTATTCCTCAGAGAATTATTTATGTCTTATACAAATGGGCTCAGGTATTTTAAAGAAAGACCGGTTCATGTTGCCTGCCCGGTATGTGCACACAGAGCCGATCAGAAAGCAGGTAAACTAAGAAAAGATGCGGTTCTTGAGTGCCCTGCCTGCGGACTGTTGTTCAGACCTTCAGAATGCTGGTGTATCGGCGGCTGATCAGCTTCTGCCACTTAACGTCAGTGATGTCGGAAAATGACAACATTCCTCCTGTACTGCTGTTGTCGAGGGTATGATAATGAAATCTAAAAAATCTGTTTTTATTGAAGGGCATATCATGTCGAACAGCTGTCACGGACAGGCTGGCCAACCTTTCTGTATTCACCGGGTCAGGTTTAGTAATGGTAAATATGCGATTATTCGGGTGGCATCCGGGATATGTTTCAAACCAGGCGAAATTATTCAACGAAACGATTGTGAGTGGTTTTATAAACTTACCAAAATTCGGCTTCTTTCTTTTGAGTACCTTGATGATGATGAATCAAGAAGACAATTTCTTGAGTATCAATGATAAAACATGGATTTATAACAGAATAACTTTGCTGGCTTACAATTCATTCCTAGTTCTTTAAATTATTCACCAGCCACTGGAAAATATTTTTTCCTGAATTTAGATGACTTTAAATTGTCTAAAACAGAATGTATCGCTAAAGACGAATTGCTTCATTGTTTTCCTTTTGCGTTATAACCTTCATTAGCATTAAGGAAATTTATGGCACAGACTTTTACTCATAATTTACTTCATCCTCGCCACTGGCTTACCTGGTCTGGTTTGGGTCTGCTGTGGCTTCTCGTTCAACTTCCTTACCCGGTTTTACATACTCTGGGCTCTGGCCTTGGAAAAATATCCAGACCCTTTCTGAAACGCCGGGAAGGAATTGCGATTAGAAATATCGAACTGTGCTTTCCCGAGATGACACCGTTTGCCCGGAGCCAGATGGTCAATAAAAACTTTGTTTCTCTCGGGCTGGGACTGATGGAAACAGGAATGGCCTGGTTCTGGAGCGATGCGAGAGTCAAAAAATGGTTTGATGTCGAAGGGCTTGAAAACCTGACCGGCGCGACAAAAGGAGTAATGGTTGTCGGGATTCATTTTATGTCCCTTGAGTTGTGTGGAAGAGTAATGGGGTTATGCCATCCTATGATGGCAACGTATCGCCCACACAATGATCCATTAATGGAATGGGTACAGACAAAAGGGCGTATGCGTTCAAATAAAGCTATGATTAATCGACGTAATTTATCTGGTTTTGTTCATGCGCTAAAAGCTGGTGAAGCCGTTTGGTTTGCACCAGACCAGGATTATGGGGCTAAGGGAAGCGTTTTTGCACCTTTTTTCTCGGTAAAAAAAGCAGCCACGACGAACGGAACGTATGCTCTGTCAAAACTCGCTGGTGCACACTTGATCACACTTAGCATGATTAGACGTAGCGATAAAAAAGGTTATCACATGTATATCAGCAATCCTTTGGCAGGCTATCCAGGGGAAGACAAGGTCGCCGCAGCGGCTTATATGAACAAGATCATCGAGCGTGAAATTCTCCGTGCCCCCGAGCAATACCTGTGGATGCATCGCAGGTTCAAAACGCGTCCTGAAGGCGAAGTCTCTTTATACAAATGAACCACTCTACTTGTCATGAGCCAGAATCTATCTTTCTTGCCAATGCGTATTTGTAAAAAATGCAATAGGGAATTTTCGATCGGCTTCATGTTAACGATGGCTCAACTGACAGCCAAGGTTAATCAATTGAACCTGTTCGGATTTGAAGGTCCACTTATAGCTGCCATTCAAAGCGATAATAATTTTTGTATATTTTCTATTCCACATGATGTCAGTTATCGGGAATGGTTTGACTATCCAGCAGGCATAGCATCCTTTACAGCTCGACAAACCGAACGCTCCGATAGGGTATTCAGGCACACGGATGGCATGTAAAGCAGAGTAAAAAAGATGATCGATTAAACCGATCGATTGGTAAAAATTGATCTGCAAAATGAATTATCCGGCCCGGTAGTGCCTGTGCTAAATTCTCAAAAATTCATTTAATGTATTCTTTATTAATTTATTTCCTGTCTTCTGGTGGGCGGCGTTCTTTTGTCCTACGAGCTCGGCAACGGAATGCGACAGCAGGTGATGGAATGAAAAGATGTGCCAGATGTAACAAGAAAAGAGGCGTTCTGGACCGGATTTTCGGGCTTGATAAAGAATTCTGCGATGACTGTCTGATGGTGGTTAACCAGGAAATCAGAGAAAAACGAGTGGTGTCCGCGCCAGCACAAAAATCACCGGAGCGTTCTTCCTGATAATGCATCTTACCCGGCAGGTTATTGCCTCTGATGGGGTAACAACGCTGAACTTTCCCTCTGTTTACATTTCCTTTGTTCAATGAAAAACAACATCGATATCAGCGTCATTATTCCTGTCTTCAATGCAGCTGACAGTATCGGGGGTCTGATCCATACACTACTTGGCGAAACAACGCTGAGTTCTGAAATCATTGTTGTGGATGACGGCTCAACCGACGAAACATGGACGGTACTCAGCGCTATTACAGATGAACGACTGATCCTCATTCGGCAGGAAAATCAGGGAGTGTATGCTGCCCGTAATGCTGCACTGGCGATTCACCGTGGCGAATGGGTGGTGTTCCTGGATGCAGATGACCGGGTTGCGGCAGATTTTCTGCAGGAAAGGCTGCGCACAGCACGCGAAGCACAGGCTGATATCGTCCTTTTCAATGCCCGGCATACAGACAGCGCCGGACATCTTCGGCATCCCGTTCACCGCAGACAGCCTTACGGTCAGACACTGACGGGTCAGCAGTGGATACACCATTGCGTCAGTCAAAGGGAATGGCCGCATTATCTGTGGCTGCAGATAATCCGTTCAGCGTATATTCGCGAGCACGACCTGCGATTCCAGGAAGGGAAAAGCCACAAGGATATTCTCTGGACGATACAGCTTGCCGCCGCAGATGGCCGGTTTTATTTCTCTGACAGACAGGATTACCTGTGGGTGAATAACCCGGCGTCAATTACCCACTGCCCGGATTATTACGATATCCGCGCGTTCAGCTATAGCGACGTGATTGCAGATATTCTGGCACTCAGTACACAGACGCAGTACCGGTCTGTCAGACGAGCGCTGGTCAGGCATGCGCTGGTGGAAAGCCGTCACTTTCTGGGCCTGTACCGGCGCAGGGTGAGTGACCGGCAGGCGGTCCGGGCGCGTTTTCGTACGCGGGTAGCCTTTCGCCATCTGGTAACCGGCGTGAGCAACCTGAGCGATGTCTTTTTCCTCCTGAAGCTGGTCCGCAATATTTATCTGCCTGGTGTCCGCAATACTCCCGCAGCCGTTTCGCAGGTGCGGCGTTAATCCATGGATATCTCAACGCTTCTGGCGCGGTCGTGGCAAACGGCGATAACGGGTGATGACTCCATTCGCTCTGTCAGGGATATCGTCGAACGCTGGTATGACAAAGGCGGTGACCTGACCCGACGAACCCGGCGATTTATGCTGCGGGAATGCCTGTGGATAGCAGCACATTACCGGGACACCGAAGCGGTACTCACCCGACAGTTCCGGCTGCTGGCCGTGTTACTGTATCTGGGCGGTTATTTTCCGAAAGGGAATACCGATGGTATGCTCCCGGAGAAATGTTTCATTTTACTGAACGCCCCGGAATTAAGCTCTCTCCTGGTAGATGATACGGCCCCTGATGTTCTGGTGGCGTCCTGCCGCACTCTATTCTACTGCAGACAGATATCTCCGCTAAGGTGTTACCGCCATACCCGGTGTCTGAGCGAACATCTGTATCAGCTGATGGAGATCTGATAAAAGCGCCAGTCGTTGTACTGGCGCCTGAGGGACTGATCGCTGACGGTGCTGTCGTCAACGATCAGGGTTAACGTCATTATTTCCCTCCGCTGAATCTGCCACTGGTAATGTCAGTAACGGTTTGATAGCCCTTGCGGGGCATCAGCCCGGTAGCCTTGCGGGCGCGGAGCATATCAATGCTGCCGATAAACGGAGACTGCTCTTTCACGCTGAAGCCGTGACGGTCAGTACGCACCAGGTCGTACTTTTCCACGATAAAATTCACCGCGTCACACAGTGAGATACCCGCATCAATGTGCTTCTGGATCACACTGTCGTTGCAAAACGGTGTGTTGTTGAGGGTAAGGCCGTAGTGTTGCTCCAGCAGATACTCCAGTAATTTTTGCCAGATTTCGACTGATGACAGACGTGACGATGCCGCCCTTTGAGGGGGCAGGGATTGTATTTGCATGGTTTGCGCTCTTTGTTGGCTGGTTTGACGAAGGAAAAGCGTCCGGGGTTTATGCGGTTGTTGCAGATGTCGGATAAATTACGATGTAAAGATAGCCACAGGAGCCGAGCGTATCGGCCTCACATATCAGCCCTTTTGCGTGGAACGTGATGCAGCGCTGAATGTGGGGCGTGAGTTCGTTGCTGGTCAGCATGAGCTCCATCTGCTTCATCACTACCGGAAATGCCTGGTCCAGATGGCGTAAATCTGCGTCGCTGAATGTCCCAGCAATGCTGGCGCGGTCAGCTAGGTAATGCAGGTGGTTACCCTCCTGTACAAGCCGGGCACCAAAACACGGCGTGATGTTGCGTCTGAGGCCCCACCAGGGTTCCGCGATATTATGGTTGATTACACGGGTTGCTTTCTGCATGTAAGTACTCCTCAACGGTGAGTTAATTCAGGGTGACGCTTCGCAGGATCACATACGGACCGTTGCGGTCCTGTCGGCGTTCAGCAAACACGGCCAGCACACCCCGGATATCCTGCACTTCCCTGCCGTGGTAATGGCAGATACTGCCGGACCATTTATATTTCCCGATACAGAAGCGAAACAGCCGGGACTCAGAATGCTGGCGGTATATCGCCATTGCCTGACGTTTACTGATGATTTTCATCGTTATTCTCTCCCTAAAGCCAGCCACGCTCGGCAAACGAGACGATGTCCATGCCTCCCACGACCAGGTGGTCCAGCAGGTAGATATCCACGAGTTTAAGTGCCTGTTTCAAATGGTCAGTGATAAGTCGGTCAGCATGGCCGGGTTCCGCATAACCTGACGGATGATTGTGTGAAAGCACGATGGCAGCCGCGTTGTATTTCAGTGCTGCCTTTATCACTTCGCGGGGATGTACCTGCGTATGGTTGATGGTGCCGGTGAAGAGCGTTTCATGGGCAATAAGACGATGCTGGTTATCGAGGAAGAGTACCATGAAGACTTCACGCTCCAGCGTGGTGAGCTGCAGACGGAGCCAGTCGCGGACCGCCTGACTGGAGGTGAATGCCTCGCCGGGTTCGCGTAACTGGCGTTCCAGGAGGGTCAGTGCGCGTCTGATAGTGCGCTGTGCGACGGGAGATATTCCCCCGCGGTCAGGGGGGAACGTGGTGGTATTCATTTGCTTTTCCTGTCTGTTGACGTATCCGGGACGGATGTGTTGTACGGCTTCACGGCAACGACGAACCCGTCGTGCAGGGATTCAAACCATGACCAGATATGGAAGAGAGGGGTACCCGTCGGGAAATGCAGGAAGGGTTCGTCGAACACAACGTCACCGTCCTCATCCCTGGCCGTTGTTTTCCCCAGCGCATCCCACAGGGCATTCAGGTGAGACAGTTCATACGGCATAGCGGGACACTCAGTCGATAATGCGCATGATGGCGCTGCATTCCGGGTGATGCAGCGCATAGTCACGCAGACGCCAGTAATGTTCCGTCATGGCATCGCATTCTGTGCGGCATGCGTGATGACTGTAAGCGACAAGACAGACTGCAATCCCTGCAGCTTCGGCGCTCATGTCTGCGGCGTTGCCATTCATGGCGTTGAACAGCGACCAGAAGGCATCGTTGTCCGTTCCCGGAACCATGAAGGCCCCGCCGTTGCTGAGAGTATAAAAATTCCAGATACCACCGCTGTAGTCAGCGCAGAACCGGTCCATCCACGCAAAGACCTGCGGTTCAAGGGTTATCCACTGCGGGATGTTACCAAAGTGCTGCGGCCAGAATTCCACACGCAGTTCGTCCGGTACGGGCGTGGCTGTCAGAGCAGGTGCAGAACCGTTATCGCCAGCCTGCAGAGGTCGCTGATGGTTGTCGTTAATATTAATAATGTCGGTCATGTTAATTTTTCCTTATGCATGTAGATGTCGAATGGAGGTCTCGGGCCGGGGATTGATTTCGGTGGCGGGGCGCGGGTGATTACCTGTCCAACAGGTTCAGCATGTTCTCCGCCATCACCCAGAGCGCACGGTTTAACTTAACGTCGCCATCAATCCCGTTTACTGGGCGGGTGTGGGTACGTTTCCCCTGCGCGGTACGGCCACTTAGCCCGCCTTTCAGCAGGTTTTCCTGAATGCGCTGGTAAGTGGTCCACAGGTCATCGCTCTCGTCCTGCCAGCGTCGAGGAGCAAGAATTTGCGATTCAGTTACTGGCTGGTACTCTTCCCCAAAACGATATGTGAGCGCCGCTTTAGCCAGTGCATGTTGTGCGGGTGACGGGAGTTGCACGGACTGCATGGCTTCACGTTTCTCTTCCACCCGCTCAAAGACGCTGAGAACCTCATAGGCCCCCTCAATCACCTTCCCGACAACGTCGCCCCTGTGTGGCACGCGGATCTCGCCAAACGACTGTCCGCAAACGAGCGAATTGGTGCAGACGCTTCGGAACATCCCCGGCAGTAACTGAAAACTCGATGCGCCATCGTGCGAATTCAGAATGATGATTTCCGGCACCTGCTGACCGTTTATTTGACCGGTACGACGCAGTCGGAGCATATGCTTTGTATGTTCCCGTCGGCTCTGGTCGCGCACTCGTGACTGACAGGCAAAGAATGGCCGGAACCCTTCGCGTTTAAGGTTCTCCAGCAGGGTGATCGTGGGTATGTAGGTGTACTTTTCGCTTCTGGAGTCGTGCTTGTCTTCCCCGAAGACGCTGGGGACATGCTGCATCAGTTCTTCGTGGGTTAAGGGACGGTCACGGCGAATCTGGTTCACCCGACCAAAACGGCTGGCTAATCGCATAGTTGATTCCTCATCTGGTTAATCTGAAGGCATAAAAGCAAAAGCCCCTGCTCCGTGAGGAGGCAGGGGCTGGATGTGTTGTTCTCAATGAACGGATAGGGCGGGATTACAGCGTATCCAGAATCTTTAATATCTGCGCCATCAGAGCGGCGATAAGTGCGTTGACCAGCAGCGTGACCGCTTCTCTGGCGGCATCAATGCTGTCGTCATCGTAGCCAGCCTGACGGAAGCGGATTTCAATATACTGCCGGGCCTGATGTCCGCCGCACCAGGTCAGCACCTGACCTAAGGCAGTGATGAGCATTTTTAAAAAGGGCATAGGAAAGCCTCAACGCCACCGTGAGGTGGCATGCAAAACGAAATCCAGGGGAATGTGAGAGCACCCGTTTCAGACGAAACGGGTGCTGGGACGGTGTATGGAGTTGATGCTAATCCGCCGTGAGGGAGGTGCAAACTGACATATCAGCAAGCACCTTATGAACATCACTGGCTGAGGGTGTGAAACTGGCTACTTTTTTGTCGTTAACCCAGACTTCAAATGATGTTGCTTTTTTGACAGCATCAATGAATGATACCCAAGCATTATCCCCATTACGCCAGCCTAGGGAAGCAGGCACGCCATACTGTTCTCCACCGGTGACGAGCGTAATAGCGGTACCGTCATCCTGTGAACTGAGGGTGCGGCCATCCGGCAGGGTGACCAGTACGCTGTGCTGGAGCACCTGGTTCTCATCGGGATTACTGGTACAACTGATGTTGAGTCCGGTATGCTGCGGGCTGGTGATGATGTACTCGGACACGCCCATGCCGAAGCCTGAATGCCAGATATTGCGAACGGCAAACGCTGTGGGTACAGCACTCAGTATCACAGCGGTGAGTGTAACAGAGAATAATATTTTCATGGTTTCTCCTTAATGATTACCGATGATTTAAATACGTAATCACAGCATTTAAACTCGGTTCCTTACGCCTTTCTTATCGTGTGCGAAACATGGACATTATATCGACAGAATAAAAATCATTTAATGCCAGCTCTCCCCCCTGAGCAGCATAAATCCTTGCCACCGGGCGTAATAACTTATCGCCAACATCCTTAATTGTCTGACTGTTCTCCGGCGTATTACCGACTTCAGTGACAGGATGTCCCTTTGACTGATAGAGGTTATACTCTATCGTGCCTGTGACCTGTCTGGTTCTTGCCATATTCATTGCTGCTTTATTCACATTTGCAATAAATCCTTTATTACTCTCGTAGCCGGGCTCGCTCTCCGCCCTGTGGGTAATGTCATCAATCCTTTGTTTTATACGGCTGGTTTCATCATCAGATAACATAGCGGTAAAACGCACCTTACAGGTTAACGATTTAGCATTCGGATTGCTGTCAATAGTGAGGGGGGTATCCCAGGCTATCATCACTGCCTTGCCTGTCAGGCCTGACTGACGGTATGGGCGAAATGTTCTGAAGTCGCGTTCATTTACAGCGTTACTGACTATAGCCTCATTAACTGATTTTAATACCTCTTCGTTTTCACACGAAAAATTATCCCCACACCCTGTCAGGATGGAAACGATAATAATAAATATCGCTGATTTGTACATTTTCATTTCAGATTCCTTCGTATTGGTAAATGAATTTTTTAATGTGGTCGGGTGAACAGACATTTTTCACCTTGTTATTTAATGCGACGTCAGAGAAATAAACTCATTTATGAATAATTCCGCTGATGTAATTAAAATGAGGAAGCGCACGCATAAACCTCGGGTCCTGCATGATGCGGTCGATATGTCTGTTCCGTACAAAACTGCTGACTGTAATCACCACATCGGTAATTGCTGAGAGGGTAAAAACCTGAATGCGATCCTTCGAGACAGCCACAAGATACCACTCTCCGTCCTGGCAAATGAGTCTGTAAGGTGCGACTGATGGCTGCTGGCGTTCCTGATGCAGGAAGTGGATAAGGCGATGACGGATGATGGCCTGAACGATGATCTGAAAACCGCCAAATAATGCAGGGGCCTGTTGCGGAGGATCATTCCAGATGATGCAGGGAGAGTCCTGACCACTATCAAGGAGTACTGAAAGCAGCTTAGGGTCAAGAGCCGGAAAATAATGTGCAACGCTGGTTATTCGGGCAAAACGCAGGATATCATTGTTGGTGCGAAAAGGTCCTCGTGCATCACGGAGGCTGACGTTACCGTCGATATATTCCGTGTCGATATAGCGCAGGCGTTCACGCAGGTCTCGTTGTACAGTGCGCTCAGAGACGCCAAATTCCTGCGCGAGTTGCCTGACACTGAGCGTTTCGCCCATAAAGAGGCGGCTGACCAGTATGGCGAGACGACTGGCTAACCGGTCATAACGGTGTTCCTGTTCAGGCATGGTAACTGCTCCCTGCAGAAAATAGCCGGACCCGCCATCGGTCGGCCAAAGTGGATTAACGGGAAATATGTTGCTGACGGAGCCAGGCCACGATCATGCAGGCGGGTATGGTTACCCGGTAGGCCGGACCGGTAATGTCGGAAATCATCCATGCAGAACTGAGTGCAATGGCAACGGGACCGGCAATGACAGACAGAGCCCTTGACGCCACGACCACAGTGCCCCAGGTAGCAATGCCACCCAGTGAGGTAATGATGCCTGCAGACATCACAGTAGCAAGCTCCAGGGCCGCCAGAGAGGAAGTCCGTATCGCTGCCTGTATCGCCATGATGATGAGCTGAGGCGTCGGGTTGGTCAGGCCAAGCTGCATCGTGCGGGAAAAAGCAGACAGCTCTTCCTGCGTCATCTGATCCAGACTTTTCTCCAGCACCTTCATTAACAGGGCGAGTTCAATGGTTTCAGTAGTGCTTTTCGGGTTGTAGTTAACATCGAGTTTGCTGCAGACATCTTCGAGAATTTCCCGGTAAACCACGCCTTGCCCCAGACGTGCCATACTCATTAAGGTATTCGCGCCATAGCGCTGAAGCTCAGCGGCTATCAGTTGCCAGTAGCGGCGATGGTCTGGTGCCAGCAGACGGTATTCCGGAGTGCTGGTCAGGCTATCTTTCCAGCGGGTGTCGCCGTCGCGTGGGTCAGTGGTCAGGATGGAAATCAGCAATTGCAGCTCTTCATTGCTGCACTGGCCCAGCAAATGTAAATCTGCATCGTTGCGGTAGACAGCCATTATCCGCCCTCAGTCAGTATGATATGAAGTCACACTGTAAAAGGGACTGCTGCACGGATGTGTCACCGGAAATGGTTAATATATACTCCATGCTAATGGATACGGACAGGGTGTGTCTTGAAATATACAGGATTACACCAACTAGAATAATTTTTTGTATCTGGGTATTGTCAATATAATGCGGGTGGTTTTTTTGATTTTGGTTATTTTCCTTCTTTGTGCTGGTTCATGGTAATTATATATTTCTGAAATATTAATGAGTTACCCTGAGTGTTATTGTGTGCTTTTTGGAGATGTCTGGTAACCCATATCTTTTAGGCTGGTCGTTAACGTAGATTTAAATTTCATTGCGATAGTTCATTTGTTATTGTATAAAGGAAATATAAATGCCAGATCTTGCAAAGTAAAATTCCAGGCAAGTACTCATCTGGATTAAGTGGTAAAGCACGTGACGATGTCGCTGCCCGAATTTGTTAAATCTGGCTTCTTTATGTTAACAACAGGTCGGTTTTGTCTACTATTTCGTTGAAATAAGGCCGGTTTTAGCTATCTGCACCGGGAGACCAACTCCTGATCCCCGCTTAGCATCAGAATTGAGGAGGTATAACCAAAGCCCCATCTTTATCAAGTGGTGGTGCTGTGAAAAATGTATTGTAAAATAAAATGCAGGCTTCCTGATTACTCAGGTCAAGACCAAAATAGCGAGCCATATAATCATCAAGTGCGTTTTGGTAATATGCATGAATCAATCTTTCTTTTCGCCTGGCTCGTTCCGTTACGTCTTCGTGCAGCCCGGAAAATATCTCAAGTAAGTTATCTGTATCCCCATTTAACATGGCATGAAAAGTTGCGACTGCAAATAACTCATTTGCAGGGCCAGCTGACAGCCAGTGACTACTTTCAATATGATTAATAGATTCCCTTAAATCCCAGAGCTCCAGGCGCGATGATTCCTCCTTTAAAAGTTTCAATAAAGGTGGATGAGCATAAATATCTGTGCAAAACAGCCTGCGTGGTATACCAGGATCAGCAAATGTCACATGCTTTACAGGAGATAATGCTTCCTGTATTTCAAATGCTCCATATTTCTCTGTGAGTGCTTTCAATAGCGTTGATTCAACAGGCAGGGATAAGCCTGCCGCTTTTATGCCGCTGAATGTTCCTCTTGTGGTACAAACAGGCACTGAGTCTTTCATCATTCTGTTAATCAGTGACGGAGCGATAATGATGTTGCATGTAGTATTGGCACCGCCTTTAGAATTAGGGTAAATATGGCACAGTTCTAACTCCAGCCAGGGCGTTAAGCGTTTTATTGCCAGCCCCTTTGAGTCTGTCACCCTGCGGCCATTGATCGTGTTATATGCTTTCTGGTGAGCTGCTTTACGCTCGTATAACCTGATGAGTTCAGCGATGTCATCAGGGCAGTTGATACTCCTCAGCCCGAGGGGATTATTCTTCAGCATTGATTCTACGTTAATCCAGTAAGAATGTTTTACCAGACTGACAATGGCATCGTCATCTATAAGTCTTCTGTCTTTGTTACGATGCTCAATACAGCAATATCGCTGATTGCGGGTACCAGATAGGCTAATACCACAGGGCGGGTACTGGCACGTCAGACCCAACCTTTGGGCTCTTTTAGCTGCATTAGATAGCTTACCCTGATAATGTTTTGGGCATAAGCGCAATTTACGCTCATCTGGTAAATCACCTATTGAGAGATTACAATTATTTCTTTTACAAATAGCCATAATAAGACTCTTATTACAGTCAATCTTGTTGGATGATAAATAAAGAGTTACTCACTAATCATGAGCATAATTGATAGTGTTTTTTAATATATCGTTAGTAATTAAGATATATTTGTCTCAAATGAGACTGAAATACACTAGCAATTTAATGCATTAGATTAATGCATTGTTAATGCTCTTATTTATCAGGTATTTTTGCTAAGTACACAGCAGGTAACACTGCCTTTATGGATGTTCGGCAATATCTGTCGATGATGCCTGATGACGTTTTAACAACCATTCATCCAGTTCCGATTCAAACCAGCCGACAGATTGCATGCCCAGTCTGCGTTGCTTTGGAAAGGTTGCGTCGTAGCGTGGTGACTTCGGATTGATCCAGTCGTAAATGGTTGAACGAGCTATGCCGAGTTTGTTCACAACGGCGCGGATGCGTAGTACCTTGAGATTTTGTGCAGCCATGTATGTTTGTCTCTCTTTGTCTCAGTATGGATGCGATCTTACAAGGCAGGAAAAGGGGAGAGTATGTCCGTAGTGAAGGTATTGGAAAAAATCTTTTATTACAATGTGGTAGAGATTTATTTTGGGCGATTTTCACCGTTTTTTGTTGATACCAGACCTGTTTATTTGTGAAAGTTGTAAATACTTGACCAAAAGCTGCCTTGTATCTGGTTCGATGAGTTCAGGGCCGGGGTTTTGGCCCTGAGATATCTACCATGTCAGAGAAGACAATCTGTTTCTGCATGAAAGCTATCATTCAGAAGCTGGGAGTTATGAATGGCTAATGTTAAAGAAAACCTTTTATTTGAAGAATTATTAAGCAGATATCGGAAGAAAAAAAAAGCACTGTGCTTTCATCTTGGGATCAAACAGAAACATATTGCAAGAACAAGGGTGACAGAAGATGTTGAACTTGTTGTGGTGATAAACACAGGGAGGCAAACCAGCTCTAAAGATTTAGCACAGGCACTGGCCTGCCAGCAGGGAGAGAAAAACTGGCGGCGCTACCTTAAAGTATTCAGTCGTTCTGCATGGGTAGAAAAAGGCATCAGGGGCAATCTGGCTGATGCTCAACAAACCTGGGCGCAAGGGAAGGCGATTCTGGAATCGGATCCCGATCATGCGGTGCAATTGATGCAGAATGCCATTGCTCTTCTGGAGTGTGGTCTGAAACGCTGTACAACTGCAGCAGCAAAAAATCTCAAGGAGCAGCATAAACTAAATTCTGCTTTAGGCGGGAAAAGGAAAGCGGCACGTTTTAACGGTATTAAAGAGGAGGTGATAAAATTACTGGAAGCGCGACCCGGGGGATGGAAAACGAAGACGGATGCTATAAGTGACCTCATTAAAGATTTACGTCCCTATATTGAGGAACATGGGTGGCCTTCTGTTCAGGATGAAGACGACTCGCTCGATGAGGCAGAAATCGAGGGGAGGTTTGGTGATTTGTTGCGGGAATGGTCTGTCCCCAGTGGAGATAAGTGTGTCAGTGCAGCGTTTGCAAAAGCAGTAGGAAAACGCTGAGGTAATCAATGGCACCTGTAAGCTATTTTGAGTAACAGCTCCCCTGTTATAGTTAGTCGCTCAGGCGTTCACATGGCTCGATGCCGGACAGTATGTCAAACGTAATCCCGATGGCTGGTTCTGAGCGCAGGGTAACCGCCCGGTGGATAACAACAGGGCGAATAAAACAAATGGCCTCTGGCTTCAGGGGGCGGGCGATTTGTCCGCTGACTTCTATCACTACGAGCGTATCGGGCAGCATCACTTCCTCGGTCTGCATGTGGCCAATGGTGGCGCTCAGGGCTGGTACGAATTCCGCAACGACGGCCATGCCTACACCAACGGAGCCTGGAACAGCAGCTCCGATGCCCGCATGAAAACAAATGTTGAGAAAATCGACAATGCGCTGTACAAACTCGGCAGCATCAGCGGTTACACCTACCTCAAACAGGGCGTACCGGAAGCCGGGGTGATTGCCCAGGAAATCGAGACAGTACTGCCCCTGTCGGTCACGCAGACCGAGCTGACGCTCAATGAGGCAGCGTCCTACCCGATGCACGCAGTATCAATATCAACGGCGTGGTGGCCCTGCTGGTTGAAGCGCTGAAAGAGGAGCGTCAGGCCCGTCTGGAAAACCAGGCGCTGTTGCTGAAAGAACAGGAAGCCCGGCAGGAGCTTGAGCGTCGCCTGGCTGCACTGGAGCGCCTGAAAGGACAGGAGGCTGGATTATGAGTGGCGGTGACGGTCGCGGTCCGGGCAAGCGGGATCGTTATTACAAGCTAGTCGGCTCAACAGGGAGTAATGCGGGTGGGTGTGGGCAACGGTCAAAAAAGGCGCTCAAAGAGCGCCAAAAACCTACAGCAAACCTGTTCAAATGCTAAATACCCACCTCGCTTTTAACCCACGCGCGCGCTTTTTTTACTGTCTCCAGAGGCGGTGCTTTTTCTGGATCCTGTTCGGCTTCAATGATAATCCAGCCTTCGTAGGTTGAGTTTTTAAGGAAATGAATAACCGGAGCGTAATTAACTATCCCCTCGCCAGGGACAGTAAACAGACCTGCTCTTACTGCATTATTGAAGCTCAGGTTATTATTAATGACGTTATTGAGCACTTCACCACGCACATCTTTTAGATGGACATGCGCCACGCGGTTGCCATAATTTTCCAGCACCCAGTTGATATCCACGCCTGCCACGGTTGCATGCCCGCAGTCCAGGGCGATACCGACTAAGTCATTGGTTGCTTTCAGGAAGGCTTTCAACTCATCGTCGGTTTCAACAACCATCATCAGATGGTGATGATAAGCCAGACGTAAACCATAGTTCTTCAATAAAGACACTGCCAAATTATTCACTTTTTCTGCGTATTGGGGCAGTTCAATATGCCCTAAGGGTGGAGATTTCGACAGGGGCTCATCGAGTGGTGTGAGGCCGGGCATCGCGCCGCACTCACCATATACCATGACTTTTGCCCCCAGTGATTTCAATAACATGGCATGATCGTGTACCGCTGCTAACTCATCCTCAAAACTTCGTTTAGCCAGCAGGCCATTATACCAACCGGACGCAAGCTTAAGCTTTGCCTGATTCAGTACTGGCGCAAGAGTGTCGATTGTTCGTGGAAACTTTCGGCCAAGTTCAATTCCTTCATAGCCTGCCTCCGCCGCTTCTGCCAGGCAGGTTTCCAGTGGGATATAGCCACCGAGATCTTCCAGCACATCGTTAGTCCAGGAGAGCGGGCTAACGCCAACATGAATACGTGTTGATACGTTCATCGTTCTATCCTTCACAATAAATGCATCGCTTCCTGACCAGCTTAGAAGCGATGCAAAATGAGCCCCTAAGGATGTTAACGCTTATAGCGTGAACGCTTCGCGGAAAGCTTCAAGCGCGATGACAGAATCACCCGATGCCCAACCTTCCATCGCGACCACACCTTGATAGTTAATCCCTTTCAATGCGCGGGCTACAGCCTTATAGTTGATCTCACCGGTACCTGGTTCCTTACGGCCCGGAACATCGGCAACCTGAATTTCACCGATATGTTTCTCGCTTTTGCGGATAAGCTCGACAAGATTGCCTTCACCGATCTGCGCATGATAAATATCCAGGTTCATTTTCAGGTACGGACTGTTCACCGCGCTCACCAGGGCCATGGTTTCCTCTGCTTTAGCGAAAGGTGTTCCCGGATGATCAACGGCGGTGTTCAGGTTTTCCAGAGTGAATACCTTGCCCGCCTTCTCCCCCATAGCCGCAAGGGCATCCAATGTCTTCTTCGCTTTCAGCCACATTGCACCTGTTACAATTTCAACAGGCTTCACCGGCAGACCAACATTGTTCAGCCCGGTGCCGTGCAAGTTGAGAGACGGGCAGCCGAGGCGGCGAGCAGCTTCAAGTGACTGACTGGCGCTGGAAAGCAGGTGATCAATTTCTTCATCATCGGTCAGGTTTCCCGAGATATAGCCCGTCATTGAGGTAAAGCGGGCACCGGTTTTCGCCAGCGCATCAATATCTTTTTGGGTCCAGTCCCAAATCTCCACGCCGAAGCCCATGGCGTGAATGCGTTCAACGCGCTTGATGAATGGCAGATCAAGGAATACCATTTCAGCGCAGACAGACAGTGAGTAAGTAGACATATTTTTATCCTTAGAGCTTAATCGGCTGGGACTGTTGAACAGATGCGATACATGCCAGAGCGACTTCCAGCGCATTACGCGCATCTTCACCGGTCGTTTTTGGCGTGTCGCCTGTCGCAACGCAACGTACGAAGTCGGTCACTTCTGCAACATAGGCATCATGTAGCAGATCGGTATCACGACGCGCGGTGTCAATAGAGATACCGTCAGCGGTGTAACGCACACAGTTATTCACATTGATATTTCCTGCCTGTAGCATGCCTTTACTACCAAAGACCTCACCGCGAACGTCATAGCCGTACACTGCCTGGAAATTAGCTTCAGCCGTGGCGAACGCGCCATTGTCGAAACAAATATTCACGACTGCGGTATCCAGCAGGCCGCGATCTTTAAAATCGGGGCGCACTAATGCATCGGCAACCGCATAAACGCGGGTGGGTTTCGCGCCCGGATTCAGGTGCAGCAGGATGTCAAAATCGTGGATCAGTGTTTCAAGGAAAATAGTCCAGTGCGGGATCGGTGTTGGATCGCCCAAACCAGGGTCACGAGTCGTTGAACGTAACAGTTGCGGTACGCCAATTTTACCTGCTTTGATCTCTTCGTACGCTGCAGAAAAACCGCTCACGAATCGACGGTTGAAGCCTACCTGTAGAGCAACCCCGGCTTTTTTAGCCGCATTAATGGCTTTATCTGCATCTTCCAGAGTGACCGCCATTGGCTTCTCACAAAAAATGGCTTTACCCGCTTTGGCTGCGGCGACGACCAGTTCGGCGTGAGTACGCGCCGGAGATGCGATCACGACGGCATCGATTTCAGGATCGTTCAGCAACTCCTGCGGATCGGTATAAGATTTTTTCGCCCCCAGTCTGGCGGACAGCTCCTCGGCTGCGCCCGGAACAGGATCGGCAACAGCAACCAGCGTTGCGCCCGGTATACGCTGAGCAACGCTCTCACCGTGAAAGGTGCCCATACGACCTGCGCCAATAAGACCAACGCGAACAACGTTTTTTACTGACATAAAATTCTCCTTAGATGTAGGGTATTGATTAATTATTTTTGCGAAACAGATTCTGGCGTGACGAGCATCTGCTGCTCGCGACCAAAACGGCGGGATTTTGAAAGCATTAGCGGTTCAATATTTTCCAGCGAAACACCCTTGGTTTCCGGCAGGAAACGTCCAACAAACCAGAAAGCTATAATGCTGAATCCACTGCATAAAAGCAGGGGGAAAGCCCCATGTAAGTGCTCCATCAATACAGGGTTACGGTTCATCATCGGAAAGCTCTGGGTGACAATAAAGTTCGAAACCCACATAGAGCAAAACGCATAACCCATGGCAACAGCACGCATGCGATTCGGGAAGATCTCGGAAATGAGCAGCCAGGCACCAAGACTCCAGGACATACCGAACACAAAGATAAATCCAACTAAGCCGACAATGGGAAGGTAGCCTTTAACTTCATTCATAAAGGCCCAAGAGGTGAATAACAGGAAAGCGGCACAACCTAATGATCCCCAGCGTAATAATGGGAGCCGTCCGATACGATCGAAGGCGACCAGTGCAATACTCACACCAGCCAATAGCGCGAGGCCGAGGAAAATACTCTGGAACATGGAATCCTGTGTGTTTCCAGTAACGTTTTGCAGAAGTGAAGGTGCAAAGTACATCAGGATATTGATGCCGGAAACCTGCTGTAATACGGCGATAGCACAGCCGATCCACAGGATGTAAGACGATTTTTTATCCCTCAGAATACCGCGCGGTGTTGGTATACTCAGCAAAGCAGAATCGGTAGCGATGGAGGTACGAATTTCAGCATATAAGCGCTCGGCATGTCCTGGGTTAGACAGAGAGGTAAGTACTTTGAGTGACTTTTCTTTCTGGTTGCGCATCGCATACCAGCGCGGCGATTCCGGCATAAAGAAAACCATCACAAGGAACAGCACGCAGGGAATTAGCGCAGATGCCAGCATCCAACGCCAGCCTATAGATACTACCCACTCATGGGCCATGCCTCTGGCAATCAGGTAATTCACGATATAAACCACTAATTGGCCGCCAACCATTAGCATCTGCTGCATGCCCAGCATCCGCCCACGAAGATCTTTTGGGGATACTTCCGCGATATAGAGTGGAGTGACAGCAGATGCCATGCCCACGGCCAGCCCGCCAATCATGCGATAAACAACAAACCAGGTCAGATCGTTGGCTAGTGCTGATCCGATAGCGGAAATTGCGAAAAGGATGGCAGTGATGATCAGGGTTGCTTTACGACCAAAACGATCGGTAAAGCGCCCAACACCCCAGGCTCCCACGATACATCCCAAAATAACGTTAGAAACTGCCCAACCACTTTGTGCTGGTGTGAGCGACAGATGTTCGGTAAGCGGGTCGATGACGCCTGAGATAACGGAGGCATCGTAACCAAGGATGATCCCGCTAACGGATGCGATGGCACATATGAATATGAGGTAAGGCACGTTGCGCTTTCGTGTAGACATTTCATTATTTCTCCACGTTGGTTTTTTTAGTTTTTGTCTTTGTAGGGAAGACATCTTTTAAAAGCAACAGTCGTGCCAAATCACATTTCTATGTTTTATAAGGAAATAAAAAAAGACAATGATCACAAAGTGTTTATAAAAAAGACATATGATCACAACATGTTCATAGAATGAACACTTCCAAAATAAAATAGAATGAAATTTATGAATCATAATTATGGCGGTGTCTGGGATGAAGAATGGGAGCTGATTGCGAGGCTTAACTACGAACACGGTTTTGCCCAATACACTGATGAACTAGGCTTGGCCTGGAAAGCATTTGAGCAGGGGCAAATGCCCAAAGGTTTGCGATCTGCTATTCATGCGTCATGGCTACGTAGCCACACCGATGGTATTGATGCTTATCGCTTCGAGTATCAGTTTTGCGAACAGAGTGAACTGCGCAGAATAATGGCGCATAATTCACTGCTGATCTCCATCGCGCGCGATATCATGCGCAACCTGCTAGCCTATAACCCTGACGGGCATATCAACTTGACAGATGCTAATGGTGTGATCGTGCATTTTTGTGGTCAGGATTTGACGCCAATTGGTAGCATTCTTTGCGAGGCCGTACAGGGGACAAACTGTACCGGACGCTGTCTGAAAGAGAACAAACTCGTCTATTTGCTGAGCGCAGAGAACTATAAAGAAGCGTTACGTTTACGCGGCAAGCACTGTGCAGCAGCGCCGATCAGAGATGAAAACGGTGTGATGCTAGGGGTTCTGACGCTGACGGCTAATCCTGGTTGTTTCCACTATCATACGCTGGGCACGGTTCAGGCCGCCGCGGAGGCAATATCTCAGCAACTGATTCTTCGTCGTTTGGTGAACGAGCAGGAGTCGGTGATGGAATCGCTAAATGAGGGCGTGCTGGTCATCAGCGAGCAAGGTTCTATTCGCCAGCTAAATTGTTATGCCCGCCAGGTGTTGGGTATTCAGGAAGATGTCCGTTTTCGTGATGCTGATGAAGTATTGCGCCCGGACGGATGTTCTCTTAAAGAACTACCGGCCTGCAAAGATCGTTATATCACGCTCTGTCCCGTTGCTGATTCACGTATTTCATGTGTGATCTCTGTTGTCACTACTCCTGAAGGTGGCCGAGTGATCTCGATGCGTGATAACCGACGCGTGCGGGATATGACTCACCGTGTTATTGGCAGCAGTGCCAGTTACAACTTCGATATGATTCTTGGCCAGTCACGTGTGATGCAGGATATGCGTAATAAGGCGCGCAGCGTCGGACGTAGCGATAGTACCGTACTGCTGACCGGTGAAAGCGGAACTGGAAAAGAGCTTTTTGCTCAATCTATTCATAATGGCAGTCATCGTAATGCGGGACCTTTTCTTGCTGTTAACTGCGGTGCAATTCCGCGCGATCTAGTACAGAGTGAATTGTTTGGCTATGAAGATGGGGCGTTTACTGGTTCAAGGCGTGGTGGTGTCGCAGGTAAATTTGAACTGGCTGATGGCGGGACGTTATTTCTTGATGAAATCGGGGATATGCCGCTTGAAGCGCAGGCTAGCCTGCTGAGAGTTTTACAGGAAGGTGAAGTGATGCGCATTGGCGGCAAGCGTCCGTTGAAAGTTAACGTGCGGATTATCGCAGCGACCAACCGGGACCTGAAGAAAGATATTGAACATGGTTCCTTCCGCCGTGACCTCTACTTCCGTCTGAACGTAATCAGTCTGCCAATTCCACCATTGCGGGAGAGAAAAGAAGATATCAAAGAACTGACGGACTGGTTCTGTGAAAAAGTATGCCGGGCGCTTGGTCGAAATCGTGCGTTATTTTCTGATTCCGCTCTGAAAGTGATGGAAAGCTATGACTGGCCGGGCAACGTTAGAGAACTGGAGAACATCGTCGAACGCACTATAAATCTCACTGAGATAGAGGAAATCAGGGACAAAGATCTGCCCGAGGAATTACACCTGCCTACCTATAGTGATTCGGAGATACCTGGCTGGAGCACTAAAAATTACTGTCTGAAAGATAGTGAAAAGACGCTTATAGAACGCTGTCTGGTGGAAAAACAAGGTAATCTGCGTCAGGTTGCTATCGCGCTCAATCTCTCGCGTGGAGCGCTTTACAATAAACTGAAGCGTTACGGTATTGAAGCTAATGAATACCGCAAGCTTGGCTATGATATCTGAACAGAGGTAAGGGTGGTCCAGTGGTACTGTAGCGTACATGCCGCAGTGAACGCCTCCCAAGGGGTACACTATGAGTTGTGTTCGCCTGCTGGATGCTGATTGGCAAGAATACGTTTTAGTTTTTCAACGGCTGTTTGAGGACTGCTTAAAACTTTGCATTTTACTACAGGACCACCAATACCAGATCCGAAAGCACCTCCGGCAATTACAGCTCCTGTCGTGACAACATCGCGGCCAACCTGAACCCAGTTCACATCACCAGCTCCTGAGACTACTGTTAAATCCTGAGAAGTAATTTCAATCATTTTATTACCCTTTTGTTAAAAAAAGGAAATATCAGCATAAGAAAAATTGTCAGTACTGAAACTGCCACTGTCTGAACATATACATTTAATTCAAAATACCTGGTGGCAGCTCCACAGGCTATTCCCGCAGGAAGTAAAACTAAAAATATTTGCCACAGTTTTAGCTCTATCAGCATGGGTTAAATTTCCATAAAAAAATCAGCAAGTAAAAGATACGCATCTGTATCAAAATATTATCCTGAGGGATAAGATGAGACACTAAAGGGAACTCATGTAATGTAGCAACAGATATAGATGCTAACTCACCTTACATCAGGGGGCATTGCATTCTCTTTTTGATTTTTCATGCAAAAAAGAGAACTCTTTACTTACTAAATAGTTAGGCAATGATATAAATACTTATGGATAAAGTAATTTCAAAGAAGGTATTCCTTTTAAGAAATAAAGGAAGTATTTATCCTAAAGGTAACGTATATTAAAAGTACAGAGCGTGAAAATACCATAATGATCGTTTTTCTTTTGGCAACAATCCATTTAGCACAGGCTCCCTCAACTGTATCTATCTTTTAATGAGAATACAGGTAGCTTATTCTCTTATAAACGAATGATATGCATTCTCATCTTTGAGGGTGGGTCAATTGATCTGCCCCCAGTATTAGATACAACCGTCGGTTAGTAATGTCGGTTTGTTTATCTTCACATTTTCATTTCGCCTCCGTGCTGCAAACTCTGATTGTGTCTGATAATTTAGTGCCGAATGTGGACGATGTTCGTTATAACCCTGCCGCCAGTCATTAATGATTCTCTTGGCGTGACCGATATCGCTGAACCAGTTTTCATTCAGACATTCATCGCGAAATCGTCCGTTAAAGCTCTCAATAAATCCGTTCTGCGTTGGCTTACCTGGCTGGATAAGCCGTAGTTCCACACCATGCTCAAAGGCCCATTGATCCATTGCGCGGCAAGTGAACTCCGGCCCTGGTCAGTTCTTATTGTTGCCGTAATTCATCAATGATGATGGCTTTTACGACAGGCTTCGAGATTTGAAGAAAGATAACAGGAACTTCTTTTTTGTATGGAAGTAATTAGCTGATGCAAAGGGAAGAATGAGGTAAAAAACGCCCCGTAAGGCGCTGAAATAATTTTATGTCACTACTGAAAATACGTAATCAGCCCATGCCTGCATCATAGGGCGACGTTGTTCCAGCAAATCCGTCCTATGGTAAGCGGCCTCAACTTTACTCTGAATAGCATGGGCGAGTGCTCTTTCAGCAAGATCTCGTGAGTAACCATGTTCGCTGCACCAATCACGAAAACTTGAGCGAAAGCCATGTGCAGTGGCTACTCTATCAGGAATATCACTTGAGGCCTCAACGCGACGTAAAAAAGAGGTGAGGGCCATATCGCTAAGAACGGTTTGCTTACGCACGGACGGGAAAACCAGATCTTTATGTCTTCCTTTCATCTTCAGGATTATCTTTATCGCTTGATTTGTCAGGGGCACACGGTGCTGAATGCCACCTTTCATCTTCTCGGGAGGAATTGTCCATATTTGTTGTTTTTCATTAATTTCACACCATCTCATGGCTCTGACCTCTCCTGAGCGGCAGGCGGTTAAAATCACAATTGCTAGCAGAGCCCGACTGACGTCATATGCGTTGTCGGAATGCAAATGGTTAGCGAAAAACAGAGGGATAGCCTTCCATGGCATAGCAGGAAAGTGCCTGGCTCGTGTTGCCAGTTTGTTTTGCTGCGGCAGCAAATGGGCAACCACATCAACGGGATTTATTTTACAGTAACCTTGCGCCAGCCCCCATTCCATCACGGTATAAATCCGCTGTTTAACTCTTTTCGCCGTTGCCGGATGAGAGAGCCAAATAGGAGAGAGAATTTCAGCAATATCAGCAGCATTGATGGTATCTAATGTTTTGACTCCAAGAATGGGAAAAGCGTGAGTTTGTAATGTGGTTATCCACTGTTTTCCATGCTTAATGTTTTTCCATCCCGGAAGCAGAGTAGGGTGAAGTGTTTCTGCGGCTGACTGAAATGTTGGGATAGATGCTTTCCGTTTCTCATTTTGTTGTTGGATACTCTTCTCTTCAAGAGGGTCGATGTTCTTTGCCAACTGCTCACGCATTGCTGAGGCTATTTTTCCTACCTCCGCGATGCTGATTTCTGGATAAGTCCCGAGACTGGCCTGGCGCCGTTTTTGTGTCACAGGGCTAACGTAACGAAAGATCCAATAACCCCGGCCTTTGTTTGCTCTTGTGGGATTAAGTGTAAGCCCAATCACTCCACCGTGAGGCAGGGCTTTGTCGCCGGGCTTGATATGCCGAGCTTTGGTGTCGGTCAGGATTGCCATGTGGGGCCTCATATCATTATCTGCAGGCACAACAAAAGTGTTGTGCCATTTGTTGTGCCATTTATACTGAGATACTACAGGTTTAGGTTGGAATGAATTGGACCAAATTCACAAAAAATATCTATAAATCAATATAGTTATGGTTTGTATTGGATTGCCATGGATTTGAGTATGGCGGACTACGCTTCCGCCAAATAAAACAAGGGGTTACCGAAAGGTAACCCCTTGTTGCTTTGTAGTGTTGGAATATTCTGAGGTTCCAGCCCATAAAAAGACCCGCCGAAGCGGGTTTTTTTATGCCTGTTTTACTGCAACGGGTGCCCATCTGAGAGATGAGCTTCATTTCGCTGATTCATTCCCTGTTTTAGGGCATCAGCAACAGAGTCGGTCACGACTTCCTCTGCTCCCATCGCATACCTCAGACGTAGAGCGCCGCCTTGCCGATAGATGAAAACAAATGCATCTTGTGAACCACAACGGCTTTTGCGGCTTCCATTGGCCTGATAAATAAGCTGTTAGGTTCGTGGCTGCCTGATTTCAGCTCTTCTTCCAGAGCAACAAAGAATGCTTTTTTCATGTCGCTGGAAATATTGATTTTTCCGACCCCGTGCTGGATAGACTCGGCGACTTCTTCATCCTTATTTCCCGATCCGCCATGAAGAACCAGCGGGATGGTTAACCGCTGTTTAATGGATTTCAGCCTTTCGATATCCAGTTTTGGCTGCATTCCTGCAGGATATAAGCCATGCGATGTACCAATCGCGACCGCCAGCGTATCGACCCCGGTCTCGTTGACAAATTGCTCAGCCTGCTGCGGATCGGTATACAGTATTTCGCCATGCCCGCCTTCGCCGCTGCCTTGTGCCACGCCGATGGTACCCAGTTCAGCTTCAACGGAAACACCTGCAGCATGAGCGACTTCCGTCACGCGGCGTGTGATAGCGATATTGTCTTCCAGCGGGTGCGCTGAAGCATCAATCATCACTGAGGTATAGCCGGTGCGAATCGCCCGCATAACCTGCTCCAGAGTCTGCCCATGATCCAGGTGAATGACGACCGGTACCGTTGCTTTGATAGCCAGTTCACGAAGATAGAAAATAAAATCATCGCCGGTGAAATCATGTTCATCAGGATGAATTTCAAGAATAACCGGCGAACGCAGCTTTTCTGCAACCTCAATAACCGCTCTGGCGAATTCGGCAGAAGCAATATTAAAAGCGCCAATACCAAATTTATGTTGCTGAGCTACAGATAATAAATCCTTCATATTCATAAGCATGACTACATCTCCTGTACAGTTTCAGGGCTGTCTTTTTTAATAAAACGCAGAATAATCGCGGTGAGTAACGCGCCGGCGGCGATGGCGACGATATATCCCACAACGTGGGTGATCACATTGGGAATAAACATGACGAATATGCCGCCGTGTGGGGCTCTGGAGGCACATCCCAGAGCCATGGAGAGCGCGCCTGCCAGCCCGGAGCCGGCGACGATAGCGGGAATAACGCGTAGCGGATCGGCTACGGCATAAGGGATAGCGCCTTCAGTGATAAACGACAGGCCGAGAACATAGGTGACTTTACCGGTGTCCCTCTCCTGACGGGAGAATTTCCGCCCGAACAGCGTGGTGGCGAGCGCAATACCCAACGGCGGTACCATTCCTGCCGCCATACAGGCCGCTATAGGTTCGTAGATCCCTGTCGACATCAAGCCAATTGCAAACATGCAGACAGTCTTGTTAAGGGGACCGCCCATATCAAACGCCACCATCATGCCTATCAAAAGGCCCATAATTGCTGCGTGGGTATTGCCCAGGTTTTCGAGGAACGCTGTCAGCGAGTCGAGAAGAAACTTAATCGGTTCGCCAATCACCAGCACCATTAACGCCCCGGTAATAAAAACGCTCAGCAATGGCACGATTAAAATAGGCTTCAGGCCCGCTATCGATTTGGGAAGGTTGATATATTTGACGATGAGCAGCGTGGCGTATCCGGCCAGAAAACCCGCCAGCAAAGCCTCCAGAAAACCTGACCCTGTCTGAATGGCCATCATGCCGCCGACCGCGCCCGACACTATCCCCATATTGCCGCTAATCGATTTACTGATTCCGAGCGAGAGAACGGGTAGCATCAGCGCAAAGGCCGCGCCACCGCCAATGTCAGAGAGCATTTTCGCCAGCGGGTTAAAATTTTCATCTCCCGGCGTTGCCGCGGTAATACCAAATGAGAAGCTCAGCGCGATTAAAATACCGCCGGCAACGACGAACGGGATCATCAGGTTAACGCCGGTGATAAGATGAATATAAATTTGAGACACCAGTGATTTATCTTTATCTTTTTTCGGCGATTCCTGAGCATCGTCTGCCGCCAGGTGTCGTTGTGGCTGTAATTTACCGGTGACAATCTCGTCCAGTAATCCTGCTGCATCCTTTGCGGCGCGAGTCACCGAGACGCGGATTATATTTTTGTTATGGAAACGAGAGAGATCGATGACCTTATCCGCGGCGATTAAAACAATATCTGCTTGTTGAATATCCTCCTCGGTAAAAATATATTCACTGTCTACGGCGCCATGCGTTTCAACGAGTAAAGGGATGCCTTTTTTAAGGGCGTTCTTTTTAAGATTGGCTTCTGCAAGGTAAGTATGTGCAACGCCTGTTGGACAGGCGGTAATGGCAATTATTTTCATATTATTCTCCTTATGAGGATACTACTCTCCGGTATTGTTAATAATTAAGCGGTAGAGTTCCTCTGGCGAACTGGCATTAATTAGCTTTTCAACAACCTCATCGTCACCCAGGGCGATAGATATACGAGCGAGAACTTTTATATGTCCCGCTCCGCTGTCGGCTTCTTTTACCGCAAAAAGAATAACCAGCTTAACATCTGAACTATCCATGGTTTCCCAGTCGACATTATCCTTCAGTTTTGCGACGGCTATCCTTGTTTCATTGACCCAACAGGATTTGCCATGAGGAATGGCTATTTGGTTTTCAAAACCAGTCGATCCCAGGGCTTCACGAGCCAGGACATCTTTAATAAAACCTTGTTTATTATCAATGACGCCTTCATCGCACAGCGCCTGAGTCAACTGCTCGATGACGTCGATTTTACTTTTTGCCTGCATCTCAGTAATAACGCAGGCCTTACTTAACAGATCGCTGATTACTATTTTATTTAACATATTCACTCTCCTGAGTCTGGCGTTTACTGAATAAGGCTTCGGTCACCCGAATGATGTCTTTCGCAGAAAATAGTGCGGAAACATAGGCAACAGGGATCATCATTTCCTCTATTCGGATGGTGGATATGATTAGGTCGCACTTCTTTTCAGCTAACGTTTCCTTTAATCGACTGCCGGGAACAATGTCGATAATCTCCCAGTCGGGGAAGGCTTTGGTAATCCGGCTATACAGGAGCTGAGATGTACCGACTCCGCTTGAACAGACAAGGATGATTTTCTTATTTTCTTTAATCTTTTCGATTGCCGCCTGGATGTATACCGTTAAATAGGCGACTTCATCCTCAGAGGGGGGATCGTGTTTGCTGTAATTATTGATTTGCATAGTTGCGTTTCTGACCGCTAAAAATACAGGAGAAAGTTCTTTTTTAATCTCATCCAGCAAAGGGTTATGAATAATGATGCGGAAAGCCAGACGGTTCAACATCGGCTTAATATGCATAACCAGAGCGTTCAAGAGCGGCTGATCGGAGATTAAATCACATTTAAGCAGCTGCGAAAGTAGACTGGTTAACTTAATGGCATAATGTAACGCTTCCTGGTCCTGCACTCCTCTGTCAGGATGGACGGCATGAACGGGATGCTTACCGGATGAAACAAGATATTGATAAATATAATTAATCTCGATTTGCGGGAACCTGAGCGTATATTTCTGCTCAAGCCATGCGATAGCTTTTTCAGCAATCTGCCATTCCTTGTTGTCATGCACTGGCGCAGCTTCATCAGCCGGGCAAACGATTCTCTTCTCCAGACGTCTGATGGTGACCAGTAAATGTGAAAACAGATTGGTATAGTAGGGCTCGCTAATGGCGCAGGTTAATTCATCCTCGATAAATGCAATCAAATTGATACAGTTGGCCACGTTGTCTTTACCAAATTCTTTGATAAGCTGTACGCGAGAGAACCTATCGATTCTGCTATCGGTCATGTGATAGTTACATAAAACGCTATGAGTAATGATCTCCTTAAGCGCCATGCGGATGTCATAGTCATTACCGTCAATAAACGTACCGGTATGGTTCTTTATCATTCTAAGGGAGAAACACTCTAGCCATTTTTCAATCTTAATTAGGTCTTCCACAATGGAAGAGCGACTGATGAAGTATTTCTCAGCTAAAAAGCTGATAGATAATGGCGTGGGAGAATGCGTCAGCAAATCGGTCGCAATGCCCACCAGCCGCTTGTTTTTAAGTATGTTTACAACCTGCGCATCCCCGGAGATAAGGGGGAGGGGAACAACGTCGTTCGCCTCAAGCTTCAGGCCCAGACCGGGTTTACTGAGTACAGAATGACCTTTATCAGTGAAATAAAGGTTAATAGCTTCAACATCTCGTCTGAGCGTACTGACTGAAATATTGAGTATTTTTGCCGCCCGGGAGGTGGCCAGCCAGCCACTTTCCTGCGTTAAATGATTGATTAATGATATTTGTCTTTTACTGAGCACTTTCATTATCCGCTCCTACAAAGATAAGTTGGCGCCTTAATGACGTTAGTTATAGCGGCTGGCATGACAAAGGGAAATACCAGGAGATGAACATATGTAAACCATCATAATGAACAGCAGGCAACAAGGCAGATGCATCATTATACGTGGAGATATGTAAGAAATTGTCCCTGATGGAAAAGAATATAATATCTGAATAACACGCTGTGGGGATGATATGATTAGAATGTTCTATTTGTTAATTCTTTATGTTGATCTTTTACAAAAAGAGCGCAAACCTCAATGAAGCTAAAACTAAAGCTATTATTAAAATTGATAAAGTGATCCAGGGGGATTTTGCGGTTTTAAATAAAACGACAGCGATCGCTACAGAAAATATCACCACCACGGTACTATGAATCTCAGTTAAATCTAAAGCATAAAAGGAAGGGATATGGCAACAATAAAGGATGTTGCACAACTTGCGGGGGTTTCAACCGCGACGGTTTCGCGCGTTATTAATCAAACCGCCTGGGTTGAACCGGTAACGCGTGAGCGTGTTGAAAAAGCGATGCGTGAACTGAATTATCATCGCAATGCCGCGGCGCTGGCGCTGGCGAAACGCAGCGGCGATATGCTCGGGTTATTGACCGGCAACCTTGCCGATCCCTTTTTCGCTCGCCTCGCCCGCGGCGTCGAGGAGGTCTCACGGCAGGAACAATTCCGCTTGATGGTATGCAGCGGCGGACATGATGAAGGGATGGAAAAAGCCGGGCTGGATTTTCTAATCAACCAGGGCTGTGAGGCGATCGTGGTCCATGCGAGCAGATTGGCGGAAAAGGAGTTGCTACGTTATGCCGCCCATTTCCCCGCGATGGTGGTGGTAAATCGCTATATTGCCGGGATGGCCAATCGCTGCGTCTGGCTGGAGAACTGCGAGGCCTCAAAAAAGGCAACGCTGCATTTACTTGAGCAGGGGCACCGCTGTATTGCCTGCGTGACGAGCGACTTACCGATAATCGATCGTCGCGAGCGGCTGGAAGGCTATCGCCAGGCGTTAGCGGAATACGGCATTACCCCGGACAGGAGCTGGGTGATAAGCGTTCCTTTTAACGAAGAAGGCGGCGAACGCGCGGCGCATCAGCTTCTTAACTGCGGGATCCCTTTTACCGCGGCGGTAACCTTTAATGATGTGATGGCGGCCGGCATCATGCGTATCCTGCATCTGAAAGGCATTACGCTACCGCAGCAGCTTTCAATTGTCGGGTTCGATGATGTGGTGATGGCGCGTTATCTCTATCCGGCGCTGACAACAATGCATTACCCGGTTGAGCGAATGGCGCGTTGCGCTTCGCAGCTGGCGATCCAGCTCTTTAAAGGCGCCACCCAGCAGCCCTGCGTCAATAGCTTCGCTGCGGAGCTGGTGGTCCGCGATTCCGTTCTTCCTCCCGGGAGCGGTAGTTAAATCGTCAAGCCTCACAAGTGTGATCGGCTTCAAATTTAATAGTCTCATGTAATCGCTTACATGAAGGCGAACGGAGGATCACAGTCAGGCAAAAGGGGGGGCAGTTACCCTTGAACGACCTTACAGACTGGAGTTCTAGCTATGAATGCCTCTCAAAAGCAGAAAAAAACGCTCTCATTTGGCCTGGCCACCGTCCCTATTTTAGCCATGCTAATGCTGTTAATTATTGGCTACGGCATCATGGGGTTGCGAATCGAACCACTACTGCTCTGTTCCGCTGCCGTAGCCGCCGTATTAGCCTTATGGCAGGGCTTTACGTGGGAAGAGATCATTAGTTCGGTCGTGGATAAACTGGCGAAAGCGATGCCAGTCATTATGATCCTCATCTGCGTTGGCGCTTTAATTGGCACCTGGATGTTCAGCGGCACCATTCCTTATATGGTGTATTGGGGGCTTAAATTAATCAGTCCTGAGTATATTCTTATTGCCGCATTCTTTTTGACCAGCGTCGTCTCGGTGTGTACCGGAACATCATGGGGATCGGCGGGAACGGTGGGGGTGGCGCTGATGGGGGTCGCGGCCGGGCTGGACGTCTCCCTGGCGGCGGCTGCCGGGGCGGTGGTATCCGGGGCTTACTTCGGCGATAAAATTTCACCGCTGTCTGACTCCACCAACTTCGCCGCCATTGTCGCCGATACCACGCTCTTCGAGCATATTCAGCACTTACTATGGACCACAATCCCCAGCTTTCTGCTTGCCGCGGCGGTATATCTTATCTCCGGTCACAGCAATATGCTGGGCGAGGTCGCCACGCCGCAGCGGGTCACCGATATTGTCAATGCGCTGGAGTCGCTGTACCGCTTTAATATCGTTTTGATTTTACCGCCCGTCATTGTTCTGTGGGGAGCGGTTCGCAAAAAACCGGTCATTCCTTTAATGCTGGGCGCCTGCGTGTTAGCCCTGATTCTCGGCGTCGTGATGCAGGGGCTTAGCCTTAAGCAGGGGCTGGATGCCTTTATTGACGGTTTCAACATCTCCATGTTCCCGCAGGGGAGCGAAGGCATCATTGCTGATGTGCCGCGACTGCTCAACCGTGGCGGTATGTTCTCTATGATGAGCACCATTCTGCTGGTATTTTGCGCTTTCTCCTTTGCCGGCGCTTTAACCTTAACGGGGGCGCTCAACATTATTATCAACCGCCTATTGACGGTTATTCACAGCGTCGGTCAGCTCATCGCCGCCACCATTGGCACCACTATTCTGGTAACTGGCGCAACGAGCGATGGAAAACTGGCTCTTCTGGTACCCGCTGAATTATTCAAAGATGCCTACCGGCGTATGGGGCTGGATACCAAAAATCTTTCTCGAACCATCGAAGATGCGGGCACCGTTATTGAGCCTTTATTACCCTGGACCTCTGCCGGGGTCTATATGGCAACGACGCTGGGAGTGAGCACCCTGGATTTACTGCCCTGGGCGGTTCAGTGCTATGCCGCTATCTTCTTTGCCTTATTTTTCGGCTTTACCGGAATCGGTATCGCGAAAACCTCCCCAGCCGCAGAAAATGCAACGAATATGCTGGCCACAGAACAGGAAGGGAAGCCAGATGGACTTTAATAAAATAATTGATCGCCACCATACCGGATCGCTGAAATGGGATTTTATGACGCGCTATTTTGGCGAAGAAGCCACTGAACTGTTGCCGATGTGGGTTTCCGATTTTGACTTTAGCTGCCCGCCGGACGTTCAGAAAGCCTTAGTTCAGCGTATTGAACACGGTATTTTTGGTTACAGCGAACGACCGCAAACCTACTATGACGCATTAATCTCATGGTTCTTAACGCGGCATCAGCTGGCTATAAAACCAGAGTGGATATGCAGTATTGAAGGGGTGGTTCCCGGATTATCCCTCCTCGTGCAAATGCTGAGCCACCCCGGTGAAGGGGTGGTGGTTCAGGGACCCTATTATGGATCTTTTGCCAAAATTATTTCGCTCAACGGTAGACGCCTGCTGGATAATCCGCTGTATGAGGAGCCTGACCAGGGCTACAGAATGGATCTCGATCATCTGGAAAGGCTGTTTCGTACAGAGCGCCCGCCGCTAATGATCCTCTGCAATCCGCATAATCCAACCGGTCGGTGTTGGTCAGCTCTGGAACTGAGTGAGTTGCTCCGGTTGTGTGAAGAGTATGATGTTATTTTAATTTCCGATGAAATCTGGGCCGATTTACTGCTTCCAGGGGAAGCATTTACCTCGGTCTTGCATTTAGAGGAGCGCTGGCATTCACGCGTGATATCCGCCACCTCCGCCAGTAAAACGTTTGGTTTATCTACCCTACGCATTGCGAACTTTCTCATACCGTCGCCGGCGCTGCGTGAACAATTTATGCGCCGTCTCGATGCTCATGGACTGGACGTCTTCAATGCGTTGTCTATTGAGGCGAGCACAGCTGCGTGGCAACACGGCGCTCCCTGGCTGGATGAGCTACTGCGCTATCTGGCAGAAAATCGACGGTGGTTTATTCAGCAGGTTGAGCAATATCTACCGTGGGCGCGCATCATCCCTGCTCAAGGGACGTATCTGCTATGGATAGACTGCAAACGGCTGGGACTGGACGATGAACAGCTGAAATGGCTCATGGTGGATGTTGCGGGTATTGCCCCTTCAATGGGAAACAGCTTTGGCGCAACCGGCAGCGGTTTTATCCGCCTTAATCTCGGGTGTCCGCGCGCGTACCTCGAAAAAGCGGTGGAGGGACTGAAACGCATTGCTTTTACAGCATAAATAACATTGCCTTCGGTGAGTCCGTCTAAGCGAAGTTCCTGTCGCCCGTTTTAATGCGCAGGTGCTGAGAGTCTGTCCTCCCCCTGTCAGGGTTAAAACGGTGCATTCCTGCTTACGAATGCACCGTTTCCTTTTTTGCGATCGAACAAATCGCGATGCCAATTAAAATTAACAGCGTGCTCAGTAAGTGATAGAGATGCGGCCGGGTATGTAAAAACAGAATACTCAATATCCCGCCAGATAGCGGAATAAGGTGAGTGTAAATTTCACCGCGAGTCGCGCCAATGGCGGCGATGCCTCTGTTCCAGAACAAATAGGCCAGCCACGAGGGGAAGATAACCAGATACGCCAGGCCGGTGAGGAAAGAGATATCGTGGTACGCGGCGAACGAGGTGGCGGGGTGTCGCCATAGCCAGAAAATGACCACCGGAAGCAGAATCAGGGAGCCGATAAGTGAACTGACGGCGACGAAAGCGTTGGCGGGAATACGCCGATCTTTATTACGCAGCAGAGAGCAATAAACCGCCCAGCTTAGCGCAGACCCCATGGCCCACAGGTCGCCCTGGCTAAATCCTTTGAGTCCCTCGGCGTAGGTCAGATTGCCGTGCAGCAGAAGCAGCAGTACGCCTGCGGTGCTAAACGCAACGCCGCACCAGTTACGCGCTGAAACCCGGTCATGGAAAATCAGACGGTTAATCATCAGCACCATGCAGGGGGTCGCCGACATATAAATTGCGGCGTTTAGCGCGGAGGTGGTCTGCAGACCGATATAGAGGGTTAGCGGGAAACTCACCTGCCCACACAGCGTTAAAATCAGCAGCGTCGATGCATTTCCACGCAATAATCGCCAACTCTCGCGGATTTGACGTTGATAAAGCCCTACCAGCAGCATGGCGGTTAGCGCCCACCTTGCTTCCGTCATAACAATCGGATCTGCGCCCTGAACGAGAATATGCCCCACAACATAATTCCCTCCCCAAAACAGGGCCGCCAGCGTAAGTAACAGATAGGGCATGCTGATTCCTTGCATCGCTTTAAACTGTACTACATGGTAACTACGTTTTTTTTAAAACATCAATTAAATTAGACGTTTTTTAAAATTTTCATGAATAATCAATGGGTAGCTGCGTCATTCAGGATGGCTATCATCATTACTACCCCTTCCGCAGGTGCTGGCTTTAACCACCTTGAGAAAATATCGCGAAAAAACTGATAGAGACGCGCCTTATCGGCAGGCTCTCTTCACTGGCAGCATGAACGATACACGCTGTACACTCTTATCTTTTTAATTGCTGAAGTCGCTCGCCGTTAATTTAAAACGAGGTTTGCGTACTTTGCCGGTGGCTTAAGGTATTACGACTCTAAACGGGAGCATTTATTGTTGCAAAGAGATATACCAGTGGGAGGGGTTATAGCAATACTCGGGGGGCTTCATTTGGGGGGTGTTATCGAAAGCATGAAAATAGCAAAATGACGCGATTATCTCAAAAACTCTCATTATAAATAACCCCGACGTGATGTCAGGGTCATTAAAGCAGGAGCGCGCTTTAAACAGCGTAGACGTTACCCGCTGAAGGACCCTTCTGGCCATCTTCAATGGTGAATTCGACTTTCTGGCCTTCGCTCAGGGTCTTAAAGCCACCGCTCTGGATAGCAGAAAAATGGACGAAAACATCCTTGCTACCGTTGTCCGGAGTGATGAAACCAAAACCTTTTGATTCGTTAAACCATTTTACTAAACCAGTCATTTTATTAGACATTGATAATACCTCAACATATCTGAGCCTTACGGCGAAAAGGGTTTTCGCACAGAATCTAATTAATAACGATAAGGAGACTCAAAAGGAAGAATTATCAACGGATAACACTTAAGATGAGGACTGCTTTACTAAACCGCTTTATTATGTCTGTATGCTAAACCGACCCCTCATTAGTCACACACATCACTATAGATAGCAAGACTTATTTCCAGGTAAATATCCTGATAAAGTTTTTTTGCCGCGCAAGGATATCTGGATGGCTAAAAATTGATTTGCTTATTATCGCTATCCGTGCATTAATGACCTAATCTGTGCGCGATAAACGAACATCAAACTCTACTGAGCAGTTCTCATGACCAGGCGCTATCGCTGATATCCCCTCCTTTTGAGTCCAAAATTTGATCCTGTACGTTTCTCTCAATTTCATGCTGTGTAACTGGAGGGAGTATGTCCTCAAGAATTAAAGGTCTGGTGAAGTGGTATAATGAATCGAAGGGGTTTGGTTTCATCTCTCCTCTTGATGGCAGCAAAGATATCGCCGTTAATTACTCAGCGCTTCACGGCGATAACTTTAATACCCTCTTTGAAGGGCAAAAAGTTGAATTTGCCATACATCGCGGTGATAAAGGTCCAGCGGCGACGAAAGTTATTCTGTGCGATAAAGAGATATTTTAGAACGATGACCATGAGAGGAGAGGGCATCGATTGTGCCATCTCGACGGCTGCGGTTCGCCGTGGCAGAAGCCATCCCTAACTGACAGAAAAATTATCTCTCCCGGCCACTAAAGCGGCCTGTGATGCTGCCAGGCAGAATGCCCTGATAAACGTTCACATGGCTGAGAGTGAATTACCGACCAGCAAACCGGCCGGTAATTAACGAAGTGTGGTGAGTGAACTGACGGAAGCTTAGCGAAATAACTTACTGCTTCGCCGGGATAATCAGCACCTGACCCGGATAGATCTTATCGGGATGCGTCAGCATCGGTTTATTGGCTTCAAAAATACGCTGATAGTCATTAGCCGAGCCGTACATCGCTTTTGAGATGGCGCTCAGGGTATCGCCGGATTTCACCGTGTAATAACGGCTTTCCGCTCCGCTCTGCGTCACATTAACGCTATCATTGACCTGGCCTACCCCGGTGACGTTACCCACCGCCACCAGAATTTTTTCTTTATCTTCCTGTGAGCCGACGTCGCCCGTTATCGTTGCGGTGCCATCGTCCGCGACATCAATATTCACTTTTTCAGCGCCGGGCAGGTTAAGGTTATCAATGTGTTTTTTCAGCTTTTCGGCCCGATCTTCCTTGCTGCCGCCAGATACCGCATCCCAGATTTTCTCGCCCGCGTCTTTCACAAAACTTAATAATCCCATCGTTCCATACCTCCATTACTGCTTCATGATTAATATTTTCATCAGACCCAATAATCCAATATCCAATATAGATAAGTGCAGGATGCCTCCACCGTAGCGGCAACGTCTTAAAGAAGCGCAACCTGCCATTGAAGTATATGCAATAAGCGTCAAAGTGCAGGATATTTGCCTTAAATTCTCCGCGATGGCGCGGCATCAACGCTAGTCATCACGGCCATTATGCGATCCGTTTTGCAACGATATCGGTACCGTAGCAACGCCTTGCCAGGCTGCGAAGAGAGCATAGATAAGGGCTGTAATGCTATTTTTTGCCAGGAGGAGACATACTGAATGCCTTAGCTAAAGCATGTTAGGATGGCGACTCGTTTCCTCTTAAATAAGGATGTCAGCATGAGCAAGGTGGTACGGAAAAATTACCCTCAACTAGGTGAAGTCAAGGCTCCCTACGTTCACTCGGTAACGCACGGAAACACGCTCTATATTTCAGGGTTAACCGCGTTCGGCACGCAGGCGCAGCAGGGGAGTATCGCCGCCCAGGCGGAGGAGATCTTTAAGCAGATCAGAACCATCGCTGACGCAGAAGGCGTTGATTTTTCATCCCTGATTAAAGTCACTATTTTTATAACCTCATTTGCTGAGATCGACGCATTACGCCGGGTTCTCTATCAAAACTACGGTGACCATCTGCCTGCCAGCTCTCTCGTTGAAGTCAGCCGCCTCTTTTCACCCGACCTTAAAATTGAAATTGAAGCGATTTTCGGCCTCTGAAGGACCGCCCATGGCCGGGAGGCGGCAAATAGCTTTATCAATTTATTTGAAGTATTCGGTTAAACAAACGATATTTATTCTCACCTGGTTACGCGTAGAGTAGTGGGATACGCGGCAGACACGCTTGTCATAAGGCGCGCTCTACCGACGACTCCCTGCAAACCAGGAAACTTCGTCATGAAAAAGATTGGCTTTTTATCATTTGGTCACTGGACGCCGTCGCCGCAGTCCGGAACGCGTGCAGCCGCTGATGCGCTGTTACAATCCATCGACCTTGCCGTCGCCGCCGAAGAACTGGGCGCGGACGGCGCCTATTTCAGGGTGCATCATTTTGCTCGCCAGCTTAGTTCCCCGTTTCCCCTGCTGGCTGCGATAGGGGCGAAAACCAAAAAAATTGAAATCGGCACCGGCGTGATCGATATGCGTTATGAAAACCCGCTGTATATGGCAGAGGATGCGGGTGCGGCGGACCTCATCTCCGGTGGCCGCCTGCAGCTGGGTATCAGCCGCGGCTCTCCGGAGCAGGTTATTGATGGCTGGCGCTATTTTGGTTACGTCCCGGGCGAAGGCGAAAACGAGTCGGATATGGCGCGTCGTCACACCGAAGTGCTGCTGGACGTCCTGCGCGGGGAAGGTTTTGCGAAACCCAATCCGCAGCCTATGTTCCCCAACCCGCCGGGGCTGCTGCGTCTGGAACCGCATTCCGAAGGTCTGCGCGAACGAATCTGGTGGGGCGCCGGTTCGAATGCTACCGCGAAGTGGGCGGCAACGCTGGGTATGAACCTACAAAGTTCGACGCTGAAGGATGATGAAACCGGGGAACCGTTTCACATTCAGCAGGCGAAACAGATCCGCGCCTATCGCGAAGCGTGGGCACAGGCGGGCCATACCCGTACGCCGCGCGTCTCGGTTAGCCGCAGCATTTTCGCCCTGATGGACGATCGCGATCGTCTCTATTTCGGTTCAGGCCGTGACGAGAGTGATTCGATCGGTTTCCTCGATGAGAAAACCCGCGCTATTTTCGGCCGCAGCTACGCCGCAGAGCCGGACAAGCTCATCACGCAGCTGAAACAGGATGAGGCCATCGCCGAAGCGGATACGCTGCTGTTGACGGTGCCGAACCAGCTGGGCGTGGAATATAATGCGCATGTCATTGAGTCGATTCTGAAGCACGTTGCGCCGGCAATGGGCTGGCGCGATGCCTGAGTTAGTCGCGGTCGATGCCCCGCCGGCAATCGCTGTGCGGGGCGAAATCGTCTACGGGATCCTCTTCGGCTGTAGCTGGTAGGTCCAGGCGGTCACTCGCTGACCCTCATCGGTGGTGACTTCAACAGCAACGCGATCGTAGCCCTCTTCGAACGCATCCAGCATGGCCCAATGGGCCTCGAGATTCGCCGACAGAAACAGAAAGCCGGGCACCCGGGGGCCGTTTTTGTCGAGAACAATGCCCGGAAAATCTGCTGCTGCTCCCCAGCCGCGTTCATAAAAGGTGCCGGTGACGTAGCCTGGCTGCCACTCTCCGCCAATGCTGTCCATAATATGGGCGTTAGAGTGGCCCGGGCGCAGCGTGCCGTAGACAAATAAGCGTTCCATTATCCCTCATTAACTCAAGCGTTGAAGACCCAAACGGGCAGAACAGGCCATAAAATACGAACTCTGGCCTGGGTTGGCAAGGCGCCCCGCAGAGCGCCTTATCTGTCAGGGCGCTGGCCCGAACATCTCCCGCAGCTGCTGTTCGTCGGGCATGCCGATGACCTGCTGGAGCTCATTCTGCTCATTCATGTAATAAATAGCCGGCGTCGCGCTGGCGCCCAAATCATCCATCAGTTTTTGATGATGCTGAAGAAGATTAAAGGTGTCGCGTGGAGTAACGCCCTCAAAATGCGGCACTTTTTTGCCGCCTGAAAGCTCATACTCTCGCCACGCGGCGGCCGGATCGCGCGCGTTCAGGATTGCCGTAGCGTATCGGCCGCTTTTCGGGTTGAGAAAAGCAACGAGCAGGGTATTTAGCTGGACCTTGCCCGCTTTTACCCACGGCTGCGCCGCCGACCAGAACGCTTTGCACCAGGGGCAGAAAGGATCGGCAAAGACAAAGATTTTTCTGGCAGCCGAATCCGCACCTTCCTTCAGCGGACGAGCATTATTCAGCGTCTGCCACATTTTGCGGCCTGAAGGGGTATAGATGGCTTCCTGAAAATAGGCCTCGCTAAGGTTTTTACCTTTTTCGTCATACAGATATCCAGAAATCACGTGCTTTCCGTCCGGCGTCAAAAACAGGGTCACCCCCATATCCTGATACTGGCCGATCCACCCTTTTACCCCGCCGGGCGAATCGATCTCTTTAATCAGGGCGATCCCTTGCTGTTCGCCAAAATTTTTCACTATCTGAGGGAGAGCTTCCCCGGCAGATGCCAGGCCCGGCATTATCCAGGCCGCCAGCAGTAGAATGTATTTCATCTCATTATCTCTGAATTCCGGGGGGGCCACCCCGGAGAGGGTTACTGTTTTTTCAGCGCGTCGCTGACCATGGCGTCAAATTGCTCCCAGGGGATCCAGCCCGACAGCATCTCGTCGCCGACGATTGTGGCTGGCGTACCCTGAATGCCGAGCTTTTCGGCCACCAGCAGGCTTTGCTTAATCGTCGCCAGGCTTTGTTCATCCGGCGTTGCTACGCTGACCCCGGCCTTCGTCTTGGCTTGCTCAATGCTGGCGCCGTCGTGATATCCCTTTTTTGCCATCAGGATATGGTTAAATTTCACAAACTGTTCAGGATGCGCACGCCACAGAGTTAGCGCAGCCCTTGCCGAAGTCAGCGAACTTTCAGAACGCCAGGGCAGAAATTTAAAGACCACGGCAACATCCGGATATTTCTCGACAATCTTCTGCAGATACGGGTCAAACTTTTTGCAATACGGGCAGTTGTGATCCGTAAAGACGACCAGCGTCAGCTTCGGTCGCTGCGCGCCGATACGCGGCGAGTTGGGATCGTGAAAGATAACATCGCCGTACTGAGTAAGAACCTGCTGAAGCTGTTCCTGCCCGGCAAGGGCATTCTGCCGATCGAGCTTTTCGGCGGCGGCGATCAAGATTTCGGGATGATTAAGCAGCGTCTCCTGCACCAGTGCCTGGACGCGAGCCTCCTGCGCAGGGGTAAGCGGCGAAGATGCCAGTGTCGGCAAAGAGGCCGAAAGAAGAGTGAAAGCAAGCAGCGTTTTTTTCATCGTAAATTAACCTTTGGCACGGCTGAGGGCGTTGAGGACGGTTTGTTTATCGAGCAGCGGCGACAGTATGTCGCCTTGCGGCTGGCCTGGGCCGTAGACCTGATTAAACGGAATGGCGTAGCGATTTCTGCTTCGCAGGAAACGGGCGATCGGTTCGGAGGGCAGACTCCAGTCCCCGCGCAGCGCTACTACGTCGGGCTGGGAGAGCGCGCTAATGATGGCGGGCTGATTTAATACCCGATGTTCATTCACTTTGCACGTCACGCACCAGTCGGCCGAAATATCGACAAAGACCCGTTTGCCCGCCGCCAGCGCGTTCTGGATAGCCTCCTCGCTAAGGGGCTGCCAGCGGATCGGCTGAGCCATTGCCTCCGTGGTAGCGCGCGCGGGTTCTCCTGCCAGCAGGCCGCGAAGCTGGAAGCCGGCAAACGCCGCCAGCGCAATAATCACCAGCCAGAAGGCAGATGTCGTACGCTTATGGGTTACCCGTAGGGCGGCCAGCGCCGCCAGGGTAAGAACCAGCGCAATAATGCCGCCGGGGGTCTCACCCAGATGGAGGCCCAGCAGCGTCGTCAGCCAAAAACTGGAGGCCAGCATCATGAGGCCGAGCGCCATTTTCAGTGAATTCATCCAGCGACCGGGGCGCGGGATCAGAGCGGCCGACCCGGGCAACAGGGCGACGAATAGCCAGGGGATGGCCATACCCAGCCCGAGCGCCAGGAAAATTAGCCACAGTTCCTGCAGTGGGGCAGCAAGCGCAAAAGCGACGGCGGTCCCCAGGAAGGGGGCAGAGCAGGGGGTCGCCAGCAGCGTGGCAAAAATGCCTTCACAGAAACTGCCCGCCATGCCGGTGCCGCCGGCGGTCGCCATCCGGTTAACGGCTGATGACGGTAGCAGCACCTCGAAGACGCCAAACAGGTTGAGCGAAAAGATAAACGTAACGGCAATCATTAAGCCGATAAACCAGGGGTTCTGGAACTGGATCCCCCAGCCCAGGGACGCGCCGGTAAGCTTCAGTATCGTTACCATCAGCGCCAGCAGGACAAATGAGGTCAGAATACCTGCGCTGGTAGCAAGAAAACGCCGCCCGATCGCGCGCTTATCTGACCCGGACTGCAGCACGGCGCTGAGCTTCATGCCCATTACCGGCAACACGCAGGGCATCAGGTTAAGAATTAATCCGCCGATCAGGGCAAAAAGCAGCATCTTCCAGAGGCTAACCGTTGAGGTTGGCGCAAGATCTGCGCCGATCGTCAGACTGGTCTGCTGCGCCTTTGCGCCATTTGTCAGCACCAACGACAGCGCTTTCCCCGCAAGGGTTGCGGGCTCTTCCCCCCATTCATCGGTTACCGGTACCGTTACCTTGAGGCTGGCGCCCTCGGTACGGAGGCGCGGAGCGCCAGCGATTATCCCGCCCTCCATGGGATCAAAAAAGATAGCGGGGTTTTTCCACTCACCGACCGTGGTGGCGGTTATCACCAGGTCGCTGCCGACCCGATGCGCGGCGAGATCGTCCGACACGCCTTTATCAGTCGGAATGGTTCGCATCGCCTGTGCAAAAGCCTCCTGAAAACCGGCAGTGGCGGGCTGACTCAAATCCAGACGCAGCCTGTAGTCGGTTAACAAACAGACGTTGCTGCAGGTGGATAGCGTGAGCGTACCGTCCAGCAGGTCGCCGGGAACGGCGGTGATGATTATCGGGATAACGACCCGCTGATGGTAGCCCTGGGTCGTCAGACCGGAAATCTCGAACCTTGAGGGAACCGGCCAGTACCACTGCGCCTGTTCACCGTTATGCCAGACGATTTGCGGGGCGACGCCGCCCTCACCCGGCGAGCGCCAGTAAGTTTTCCAGCCGGAAGCCAGCTCAATAGAGAGCAGGGCGTCGATCCGATCGTTCTCTTTCTCCGCCTGGAAGCGGACCCGGGCGTGGTCGTTCTGTGGGGATGTCAGCCATCCGGTGTCTGCCGCATGAGCAACGCTCGCGCAGGTCAGCAACAGGAAGACGAGGCCCCTGAAGATATTCAGCATTATTTTCTCCGTGAATTAAAAAATTAATCGTTTAAAAAACGATTTTTTCATTCACGGAAAACGCAGTTTTTGAGATGAATTCGTAGCGTGGGCGGCCGAACGGGATCGTCCCGGAATACCCAGGCACGTGCCGCGGCAGGCAGCTGAAGCAGAGTAAGGAACAGAATGATGGCCGGTAAGGCGCCATCGAAGAACAGCGGCTGCGCGCAGAGCAGAGATTTGGCGCTCAGCTGACAGGGAGAGGGCCCTTGCTCAGCTTCATCCGCTGACGGCTGCTGCGACAGTGCGCTGACGGCGGGTTCCTGAACCTGGCGCGCGGCGTTGTCCAAAAAATGGTGTACATAGACCGCCCGCTGAACAAGGCAAATAGCCATGACCAGGCAAGTCAATACCAAAAACCATTTTCCAGGAAGCTGACGATTGCGCATAGGTGACCCGTACGTTTCAGAACCGAGGATCATAAACAATACTTATCAATGTTCAAGAGGGTACCGTGTAAGGTTTTGTCTGTCTGCTTAACGGGGCGGCGACTTTCCAGCAGATAGCGCTGTCACAGGGATATTTCATGCATTTATATTATTTACATGGCTAATTATTCTCGATACCATGCGCGCCGCTCATCGTTATCGGCACGCCGCTGCTGACGTTGAGCGATTAGCATCTGACCGCCATTAGCTCATCAGGAAGAGCGAACGACGTACGTTGTAGGGAACGGGGTTCGAGGCCTCGATGGCGGCCCAAATCCGATTTAGCCCACTGATTAACATTGCACACCTGGCAACCGCCGACCGTCCGTCAGCCTTTCCCGGTCATCACGCGCGCTAAAGATGCTAGCGCTGAAATTAACGATTTCTTTATCACAGTCCGATAATCGCTTTATGACGATTACTGCATTGAGGTGACCATTACGCGTGTAATAGTTTCCGTTGTCAGTTATTCATCGCGATGGAATGTTAATGAAAAGTATTATTGGTTACCGCCGGTAAATTAATATCTGGATTTTGGTTTTTTCTGCGATTTACCTAAGAACATCTTAATAATTTCAATGAGAATTAACTTATTCGGATTAAGTCGCGTATTTTTCAGAAATTTCACCACTTTTTATATGGTATTCTCTTTTGTTCAAGGAGTGAACGAAAGGAAAAATAATGCTTTACCGCTATGCCGTTTTCTCCAGAAAACACAACACGTTTCATATTCTTCTGCTGTTTACCATTTTACTAATAAGTTTCGTCCATTTGAGCGTGCTGCTGGAAACCGATAACACATGGCTACTGTGGCCGATGATGATTTATCTGCCTGTTTTTTTGCTTTGGCGAAAGGTCTCAGTGTTACGAAGCAGGATCGCTGATTAATGTGCTGGTGGAGTTCCCTACATGAGTGAAAATACAATATCTAAACCAACCTCTGAACCGAAAGTCCTGCAGCCCGTATTACGGAAAGTCGATCTTAACCTGCTGACTATTTTCGATACCGTTATGCAAGAGCAAAGCTTAACCAAGGCGGCACAAACGCTCGGCATGTCTCAGCCAGCGGTGAGCAGCGCGGTATCGCGCCTCAAGGTGCTGTTTAAGGATGAACTGTTTGTCCGTAACGGTCGTGGGATTAAACCGACCGATCGCGCCTTTCAGCTATTCGGCTCGGTTCGACGCGCTCTGCAGCTGGTGCAAAATGAGCTACCGGATACGCTGTTCGATCCGCTGGACTGCGAACGTATTTACCATCTTTGCGTCTGTAGCCCGCTGGATAACTATCTGACACCGCTTATTTTTAATAAAGTGAGCGAGATTGCGCCTCGGGTCAGTCTCTCCTTTAAATCTACCCTAAGCCAGCAGGTCATCAACCAGCTTCGCTATCAGGAAGTTGAATTTGTTCTCGATTACAACAAGTTCAACCACCCGGAGTTCACCAGCATCCCGCTGTTCAACGATCGCATGGTGCTGGTGGCCAGGCGGAATCATCCGCGTATTGCATCGCCGTTGACCGAGCTGGATATTTATCGCGAGCAGCACGCTACCGTCGCGCTGGATCGCTACGGCTCATTCAGCCATCCCTGGTATAGCTCTGAGGAACAGCAGGCCTGCGTCGCATTCCACGGAAACGCCATGGTCAGCGTGCTGAGCGTGGTGTCGCAAACCAATATGGTGGCCATTGCGCCTGAGTGGCTGGCCAAAGAGTTTGAAGAACAGTTTGCGCTCCAGCTGCTGCCGCTGCCTTTAGAAATGAACAGTCGCACCTGCTATCTTTCATGGCATGAAACGGCGGCCCAGGAGAGGAGCCACCGCTGGATGGCGGAATTGCTGATTAACATTTGCCAGCGTTAATGCTATTGCAAAAAATGCCTGGTGGCACGCCAGGTATTTTATGACTCCTTAATCAATCCTGGAACAGAGAAATATAATCATATCTGATTTTTTCGCTTCCTGGCGGCATAATTATCTGACGAAATGCGCTATCTAAATATTATTCATCTTTGAAACTACATTTAAATATCTTTTTGCAGAAAATTTATCATTTCTCAGGCAGGGGCCACCGACGATTTCTATACTCTGATTATCCAACCGGGCGGCGACCTCAAGCAGAGGATGATGTTAATGGGCACAAAGATAACCATCGCCGTGGCGAGTGCTGCCCTGATGGCTGCGTCGACGGCCGCAGAGGCTGATGAAATCACTCTTTATTCGGTTAATACCGGCTCCTGGATCTATCATCTGTCAAACAATCACGGCCAGTACACCGAGGGCTTTGATAACCAGTTTGCCTCGGTTGAACGCAAGTTCTCCGCGGATTCGAAGTACAGCCTGCTGGTCGGGACGATGAAAAACAGCTTTGACGATCGCTGTATTGCGCTCGGGGTACGCCGCGACTGGGCGTCGTTGGGCAACGGCTGGGTATTTAAGGGGATTTATGGCTACGTCGGCGAATTTTTCTTCGATGCTTTTGAGCACTGCGGCGACCATGGCTCATATAAGGATTTTAAAGATGCGACCGGCATTGGATTTTCTCCCTATATTTACCATGGTCTCCAGTATAACTTTACCGATTATTTCGGCATCGAAAGCGGAATTATTCTCCCGGCCGTTTTTGTCATCAGCGTGCAGTGGAGTTTTCGTTAATACTGCATACAACATTCGCCAGCCGCGATGTTTTTCATGTATCGCGATAACGCCTTTACTTCATAAGATTATTGCTTGAGGCAATGGAGCCTGTTAAATCGTACTTATTCGTCATTAACCCTCGGTGCCCCCGCTGGCTTATGATTGATTGTATTACGGGCAGGTCACAGGCCAACGCCGCCGGGCTATAAATCAATGCACAAATTCGCTGACCGGCTGCGCGAGCAGCACAGGGCTATCTGCTGCGCGCTGGCGGATTTCTCTGCCTCCGACTGCACGGTATCGCGGTGGTCGACGATGCCTTCAATAACCGGCGTCAGGCAGGCGCCGCAAATCCCCATTTCGCAGGAGAGGGGGACGGCGATGCCGTTCTCCTGGAGGACCTGAGCGATGGTTTTATGCGCGGGTACCGGCCAGCGTTCGCCCGAGGAGGCAAGGATCACGTTAAAGGTGTTTTCCTCTGCGCACGCCGCTGGCGTAGCGACAGGCTGAAAGGCTTCGCTGTGGATCCGCGCTTCCGCCCATCCCTGCGCCAGGGCGGCCCGGTGCGCGGCGGCCATAAATCCTGCCGGCCCGCAGAGATATATCGGCTGCCCGGCATGTGCACTATTCAGCGCCGCATCCAGGTTTTGCCTGGCGCTGCGCCCTTCGCTTGAACAGTGAATTACCACGCTTTCGGCGCTAAATCGCTGTTGCAGTTCGCGGATAAACGCCCCGCGCGCGCGGCTCTTAAGATAGTAGTGCAGGGTAAACGGCACGCCTTCTGCCTCCAGCCTTAGCGCCATGGCATACAGCGGCGTAATCCCGATGCCGGCGGCCAGCAGCGTCACCCGCTCTGCCGCCTGCAGAGGGAACAGATTGCGCGGAGGGGAAATCAACAGCGTCTGGCCGGGGCGCAGCTGCTGATGAATGTAGCGCGAGCCGCCGCGGGATGCGCTGTCGAGGGCCACGCAAATCAGATATCCGTCAGCGACGCTATCAGGGCCGGTCAGCGAATACTGGCGGATAATGCCGCACGGCAGATGAACGTCAATATGCGCGCCGGGCTGCCAGGCAGGGAGCGTCTGACCCTCCGGCGCCACCAGCCTGACGGCGAGGCTCTGGCTTCCCTGACGCCAGAGGCCGTCGACAATGACCTGTAATACCTCATTCATAGTGCTGCTCCACTTACACGAGGAAAAAATCGCCGAAGCCCATTTTCTTCAGCCCGCGCCGATAGGCGATGGAGCTGCGGTCGGCAGGAATATGCGCTTCCAGCGTTAAATCCAGCGGCAATCTTTCCGGGCGCTGGGTCTCTACCATCATGCGGTCTTCCTCAAAGACGCGCAGGTTAAAGGCGTGAACGTCTTCCACCGGTACGTGCAGATCGAAATTGCGCGCGATGGGCGCGAACATACGAGTAATGCGCGAGGATACCGGCGAGGCGGCGTTCATAATCACCAGCCTGGCGTCCTCGGGGAAATGAATCGTCAGGGTGGCGGTAAACGGCAAATGCATTTCAAAATGGCGCAGCCACTGGAAGCCTTCCGGCGCGCGAAATTCGGTGCTGGCGGGATAGTTGCCGACTGAACTCCAGTAATCGGCGATAAACCCAAACGCCGTCTCCTGCGGGTTGTAGTCCGGCACCACCTGGTTATTGGGGTCGGCGAAAGTCCCGGTATGGATCCAGGCAAAATGGGCAACATCAAGAAATCCCTCGACCTGGCGACCCGCAAAACCGTTGACCTCAAAAGCCGGGCAGTTGATTTGCTGAAAGCCATCGTCGTGCCAGTGCGGCATCACCGGCAGCGGCATCGGGTCTTGCGGATCGAAGGCCAGGCAGGTCCAGATCAGGCCATAACGTTCTTCTACCGCAAAGCTGGTGAGGTTGAGTTTCGCCGGTACCGGCTGGTCGGGGCTGGAAGGGATACGGTTGCAGCGGCCATCCTCACCGAAGCGCAGGCCGTGGTACGGGCAGACAATTCCCTCTTCATCGTGAAAACCGAGCGTCAGCGGTACGCCGCGATGGGGGCAGACGTCGCGTGCAACGACCACCTGGCCCTTAATACGATAGATGACCAGCTGTTCATCAAGCAGGGTGGCTTTCACCGGGGCGGGGCCAATATCGCAGGCGCGGGCAACCGGGTGCCAGCATTTTGCCAGGCGCAGCCAGTCCTCTGGCGCAAAGGTGCAGTGGGCGGGTGGGGTAGGTTGTGGTCTGTTCATGGCTTCTCTTCCTGCTCACAAAAATATTTGTTTAATTGTTGTGAGTTTATTGTTGCCATATTAGGGTGTTGACATCCATCAGCAAGAATTCATTCAGCTGTTGCAAAAAAGAGAACAGGTCCACGATGAGCCCATTTTCACGTTTCGCTATCTATTTTACCGAAGTGGCGCGCAGCGGTAGCCTGCGGCGGGCCGGGGAGAAACTGCATATTTCCGCTTCGGCTATCAACCGGCAAATTCTGCAGGCGGAAGAGGATTTCGGCACGCCGCTGTTTGAGCGTCTGCCGGAGGGGCTACGCATGACCACCGCCGGCGAGCTGCTGTACGACAATCTGCTGCGCTGGCAAAAGGAGTTTCAGCTGACGCGGCAAAAGTTTGATGAGCTGCAGGGGCTTAAACGCGGCTCCGTCAGCCTCGGCATGGTGCAGGCGCTGGCGGAAGGGAGCTTTGCCGCCGCGCTGGCGGACATTATCAGCAGCTGGCCATGGCTGGAACTGGATCTGCAGGTGGCGGATAGTCATAGCGTCAGCCAGAAGGTACGGCAGGCGGATCTCGATTTCGGTCTGATTCTCGATCCCGAAGGCCAGGCGGGGCTTAGCGTGCTGGCTTTTGCCGAACTGGAGATGGGGGTGGTGATGTGTCCGGATCATCCTCGGGCGCAGGCTAAAATGCTGTCTTTGGGCGAGCTAAGCGAGGAGCGGCATATTCTTCCCGGCGCGCCGCTGATCGTCCACGAGCGGGTCGCGATGCTCTATCGCCATTATGATTTTTCCCCGACGAACAGCATCAGCTGCAACGATATTCGGTTGATTAAATCGCTGGTGCTTAAAGGCGGCGGCGTGACCCTCCTCAGCCGTCTGGATGTGCTGGAGGAGATCGCGCTCGGCCAGCTGGCGTTTGTCCCGCTGCGCAACCGTCTGCTGCGGCCGCTTACCCTGGCCCTGTGCGCCGCGCCATCACGCCAGCTTTCACGTCCGGCGCAGATGGCGATCCAGAAGCTGACCGCGGTGATGGAGGCGATACAGGGCGGGACAGCGGCTTCCCTCCCGTCTGCGTAAACTGTCCGGCCTGCAATTCTCTGCGGCCTGCTTCCCCGGTGGCGTTGCTGTATGACCGGGCTACGGGTTCCCCGGCGTCTGCGATCCGGTAGCCCGGACAGGCGCGCAGCGCCGCCTCCGGGAATATGTCCTGCCTGAAATACCCTGCGGCCAGCTTCCCCGGTGACGCTGCGCTGACCGGGATACCAGTTCACCACCGTCTGCTGACCGGTAGCCCGGCTAAGGCGTTTACGCCGCGAGCCGGGAAGGGGGCTGATGCCAGGAGCTTTACCCCAGCGGGCCGCCCTGAATGGTTTCGCACAGGCCGTTGATAATTCGCTCTCCGGTTTCGGATTTCAGCTCCTGATACCAGGCTTCCGTCAGCGCCATATCTTTACCGTGGGTCACATCGCAGCGCTTACGCGCCTTCAGCACCAGGTCGCGCACCCGGTCGCAGCGCTGCGCTTCGTACTGACGCAAAACCCCGCTGATATCGCGGCTCTGGCTAAACAACTCCCCCAGCACCACCGCATCCTCCAGCGCCGCGCAGCCCCCCTGGCCGATATCCGGGGTGGTGCTGTGTCCGGCATCGCCCAGTAGCGCAACTCTGCCGCGAACCAGCTTGGCGAACGGTTCAATATCGTGGATTTCAATACGGTTGGTGGTCTGCGGGTCGAGGGCGGCGATCAGCTTCTGCACCTGCGGCGCCCAGCCGCTGAAATAGCGGCTGAGATCCGCCCGCAGGGTGCTGCGGTCCTCGGCCAGCCCCGCCGGGAGCGGGACATCAAAGAAAAAGTAAAATCGCCCCCCGGAAACCGGCATCAGCGAAACGCGTTTCCCTTCTCCGACGAAGGTCGTCCACTGATTGCCGGGCGCAATCGCTTCATCAATATCGACCAGACCGTTCCAGTTAACGTAGCCCGCGTAGCGGCGTTCCGGCGTATAGCCGAGCACGTGCGGGCGTAGCGCCGAATGGCTGCCGTCGGCGGCAATCAGAAAATCGCCCTCCGCCATCGATCCGTCGGTAAACCAGACCCGAACGCCGTCGGCGTTTTCTTCGCAGCGGGTAACGCGTTTACCAAACTGCACTGCCTCCCGTCCCCAGAATTTGAGCATTTCGCGCTGCAATTCGGCGCGGGAAACCGGGCAGGGGCGTCCGCCGGTGCGCGCAATCAGCGGAGCGAGGCTAAATTGAGTCAGCGTCTCTCCCCGCAGATACTCCTTGTAGGCCAGAAAATGCATCGGTCCGCCGTAGTTTTCGATAATATCGCCCATGCCTAAATGCTTCATGCACTTGACGCCGTTAGGCCAGATGGAGATGGCCGCGCCCACCGGCTTGATTTCTTTCACCGCTTCAAACACTTCACAGTGGATACCGGCATTTTTTAATGCCACCGCCGCGCTCAGGCCGCCGATTCCGCCGCCGATAACTAATGCTTTCATTTCCTTCTCCTTTACATACGTCGTTATTGGCTTGAGCAATTTGCGTACCACTTTGGCGCAGGCGCTGATTTCGCCGATTCGGGCTCCCCGCTACCGTGCGGTTGCACAACGTTGGTGCGCACAGCGGCTTTTATTGCCTTTTTATGAATCAATAATTTCTAAATTTTCAATTGAGAATCTAATGTTTCATAGGCGCGCCGAGGTCATATAGCGGGAACGTCGCGAAAAGGATGTGTTATCTGTTTGAAAAAAATGAATAAAATTAAATGTTGCTCAGATGTGAGTGAGTTTGGCCTGTTTTGTGCACCCGTTCCCGCACGCTTATTCGCAACGGGATGAAACGATCATGTCAGATGAAAAAAACGGCGGCTTACTGTACGGCCTTGAGCAGCGGATCCCGCCGCTCCCGGCCTTTTTTAGCGCCTTACAGCACGTACTCGCCGGGCTGGTAGGCATTATTACGCCGCCGCTGATTATCGGCGCGGCGCTGGGGCTGGGGGAGTGGCTGCCCTATTTGATCAGCATGTCCCTGCTGGCTTCCGGCATCGGCACTTTCCTGCAATCCAACCGCCTGTGGGGGATCGGTGCGGGCATGATCTGTATGCAGGGAACCAGCTTTGCGTTCCTCGGGGTGGCGATTGCCGGCGGTATGTGGGTAAAAGGGCAGGGCGGCACGCCGCAGGATATTATGGCCATGCTGTTTGGCGTCAACTTTGTCGCCGCGCTGGTGCCCTGCCTCGTCAGCCGCTTTATTGAACCGCTGAAGCGTATTTTTACCCCGGTGATTACCGGCAGCGTGATTGCGCTGATCGGCATTAGCCTGATCAAAGTCAGCGTGATTAACTGGTGCGGCGGTGAGCAGGCTAAAGCCTTTGCCAGCACGAGCAATATTGCCCTCGGCGCGGTTACGCTGGGGACCATCGTTCTGCTGAGCTGCGCGAAAAACCGCTGGCTACGCCTCTCGTCGGTGGTGGTGGGGATGGCCGTCGGCTGCGCGGCGGCGGCGCTGAGCGGCTCGTTCCAGCTTAAAGGCGTCGGCGATGTCTGGTTTCGCTTACCGCAGCTGTTCCCGTTTGGTTTCCAGTTCAACAGCGCCATTTTTTTGCCGATTGCCCTGGTGTCGCTGGTGTGCATTCTTGAGGCGGTGGGCGACCTGACGGCCAACTGTCTCATCTCTCAGCAGTCGATAGATAACGAAGCCTTCCGTTCACGGCTGAAAGGCGGCATTCTGGCTGATGGCATCAGCTGCATGGTGGCGGCGATGCTGTGCGCGTTCCCCAATACGACCTTTGCGCAAAACAACGGCGTGATTCAGATGACCGGCGTCGCCAGCCGCTACGTTGGCCGCTACATCGGGGTGATTTTGATTCTGCTGGGTTTGTTTCCGCCGTTCGGCGAGATACTGCGCCAGATCCCGGCGCCGGTGCTGGGCGGCGCGACGATGGTGATGTTTGGCTGCGTTGTGGCGGCGGGGATCCGCATTATCACCCAGAAACCGCTGACCCGCCGCGATATGCTGATCGTCGGTCTGGCCTTTGGTTTTGGTCTCGGCATTGAAGCGGTCCCGGCGTTTCTGACCCACTTCCCGCCGATCGTCGGCAACCTGTTCGGTTCCGCGGCGACCAGCGGCGGGCTGGTGGCGATTGTCCTGAATCTGATTATCCCGGAAGAGAAACCGGCCGCGGCGGCGGCCACAAGGAGTACTGATGATCGCGCTGAATCACTTTAATCAGCTGAGCGGCGAACAGGCCGTCGCCGTGCTGGAACCCTGCGTGGCCGTCTCTGGCTGGGCGGCGACGCTGGCAGCCGGTCGGCCATGGCGCAGCCGCGCGGAACTGCTGGACGCCGCCCAGCGGCTGATGGCAGGTTGGGGGGAAGCGGAGCTGGCTGAGGCGCTGAACGCCCATCCGCGTATCGGCGAAAAGCCCACCGGGCAGCAGGCCCATGCGGCGCTCTCCCGCCAGGAGCAGGGGAGCGTTGATGACCGTGATGCTGCGCTGGCGCAGGCGCTGAAAGAGGGTAACGCCCGCTACGAGGCGCGGTTTGGCCGGGTCTTTTTGATTCGCGCCAAAGGGCGCAGCGGGGAGGAAATCCTGGCGGCGCTGTCGCGTCGGCTGCACAACAGCGATAGCGCAGAAGTACGGGACGCGTTAGCCCAGCTAGGCGAAATTACCTTGTTAAGACTGAAAGGAGCGATTGGCGAATGAGCACCTTAAGCACCCATATTCTCGATATTTCCACCGGCCGACCGGCGCAGGGCGTAAAGATTACGCTGGAGTGCGAAGGCGCGCAGGTTGCCTGCGGCGTCACCGATGATAACGGCCGCATTGGCGAACTCGGTGCCGGGCCGCTGGCGCCAGGACATTACCGGTTAAGCGCGGAAATTGGCGCGTGGTTTGCCGCCGGCGGGCGCGAGACGCTCTACCTGAGCGCGCAGATTGATTTCGTCATCCGCGAGGAGGCGGATGAGCACTATCATTTACCGTTTTTAATTGCCCCCGGCGGCTGGTCCACCTATCGCGGCAGCTAAATGGCCCCGGCGGCGCTACGCCTGGCAGGGCTACAGGTTCTGAATTTCCCCGGAGGCGGCGCTGCGCGCCTGTCCGGGCTACGAGTTTGGCACTGCCTGTGGTCTGGCAGCCCGGACAGGCACAACGTGCCGCCTCCGGGAAAGGGACTACTCCGCAGCCGCATCTCCCCATACGCGCTCGCCGTTCACCCACGTCTCGCTGATATTACGCTCATCGCCCAGGGTCATCAGGACGAACAGCTGCTCATAGATATCCTTGCAGCGCCCGCCGCGTAACCTTTGCAGCGGCGTGACCGCCGGGTCGATAACCACAAAATCGGCCTCTTTACCGGGCTGGAAATTACCAATCTTCTCATCAAGGCGCAGGGCGCGCGCGCCGCCGAGGGTCGCATGGTAAAACGCTTCGCTGGCGCGCAGACGATAGCTTTGCAGCTGGCTGACCTTATACGCCTCGCCGAGGGTGCGCAGCATACTGAAGGTGGTGCCCGCGCCAACATCGCTACCGATACCCATCCGCACCTTGTTCTGCCAGCAGGCCGGTAAACGAAACAGCCCGCTGCCGAGGAACAGGTTTGACGTCGGGCAGAAGGCCAGCGCCGAACCGGTCTCGTGCAGGCACTGCCACTCCGCATCCGCCAGATGAATACCGTGGGCAAATACGCTGCGCTCGCCGGTCAGTCGATAGTGATGATAGACATCCAGATAGTGTTCATGCTCCGGCCAGAGGCTTTTAACCCACGCCACTTCATTGAGGTTTTCGCTCAGGTGGGTATGCAGCCAGGTATCGGGAAACTCTTCCCGGAGCTGCTGCACCGCCGCCAGCAGCTCCGGCGTTGAGGTCGGCGCGAAGCGCGGCGTAATGGCGTATCCCAGACGGCCGCGCTGGTGCCAGCGCTGAATCAGTTCGCGGGTTTGCCGGTAGCTCTGCTCCGCGCTTTCGCTCAGATATTCCGGTGCGTGGCGGTCCATCATCACTTTCCCGGCGATCAGGCGCATATTGAGGCGCAGCGCTTCGTTAAACAGGGCATCCACCGATTCAGGGTGCAACGTACAAAAGACCAGCGCGGTGGTGGTGCCGTGGCTCAGCAGCTGGTTGACAAAAAATTGCGCGATCTCCGCGGCGTAGTCGGCATCGGCAAACTGGCTCTCCACCGGAAAGGTATAGGTGGTGAGCCACTCCAGCAGCTGCTCACCAAATGCGCCGATCATCTCGGTTTGCGGATAGTGGACGTGGGCATCGACAAAGCCCGGCAGCAGCAGCTTACCGCGCAGGTCGCGATAGCCCTTCTGCGGGTGCAGAAAGCGTTCGCCCTCCTGCCACGGCAGCAGCGCCTGAATGCGTCCGTCGCGAAGAAACAGCACGCCATCCTCCAGATAGCGCGCCTGGCGGGCGATATCGTCGGCGCTCTCGGCAACCTCGGCGATATCGAAAAATGCGCCGCGAACCGCGGCATGGTAGTCAAACATCATAGCTGCCCTGTGGGTAAGCGAAAGGATAGGTGGATAAAGCAAGATTGATGCCAGGTTGTGCGGGCGGAAAGTCGCCGCGACGTGACGCCGCGGCGGGGATGCAGGGTTACTCTTTCTGGGCGAGAGGGCTGAAACCAGCGGTGGCGCCGACGCGTTCGTCGCGGGCGATCCAGCGATAGGCCGCGCCGCTCAGGAAGACGCCGATAAACCAGCTAAAGTTAGCCACTTCGTGCAGGGCCGGAATAAAGCTGATGATCAGGCCAATGGCGACGGAGGGCACCAGCGCGGCGATCGCTTTCGGGTTAAAGCCGTTGCGGTACCAGTACTGGCCCCTGGGCGTGTCGTCAAACAGGTCGTTAACGGAAACCTGCCCGCGCTTAATGATGTAAAAATCCACGATCAGGATGCCGAACAGCGGGCCGATAAACGCCCCCAGCACGTCGAGGGTGTAGTGGATCAGCTCCGGCGAGTTAAACAGGTTCCACGGCGTCAGCAGAATAGACCCTACGGCGGCAATCATCCCGCCGGTGCGGAAGCTGATTTTCTGCGGCGAACAGTTAGAGAAATCGAAGGCCGGAGAGACAAAGTTGGCCACAATATTAATCCCGATGGTGGCGGTGATCATGGTCAGCAGGCCAATGGCGACCGCCAGGTCGTTGCCTACGCGGCTCACGGTCTCAATCGGGTCGGTGATCATGCGGCCAAACAGCGACTGCGTGCCGGAGACAATCACCACGGTCACGATGGAGAACAGCAGGAAGTTAAACGGCAGGCCCCAGCGGTTGCCGCGGCGGATCTCGCCCATGCTTTTGCCATAGCGCGAGAAATCGCCAAAGTTGAGCAGCGGGCCGGAGAAGTAGGAGACCACCAGCGCGGTGGCGGTGATCATCTGCCAGGTCTGCTCCCCGGCGCTCAGCGATTTGCTGGCGAGGGTAAAGGAGATCCCGTCAAAACCGGTTTTGTATACAATCCATCCCGCCAGCGCCAGCATCACCACGTAGACCGCCGGGCCGGCGATATCGATAAAGCGCTTGATGGCGTTCATCCCGTGCCAGAACACCATCGCCTGCAGCAGCCACATGGTGGCGAAGCAGAGCCAGCCCAGATGCGACAGGCCCAGGAAGCTGGATGCGGTGAGGGTCGACAGCGACGGCCAGAACTTCAGCAGCACCAGCATCAGCGCGTTAGCGGCGAGATAAGTCTGAATACCGTACCACGCGAAGGCGATAAGCCCGCGGATCACCGCCGGGATATTAGCCCCAAAGACGCCGAACGCCTGACGACAGATCACCGCGTAGGGCACCCCCGCCATCTGGCTGGGCTTTGCCACCAGGTTAGCGCACAGCTGAACGATACAAATCCCCACCAGCAGGCACAGCAGCACCTGCCAGCTCGCAAGACCAAGCGTAAAGAAGCTCGCCGCCACCACGTAGCCTCCCATGCTGTGCACGTCCGACATCCAGAAAGAAAAGATGTTGTACCAGCTCCAGTTCTGGTCGCGCGTCGGCGCCAGATCCTCATTGCAAAGCCGTGGGCTGTATCCAGCGTGGGGATCAGCGGCCTTAACCTGATGCATCGCTTGTGTATTTGGCATGAAACCTGCTCCTGTAAATGAACACCCGTTGAAATGGATTGCTGGTGTCGTTGCAGGATTTGGGCCAAATAGTTAATTTTGTATACAAGAAATCAGTTTTATGTATACGATTCAGTGTCAAAAAGTAAAATTTGGAGTGGTTAATGAACAACCAACAACGGCTGCAGGCCGCGCCAGAGCTGCATGACAAAGACGAGTCCATCTTTCAGGCGCTGATGACCGCTATCGTCGAGCATCAGCTACCGCCGGGCAGCAAACTGCCGGAGGAGGCGCTGGCGGAGGTGTTTGGCGTGAGCCGTACCGGGATCAGAAAAGTGCTACAGCGACTCGCAACCGTGCAAATGGTCATCCTGACGCCCAAACGTGGTGCACAGGTTGCCAGCCCGACGGTTGAAGAGGCGCAGGCGATCTTCCGTACCCGCGCGCTATTGGAAGTGGCCAACCTGCCGGATGTGCTGGCCCGCTGTCAGCCGCCGCACCTGGCGGCGCTGGAAGCCATCACCCGCCAGGAACAGCTGGCCCACGAAAGCCATGACGGCCCGGCGGCGATTCGCTATTCCGCCGAGTTTCATATTCAGCTGCAGGCGATCTCCGGCAATCAGGTGCTCACTGAGATGGTGACCCGCCTGAGCCAGCGCTCTTCATTAGTTATCGCGGCGTGGGGATCGCCGTGGCGGCAGGGCTGCCGCTGCGACGATCACGAACGGCTGATCCAGCTGCTGCGCGATAAAACGCTGCAGCCCCTGAGCGACGCCTTAAGCCACCATTTTGAACATATTGTCGCCAGTCTCTGCTTTGAGCGTTCTGGCGTGACCCTGCCTGATTTTGCCCGGCTGTTTGCCGGCTATAAGGAGCCGTAATGGCCGCCGTTTGTATACAAGTCATCAATCCCAACACCAGCCTGGCCATGACGGAAAGCATCGGCGCCGCCGCGCGGGCGGTTGCCGCGCCGGGAACCGAGATTCTGGCGGTCTGCCCCGGCGAAGGGGTGCCGTCGATAGAGGGCCACTTTGATGAAGCCATCGCCGCTGTCGGCGTGCTCGAGCAAATTAAGGCCGGTCGCCAGCAGGGCGTTGATGGTCATGTCATCGCCTGCTTTGGCGACCCCGGGCTGCTGGCGGCGCGCGAGCTGGCGCAGGGGCCGGTGGTAGGGATTGCCGAAGCGGCGATGCATATGGCGACGCTGGTGGCCACCCGTTTCTCCATCGTGACCACGCTGCCGCGCACCCTGATTATCGCCCGCCACCTGCTGCACCAGTACGGTTTCCATCACCATTGCGCCGCCCTGCACGCCATTGATTTACCGGTGCTGGCGCTGGAGGACGGTAGTGGTCTGGCGCAGGAGAAGGTGCGCGCGCGCTGTATTCAGGCGCTAAAGGAGGACGGCTGCGGGGCTATCGTACTGGGATGCGGCGGGATGGCGACGCTGGCTCAGGAGCTGACCCGCGAGCTGCGCGTACCGGTAATCGATGGCGTCAGCGCGGCGGTCAAAATGGTTGAGTCGCTGGTGGCGTTAGGCCTGTCGACCAGCAAGCAGGGCGATTTAGCCTTTCCGGAAAGCAAGGCGTTGAGCGGCAAATTTCAGGCATTAACCCCGTTTTAAATGAAAGAGGTGGCAGATGGCATTTTTGGCAGAAGATTACCCGCGCGACCTGCGCGGCTACGGCGGACAGCCGCCGCACGCGCGGTGGCCGAACAACGCGCGCATCGCCGTGCAGTTTGTGCTGAACTATGAAGAGGGCTCGGAAAACCACGTGCTGCACGGCGATGCCGGTTCTGAACAGTTTCTGTCCGATATTATCGGCGCCGCCAGCTATCCTGACCGGCATATGTCGATGGATTCGCTGTATGAGTACGGCAGCCGCGCCGGCTTCTGGCGCATCCATAATGAGTTCAGCAAACGGGGATTGCCGTTGACCGTGTTCGGCGTCGCGATGGCGCTGGCGCGGCATCCCGAGGTGGTTGAGGCGATTAAGAGGGCGAACTATGACGTGGTCAGTCACGGCTGGCGCTGGATCCATTACCAGAATATGCCTATCGAGCAGGAGCGGGAGCATCTTCATAAAGCCGTGCAGGTATTAACCGACCTGTTTGGCAAACCGCCCACCGGCTGGTATACCGGGCGCGACAGCCCCCATACCCGCCAGTTGGTGGTGGAGCACGGCGGTTTTGATTACGACAGCGACTATTATGGCGACGACCTGCCGTTCTGGAGCGAAGTGGCCTGTAGCGACGGTTCGCGTAGGCCGCACCTGATCGTGCCTTATACCCTCGACGCTAACGATATGCGCTTCGCCACAGCCCAGGGGTTCAATACCGCCGAGCAGTTTTATACCTATTTAAAAGACAGCTTCGATGTGCTGTACGCGGAGGGGGCCAGCGCGCCGAAGATGATGTCCATCGGTATGCACTGTCGTTTGCTGGGGCGCCCGGGCCGCTTCCGGGCGCTGCAGCGCTTCCTTGATTATGTGCAGCAGCACGACCAGGTTTGGGTCTGTACCCGTCAGCAGATTGCCGACCACTGGCGCGACGTTCATCCGTTCAGGGGGTAAAGTCGTTCCCCGGGTAAGCGCAGCGCAACCCGGGAGCATAGCGCAGAGTGGCATCATTTCCCGGAGGCGATGCTGCGCATCTGTCCGGGCTACCGGATCGCAGACGTTTGCGGACCCGTAGCCCGGGTAAGCGCAGCGCAACCCGGGGGATACCGGGAAATGCGCAGGGCTTAACTCATCAAACTGACCTGAGCGGCGACAATGCGCCAGCCAAAGGGGAAGCGTACCCAGGTCTGCTGCTGGCGACCGATGCGCTCGCTGCCTGCGCGGGTGAATTCGGTGCTACACACCGCGTAATCCTCGCCAAAGGTGGTGATGATGGTATGCCGCAGCTCGCGCTGCAAACCCGCTGCCGGACGGGCGGCGCGAAAGGCGCGGATTTCATCGATGCCGTAAAGATTTTCCCCGGCCCCCAGCCGCACCGTGCGCTTATCGTGCCAGAACAGCTCATCCAGCACCGCGATGTCGTTGCTTACCAGCGCTTCCTCATAGCGGTAAAACGCCGCCGTCACCTCGGCGAGAACCAACGGGCGATTAATCTGTTCTGGGCTCATCATGCGGCGATCTCCACCGGGCGGGCGTTGGTGATGCCCATCTCTTCCAGCGCCCGCGCCGCGCGCAGACAGGCTTGTTCATTAAAGGGCGCGGCAATCAGCTGCAGGCCAATCGGCTGACCGTTCGCCGTGCGCAGCGGCACCGTGACGACCGGCAGTCCAAGGAAGGAGATGGGCTGGGTCAGCATCCCCATGCTGGCGCGAATCGGCAGCAGCTGGCCGTTGATCTCCATGGTCTGCGCGCCGATGAGCGTCGCGCTGCACGGCGTGGCCGGGGCGATTAGCACATCGGCATGAGCGAACAGGCCTTTGAACGCCTGCTGCGCATAACGGCGAAAGCGCTGAGCCTGGAGATACCAGGCGGAGGGGATCATCGCTCCGGCCAGCAGCCGTTCGCGGGAGTTCGGCTCAAAACGTTCGGACTGGCTCCGCAGCGCGGGCAGGTACTGGTTACCGCCCTCGGCGGCGCTGATAATAAACGCCGCCGAGCGGGCCAGTTCGGCCTCCGGGAATATCAGCTCCTCATGCGCCTCAAGGGCGTGGGCAACGCTGGCAACCGCCGCACGGGCATCGTCATCGCACCATGTCGTAAAATAGCCGCCGAGCGCGGCGCAGCGCAGGCCATCGAGACCACGCGGCAGCAGATTAGCCGTACGCTCGCTGGCTTTATCGGCCTGAAAACCATCGCTCGGATCGCGCCCCTGCAGCGCATCGTAAACTGCCGCAAGATCGCCGACGCTGCGGGCAAAAGGACCGATATGGTCAAGGCTGGCGACAAAGGGATGACTGCCGGAGCGCGACAGGCGGCCAAAAGTGGGCTTAAGGCCAAAGATCCCGCATAGCGAGGCCGGGACGCGAATGGAGCCGTTGGTATCGCTGCCCAGCGAGAAATTCACCAGCCCGGCGGCCACTGCGGCTGCCGACCCGCCCGAGGAGCCGCCGGCGATCCGCGAAAGATCGTGCGGGTTATGCGTCGCCCCGTAGTGGCTGTTTTCCGTGGTAAAACCGTAGGCGTAGGCATCCATATTTAGCATGCCGGATAATAATGCGCCCGCGCTGTGCAGCTGGCGCACCGCCCAGCTGTCGGCTACGGCGGCAGGGCGATCGCTCAACAGCTGCGCCCCGGCAAGGGTGGTATGGCCGGCGACATCGAACAGATTTTTCACCGCGTAGGGAACGCCTGCCAGTGCGGGCAGGGGCTTTTTTTCCCGTCGCAGGGTGTCGATATTCTCCGCCTCAGCGAGCATGCGCTTTCCGCTGACGTGGGTCCAGGCGTTGATCTGCGGGTTAACGCGAGCGATATTCTCCAGGGTGTGGCGGGCAATCTCTTTGGCGCTGAGTTCGCCGGTGGCCAGCGCGCGCTGGATTTCGTGAATGGTCATTTCAGGCAGCTTCATGCTTTATAGACTCCGGCGATTTCGACGCGCTCGTCGAGGGGAAAGGCCATCAACGGCCCGGCCATGGCGGCAATGCGGCTAAACTGCACTCTGAGTTCTGCGCGCCGCGTATCGTCCAGCTCCAGCGCCAGCAGCTGTTCCATTTGCGAGAGCCAGGCGTCCCATTCGTTCTGCGATGTTGTCATTATCAGCTCCTAATATCCGGCGGCGGAGCCGTTGCTGCGCGGATCGCTGGCCCCCTCAAACAGGCCGTTGGGATGACGTACAATCGCCCCCGCATGGCCCATGGCTTCGCTGAAATCGGCCAGCACTTCAACCTCGTGCCCCAACTGACGCAGGCGGTCAACGCTTTCGGCGCTGAAGCGGCCCTCCAGCTTGAGCGAGTCGGAAGTCTGCCCCCAGGTGCGCCCCAGCAGCCAGCGCGGTCGGGTGATGCTTTCCTGCAGCGGCGCGTTTTGCATGACGTAGCGGGTGAAGATAGCGGCCTGGGTTTGCGGCTGGCCGTCGCCGCCCATGGAGCCGTAAACCATCACCCGGCCATCGTTCAGCTTTGCTGCGGCCGGGTTGAGGGTGTGAAACGGCTGTTTACCGGGCGCCAGCGCCAGCAGGTGGCTCGGGTCGAGGCTGAACGATGCCCCGCGGTTCTGCCAGACAATGCCGCTCTCCGGCAGCACCACGCCGCTGCCGAATTCGTGGTACAGGCTTTGGATAAAGGAGACCGCCAGCCCGCTTTTATCGATCACCCCCATCCAGACGGTATCGCCCGGGCCTTTACCTGCGCCCCACGGAGCCGCCCGCTGGTCGTCGATGTTATCCGCCAGCGGCTGCAGCGCCGCCGGTGTCAGCAGGCTCTGAATATCAACATCAAGGTGGCGCGGATCGGTGATGTGCGCGTCGCGCAGACCGAAGGCCAGCTTGGTCGCCTCCACAATACGGTGGACGGTCATCGCATCGTCGGCGTCGGCCATCGCCAGCCTGTCGGTGATGCCGAGGATCGCCAGCGAAACCAGCCCCTGAGTCGGCGGCGCGAGGTTCCACAGTTCGCCGTGTCGATGCGCCAGTCTGAGCGGCTGGGGGCGGCGAGCGCGATGCTGCTGCAGGTCGCTAAGGGTGACGGGCAGTCCGTACTTTTCCATCCCGCGGGCCAGCTGCTCCGCCAGCGGCCCGCGATAGAAGCTATCCAGGCCTTCTTCGGTTAATCGGCGCAGGGTGTTCGCCAGCGCCGGCTGCAGAAAGCGGCTCCCGGCCTTCGGCGGCTGGCCGTCCACCAGAAAGGTTTCAGCGAAGCCGGGCTGGTCGCACAGTTCACTGAATTTATCGGCGCTCGCGCTGGCCTGCGACGCGGTAACCGGGATACCGTTTGCGGCGTAGCCGATGGCATCTTCCAGCAGACGCGTGAGCGGCAGGGCCGCGCCGGTTAACTCGCGCGACACCTTAAGCGCTTCGTCCCAGCCGCTGACGGTGCCCGCCACGGTCAGCGCCGCCTGCGGACCGCGATGGGGGATCTGCGCGAGGCCGGCGTAGGCCTGCGGTGTCGCCAGCGAACCCGCCGCGCCGCTGGCGTCAATGGCGATGGGGTCGCCCTCGGGCGGCACGATAAGCCAGAAACCATCGCCGCCGAGGCCGTTCATATGCGGATAAACCACCGCAATGGTCGCGGCGGCGGCGACCATGGCTTCGATGGCGCTTCCGCCTTCGCGCAGTACCGCCAGCGCGCTTTGGCTGGCCAGATGATGGGGGGCGACCGCCATCCCGTGGGCGGCAACATGACTTTGCATGAATTTTCCTCAATTAAGCGACTCGTCCGCTGAGGGTTGCAAAAGCTGTTCCATATCTGAACGTAAAGTTTCACCTGTTGCCGACAACGCGCTTTTTTTGGCGGGACTGGCATACATTATGAATGCGGATACGGTTATGATGCGGTGAAACGAAAGTTACAGAGGTCTTATGCAACAGCTTGATGAACGACTGAAAGAGCAGTACCCGTCATTATCGCCGCAGGAGCAGCGGGTGGCGGATTTTATTTTCGATCATTTTGATGATCTGATTAGCTACAACAGCGCAGAGCTGGCGCAGCTTAGCGGCGTGTCAAAAGCCACGGTCAGCCGGCTGTTCAAGCGCCTGGGCTATGAGAAGTATAAGGATATGCGCGATGAGCTGCGTACCCTGCGCCAGAGCGGTATGCCGCTGACCGACAATCGCGATGCGGTACAGGGCAATACTCTGCTGGCGCGCCACTATAAACAGGAGATGGCCAACCTGACACAATGGGTTAACGCGCTGGATGTTCAGCAGTTCGCCGAGGCGATTCAGGCGCTGGTCGCCGCCCGGCGTATTGTGATTGTCGGCATGCGTAATGCTTATCCTGCGGCGCTGCATCTGCGTCAGCAGCTACTGCAGGCGCGCGGGCAGGTACTGGTGCTGCCGCAGCCCGGACAAAGCCTGAGCGAGGAACTGGTGGATCTCAGCGCCGACGACCTGGTGGTGGTGATGGCATTCCGCCGCCGCCCGCGAATCATTCGCCCTCTGCTGCAGCAGCTACAGAGCAGCGATATTCCGGTGCTGCTGATGTGCGAGCCGCAGGCCCACGGTCTGTTTCCGCTGGCGCGCTGGCGGCTTTGCGCGCCGCTGGATAGCGTGTCGGCCTACGACAGCTACGCGTCGGTCAACAGCCTGATCAATCTGCTGTCGAACGCCTTTTTGCATGAAATTCTCGATAAAGGTCGCCCGCGCATTCACGATATTGCCACGCTCTACCAGCAGCTGGATGAGCTGGAACAGCGATGATGGGGCGCCAGCGTGGTGCTTTGCATGGTTTTGGTGCGATGAAATATGCAGGAATCAGCGCCGCTGGTTCCTCTTTACTCTTCTCTTTCTCTTGTTTTACTGGCCTTTAAGCGAAGCGTTGCCGATGGCGCAGTGCATAAATTTATCTGGCACATTAGTTGCAGAAGCGACTTTAAAGAATCTTTTGTTTCATGCTAACGTAACGGGTAAATATCATGAAGAAACTGTTGATCGCGCTGGCCGGGGCCGCTTGTCTGTTAACCCACCTCTCGGCGGCGAAAGCTGACCAGCTGCAGGATATCGAAAAACGCGGCGTGATCCGCATTGCGGTGCCGCAGGATTTCCCGCCGTTTGGCTCGGTGGGCACCGACCTTCAGCCGCAGGGCTACGACATCGATATGGCGCGCTATCTTGCCAAAGAGATGAAGCTCAAGCTGCAGCTGGTACCGGTGACCAGCGCCAATCGCGTGCCTTATCTGCAAACTGATAAGGTAGATCTGGTGATTTCCAGCCTGGGTAAAAACGCCGAGCGCGAGAAGGTGATCGATTTTAGCCGGGCCTACGCGCCGTTCTTTCTCGGCGTATTTGGCGCGAAAGGCGCTGAGCTGAAAGACCCGGCGGCGCTGAGCGGTAAAAGCGTTGGCGTAACCCGCGGCGCGGTGGAAGACATGGTGCTGACCAGCGTGGCGCCGAAAGAGGCGCAGATTAAGCGCTACGAAGACAACAACACCACGCTGTCGGCGTACCTTTCCGGTCAGGTGCAGTATGTGGCTACCGGTAACCTGGTGGTGGCGGCCATCGCCCGGCAGAACGCCGATAAAGCGCCGGTGCCGAGCTTTATGCTGAAAGATTCGCCGTGCTTTATTGGTCTGAAAAAGAACCAACCGGCCCTGAAGGCGAAAGTGGATGCGTTGATTGAGCAGGGGGTAAAAGACGGCACTCTCAACGGCCTTTCCGAGAAATGGCTGAAAGCGCCGCTGCCTGCCAGCCTCGGCGCATAAGGTCCGGGCATGACGGAGCAACTTCATTTCTCTGCGCTCTGGCCGCACTGGCCGGAGCTGCTGGCGGGGCTGTGGGTGACCATCCAGCTAACGGTACTGGCGACGCTCGGTGGCCTGACGATTGGCATCTTCGGCGCCGCCATCCGCAGCGGGCGGCCCACGTGGTTCAGCCGGATTTGGGGCGGGTATGTCGAATTGATTCGCAACACGCCATTTGTGGTACAGCTGTTTTTTATCGTCTTCGGCTTACCGAACCTGGGGCTAAAGATGACGGCGGGCGAGGCCGCGCTGCTGGCGATGGTGGTCAATCTTGGGGCCTACAGTACCGAGATCGTGCGCGCCGGTATTCAGGTCACGCCGAAGGGGCAGTGGGAAGCAGGACGCGTGCTGGGGCTGACCCGGACGCAGACCTTTATTCAGGTGATTCTGCCGCCCGCGCTGCAGCGCATTTATCCGGCGCTGGTGAGCCAGTGCATCATCGTCATGCTCGGTTCGTCGGTAGTGTCGCAGGTCTCTTATGAAGAGCTGACCTTTGCCGCTAACCTGATCCAGTCGCGCACCTTCCTCAGCTTTGAGGTCTACCTGGTGACGACAGGAATTTATTTGGTGCTGTCGATAACGATGCGCCAGCTGCTGATGGCGGCAGGACGAAAATGGCTGGGAGTGCAGGCATGATGACCACCTTTACCGATTGGGACATTGTTCGCAATCTGCTGCTGGCCGGGCGCTGGACGGTGCTGCTGTCGCTGGTGGCGTTTCTCGGCGGCGCGCTGGTCACGCTGCCGCTGCTGCTGCTGCGCATGACCGGCGGGCGCCAGATAAAGCGCCTGATCCGCGGCTATGTTGAGCTGTTTCAGGGAACGCCGCTGCTGATGCAGCTGTTTCTTGCCTTTTTCGGCGTGGCGCTGTTCGGCATCGACGTTTCGGCGTGGACCGCGGCATCGCTGGCGCTGACGCTGTATACCAGCGCGTTTTTGCTCGATATCTGGTTTGGCAGCATCCGCGCGCTGCCAAAAGGGCAGTGGGAAGCATCGCGCTGTCTGGGGCTGAGCTTTGGCCAGACGCTCTATCGGGTCGTTGCGCCGCAGGCGCTGCGGATCGCCATCGCCCCGACGGTGGGGTTTGCCGTGCAGGTGATTAAGGGCACGGCGCTGGCGTCGATTATCGGCTTCGTTGAGCTGACCAAAGCGGGCACCATGCTGACCAACGTGACGTATCAGCCGTTTAAAGTCTTCGCGCTGGTGGCGCTGGGCTATTTCATTCTGTGTTATCCGCTGTCCCGCTACAGCCGTTATCTGGAGAACAAATTCAATGCCTCTCATCACCATTAATCAGATGCAGAAGTATTACGGCGATAATCACGTGCTCAAGGGCGTCGATCTGGATATCGATATGGGCGAAGTGATCTCGATTATCGGCCGCAGCGGGTCCGGCAAAAGTACGCTGCTGCGCTGCATCAACGGCCTGGAAGGCTATCAGGATGGCAGCATTAAGCTCGGCGGGATGACTATTACCGACCGCGACTCGCAGGCGCGGGAGATCAGCCGCTCTATCGGCATGGTGTTCCAGAACTTTAACCTGTTCCCGCATATGACGGCGCTGGAAAACGTGATGCTGGCGCCGCGTCGGGTGCTGAAGAAGAGCGCCGCCGAGTGTCGGGAGCTGGCCCAGCGGATGCTGGAAAAGGTCGGGCTTGGCGACCGGCTGGATTACTACCCGTCCAGTCTTTCCGGCGGTCAGCAGCAGCGCGTGGCGATTGCCCGCGCGCTGGCGATGTCGCCAAAAGTTTTACTCTGTGACGAGATCACCTCGGCGCTGGATCCCGAGCTGGTTGGCGAAGTGCTTAAAGTGCTGGAGCAGCTGGCGGCGGAGGGCATGACGCTGATTCTCGTGACCCATGAAATGAATTTTGCCCGCGAAGTGGGCGACCGCGTGGTGTTTATGCATCAGGGGCGCGTCTGGGAGCAGGGGGACAGCAAAACGCTGTTCGCTAACCCGCAGACCAGCGAACTGAAGCAGTTTATTTCATCCGTGCGCGGCTTAAATCAATAAGGAATCAAAAATGGACATGACACAGTTTCCGCAACTCAATCCGCCGGCGCGTCTGCTGATGGGGCCAGGCCCGATTAACGCCGACCCGCGCGTGCTGCGCGCCATGTCGAGCCAGCTGATCGGCCAGTACGACCCGGCGATGACCCATTATATGAACGAAGTGATGGCGCTCTACCGCGGCGTATTTCGTACCGAAAACCGCTGGACGATGCTGGTGGATGGAACCTCAAGGGCCGGGATTGAGGCGATCCTGGTTTCGGCTATTCGGCCGGGGGACAAGGTGCTGGTGCCGGTATTTGGCCGCTTCGGCCATCTGCTGTGCGAAATCGCCCGCCGCTGTCGGGCGGAAGTGCACACCATCGAAGTGCCGTGGGGTGAGGTGTTTACCCCGGACCAGGTGGAGGATGCCATCAAACGTATTCGTCCACGCCTGCTGCTGACGGTGCAGGGCGACACGTCGACCACGATGCTGCAGCCGCTGGCGGAGCTGGGGGAGATCTGCCGCCGCTACGACGTGCTGTTTTACACCGACGCCACCGCTTCGCTGGGCGGCAATCCGCTGGAAACCGATGCCTGGCAGCTGGATGCGGTCTCGGCGGGGATGCAAAAATGCCTCGGCGGCCCGTCCGGCACCTCGCCGATTACCCTCAGCGCGCGCATGGAGGAGGCGATTCGCCGCCGCAAATGCGTCGAAGAAGGGATTCGCACCGATGCCCACCGCGACGGCGACGAGGAGATGATCTACTCCAACTATTTCGATCTCGGCATGGTGATGGACTACTGGGGACCGGAGCGCCTTAACCACCATACCGAGGCCACTACCGCGCTGTTCGGCGCCCGCGAATGCGCGCGTCTGATCCTCCAGGAGGGGCTGGATAACGGCATTGCCCGCCATAAGCTGCACGGCGATGCGCTGCTAAAAGGCATTCAGGCGATGGGGCTGGAGACCTTCGGTGACCTGAAACACAAGATGAACAACGTGCTTGGCGTCGTCATCCCACAGGGGATAAACGGCGACCAGGCACGCAAGTTGATGCTGGAAGATTTCGGCATTGAAATCGGCACTTCGTTCGGCCCGCTGCACGGCAAAGTGTGGCGTATCGGCACCATGGGCTACAACGCGCGTAAGGATTGCGTGATGACCACGCTCAGCGCGCTGGAGTCGGTACTTAACTATCTCAAATTCCCGACCACTCAGGGCGCCGCGATGCAGGCCGCGTGGGATCACTATCGCAGCGAGAGCGCGCAATGAGTCAAGCACAACGCCAGCAGGCGGATATGCAGCAGGCCGCGGCCAGGGTGTTGGCCCGCGCCGATGAGCTGGCGGCGATCAGCGAAACGCCGGACGCCCTGACCCGGGTTTATCTCTCTCCACAGCATCTTGCGGCTAACCAGCGGGCGGCGCTGTGGATGACCCAGGCCGGGATGACCGCCTGGCAGGACAGCGTCGGCAATATTTGCGGTCGCTATGAGGGTGAGCAGGAGGGCGCGCCGGCCATCCTGCTGGGGTCGCATCTTGATACGGTGCGCAACGCCGGGCGCTATGACGGTATGCTCGGCGTCCTGGCGGCGATTGAGGTAGTGCATCGCCTGCATCAACAGGGGCGACGGCTGAAAAAAGCCATTGAGATTGTCGGCTTTTGCGATGAAGAGGGGACGCGTTTCGGCATTACGCTGCTTGGTAGCCGCGGGCTGACCGGTACCTGGCCTGAGAGCTGGCTGGCGCAGACCGATGCCGATGGCGTCAGCGTGGCGCAGGCGATGGTGCTGGCCGGGCTGGATCCGGCGCGCATTCACCTGGCCGCCCGCAGCCAGGAGGAGATCGCCGCGTATCTGGAACTGCATATCGAGCAGGGGCCGTGCCTGGAGCAGGAAGGACTGGCCTTAGGCGTAGTGGAAGCGATTAACGGCGCGCGTCGGCTGAACTGCCGCTTTACCGGCGAGGCGGGACACGCCGGGACCGTACCGATGAGCCATCGGAAAGATGCGCTGGCCGCCGCCGCCGAGTGGATGGTGCTGATAGAGTCTCTGACCCGCGAGCAGGGCGGAAACCTGGTCGCCACGGTGGGCACGCTGCGCTGCGCGCCCGGCGCGGTTAACGTTATCCCCGGCGACGTTACGCTGACTCTGGATATTCGCGGGCCGCACGACCAGCCGCTCGAGGCGCTGCTCGAGACGCTGCTGACGGGGGCACAGGCGATTGCCGCCCATCGCCAGCTGCAGTTTAGCGCGGAAGAGTTTTACCGCATTGCCGCCACCGCCTGCGATAGCGGATTGCAGCAGGTACTGAGCGAGGCGGTGCAGGCGGTGCAGGGGCGTTCGCTGACCCTGCCGAGCGGCGCCGGACATGACGCTATCGCCATGGCTGAACGTTGGCCGTCCGCGATGCTTTTTGTCCGCTGTAAAGGCGGCATCAGTCATCATCCTGCCGAGTCGGTCACCGCCGACGATGTGGCGCTGGCGATTGAGGCCTATTTTCGCGCGGTGACGGCGCTGGCAGCCGGGAAGTAAGCGCCGGGCTGTCCCGTCGCGGTACGGTCCCCCACCGGTGGCGATGGGGGCCAGTTTTATTTTTTGCCGTTCGGTTTCAGCTGCTCACCGGGTCTGAGCCTGAACAGCTCGTCATCTCGGGTGGAGTAGCGCACGGTTCCGTCAGCCATCCGATAAGCGCCTTCCGTGAATCCAGCGCCGTTCAGGAACGGAGCGACCGCGTCCGGCGTGTTGCGGAAGGCGGCTTCCAGGGCGAGAAGCGCATAGGGGGCGATACTATCGATACTGGCATATTCGGCCTCAGGATCATCGACAAAAAAGCCGTTGAGGCGCTGCTTGTTGATGATGTTCGCGCCGATGCGATCCGCCAGCGTCAAATAATCCCGCTGCCCGGTGGCCTGCCACAGGTCGATAAGCGCGAAAATCGCATACGGCTGATGGTTCTCCGTTTGGCTATTCAGCCTGCGGTTTGCGCCGCCGGGTTCACCGATATCGCCTAACCCCTGGCCTTTCGCGATGCCGCGGGCGACCTTCCAGATGGCATCATCCGGTTCAAGCGTCCAGGCGCGGGCATAGGAGAGAAGAAATTCATTTCCCGCCGGATAGGCTTTGAGTACCGTCCCTTTTTTTCCATAATAGCCATCGCGTTTTAACGCGTAGTCGGAGAGATCCGTGCCGTTGGCCAGCATCGGGCGGAAGGTATTATTCTGCTCATCGTAAGCGTAGGTCGCGAAGGCCTTGAGGCCATCAAGAGTCCATTTTTTGAGATCGTCACCGTCTTTGCCGAGCGATTTTGCCAGGGCAAGCTGCATCAGCGCATTTTCTGAATAGAGCGTACTGGTTCGGCCCTTAAGCAGCATATTGCCTTCCAGCGCGTCCGGGCCCAGTTCCGGGCCAAACTGACGCTGCGCGCGGTCGCCGTATTTCGAATGCGTGTCGCTGTCATCGCTGGTATCGGCGCGTTTTAACGGTTGGGTAAACTGGTATACGCCCAGCCCGGTCTTCTTATCTCGCGGCAGAACGTACTGTTCGGCCAGCCGTTTTGCCCACGTCAGTGCGCCAGCGTCACCATCGTATTGATACAGCAGCGATGCGGAGTAGATCAGGTCGTTGCCGGCATTGAGGAAGCTCAGACCTTTGGTGGCGAAAAAGGGCGGCTGTTGGACAAAATCACTTTGCCAGAGCGCGCCCATCGGTTTGCCGTACTCCCCGTGGCGGCTGGTTTCCAGCGTTTTCCAGTCGTAAACATGGGCATTCCAGAAAGCCTTGATAAAGCGCGCGGTCGCCTGGTCATCGACGGCAAACATCATGTCGTAATAGGGATAGGCATTCTTAAGTTCATGAACCCGCTCTTTTTCACTTGGGCCTTGAGGCTGCAGCGTTTTTAAATCAACAAAACGATGCCCTCCCCATAGCAGCAGCCCGCTTGCATCCTGATAGTGGTCAAAGTAGTAGCGTATATTCTCCGCGACCCGCTGTTTATATTTTGTTTCGCCGGTCAGGTTGCTTAACCCTACCAGCACCCGCATCAAGTTTTGCTGGGCAGAGAAGTTCGACAGCACGGTCACTTTACCGTCCGGAAATACCCATTCCATTTGTTTGCCGGTGCGTGGGTCCACGCCATTAGCCAGCAGGGGAGAGTGATGCCCGTACCGATCGCTTGCTTTGTCCAGCACGACGTCGGCGAACTGCTTTACGCTGCTCAGGCGCTCGTTCTCCTGGGCACCCGCATTCAGTGAGAAGAGACTCAGAACGCCCAATGCCAGGGTGATTTTTGCAATCTTCATTATTTTCCTCTTAATGAAAATAAGGGTTTAATTAAACCCTTATTTATTTTTTATCTGACTGACAGGACGTTATCAGAAGGAATATTTCACGCCAACGCGATAACGCGTTTGGCGTTCATCGGTGGATTTACTACCGGAAACGTTGCCGATGGCCATATAAGGAGACCAGTTTTTATCAAATTTATAGGTCAGCTTAAAATCATGGGTCCAGTCATAGCTTTCGTTATCCGCTAAAATAACCCCGGCGGAGTTGGCTTTTTTATAGTCCAGCTCATAATCCAGTTGATAATCTTTGAGGAATTTCCAGGAAATAACGCTGGTCAGATTATAGCCGTTCTCCGAGGTGTCTTTAGACGTGCCAATATTGCCTGAATTGCGCTTGTAGTAAGGGCGATAGCGCAATGAGGCGCTGAGATCGTCGGTCAGATTCGCTTTACCGCGCAGATAGGGCCGATAGTTATTTGAGGACGAACTGGTATCCAGAGAGAAGCCGGGCTCAATCTGGAAGGTCTTATTTATTTTATGCACGTAGCTCGCCACCACTTCGGTGCCGTTACTCACGGTTTCATCATAGGCTTTATTTTTATCTTGCGATCCTTTCCATTTTCCTTCCAGCGATAAGCCAAAGCCATTGGCAAAACGGTGAGACATCAACAGACGATCTTTATGATTGTTCCCGGCTTTGTCATTCGTTTCATGACGATAATCAAAGGTCACCGCGTGAGCAGCAATACTGATGAAAGGAATTGTGACTAATAATAATGAGCGAAACATAGGGTGCCTCTACTTTTTTTATTTTCCAAAGGTACAAGAAATGACCTGCCGTAAAGCAGGCAGAACGATACAAATGAAATTTTTAAATGGTTGTGTGGTGCCGGGTGCCTCCCGGTGAATCAGGCGCTGACTTCCTGATCCGTCTATAAAAACGAAACGTCGATGAGGGTATTCCTCTATTCAGCATGACCCCGCCGCTTAGGGGGATTCACCACACATTATTCTTTATTCCCCGGTGATGACGAGTTTGTACTGCTTGTGATTTTATTGAAAATAACTTTTACACAAAATGAAATGATGTTTTGAGATCAAGATCGGAATATTTAAAAGAGTGATTAAATAATTTTTATTACATTTATAAAGATAATCCTAAAGAAAATTAACATTTATAATCATGTGGTTGCGGTGTTTTTGGTGTTTTATTTCTGGTCTATGCACGGCTTTAATTGAATTAACGGTAATCTTATTCCTATATTTTTAAGGGATTATTTTGTTAAAAATTAAAAAATATTCCGGCGTTATCAATGGTTAAATCGGGGCTAATGCTTGCGATGTGCTTTAGTTAAACAAAAGCTAAACGGATAGGCTCGCGGTATTGATCTGCCTGACTGACGACATAACACTCACAAAAACGCGTCCATGTGGAAGGATAATAAAAGACGGTGACCTCGGGGCTACAAGATGACCATTTATGGAAAGGATCGTGTATTTATTTATGGAGTAGAAAAGATACTGCAGGCGCTTAGCGATGAGGCGGGAACGGAGGCAGAGAGCGATGCGGCCTGTATGTACGTCACCCATGGGATGGATATTCAGGAGATCTATGCTCTTTTCTTCCGCCACCCGCCGGAGCACTACGCCATCTTCATCACCTCCGAACGCCATTTTGAGGCGATCAACCGCCTGTTTCCGGGCCTGTTAAAGCTCTGTTTAGCTGAGCGGTTGACGGTAGACGAGCTGCATCAGGCGTTAAGGGTGATGCGCCTGTTCTCGGCGCAGAACCAAAGCGTGGCCTATTTGCCCACCAGGTTGAATTTTACCCATGCGGAGCGACAGATTATGCGGCTCAGTTTGCGCGGCCATTCCCTGGATGATATTGCCCGTATCCGTGGGGTTAGCCCCTCTACGGTCAGCGTCCAGCGTACCCGGCTGATGAAGCGTATGGGAACCAAAAGCCTGCAGGAGCTATGCTCCCTCTATGCGGCAATGCGCGCCAGCGATCGCTCACGCACTCCGGCTAAGCTGAATGAGGATCGCGGTTATTGATTAATGCAGCCCGTTGGGTAAGCGCGAAAGGCGAACGCGAGATAATATTGTTTGCCCGTCAGGCGCCAACGTACCGCCCGCAGGTTGTTGCGGGCATACCGTCAGTAAACAGGAGAAAGAATGGCTGTCGATCGCAATGGCGACATTGCCCTGCCAATAGTGAACGCAATGCAGCCCGAATTCGCCCGCGTAGTGGACGGGGTCGTGGCAACGCTAACCCGGTGCTTCCCTGAACTGATGCATAGCCTTTATGTTTACGGTAGCGTGGCGCAAGGACGAGCAACGCCCGACAAGTCCGATCTCGACATGAGCGTGATATTCCACGATCGCCCCGATCGGGCCACAGCGGCGCGGCTCGCTGAGATTAAGCGTGAACTGGAAAAGAGCTATCCGGTTGTCAGTAAAATCGATTTTGATTGCGGTGTGCTGCCGCAAGTCCTGCACCCGGATCATACGCTGAGCTGGGGATACTGGCTTAAACATCATTGCGTCTGCGTGTACGGCGAAGATCTGAGCCGCCGGTTTGCTCCCTTTAAACCGGCAAAAGCTATCGCCGTTGCCGTAAATGGGGATTTCCTGCCGGTACTGGAAAAATTCATGGCACAAATACGCTCATCCGCGGATAAGAATGAAGGGTTACAGCTGCAGCGCGCTGCCGCACGCAAAATCATCCGCGCAACCAGTATCCTGCGTAGTGAGTACGACAAAGACTGGCCGGACACCCTTGCTGAGCACCATGGTAAGCTCATTGCCCGCTATCCTGAAAAAGCTGATGACATGGATTACCTGCTGGCAGTGAGTCATGAACCTCAGGGAGACCTGGCCGACTTTGAAAAAAGGATTCTGGCTTTTGCCCGCTGGCTTAACGTCGAGTTTCATCGTCGTCAAAGCTGAGCGGAAACGCGCCCTGGCCTCATGCTCTGCTAACCATAGCCGTGATATAAAGTCCGCATCCCCAGGCCAGGTGCGTAAGCACGCTCAGCAAGCGAGCCAGCCACGGGCGAGGTGTTTGTGACGCCGCAATGCCGAAGCCCAATGCGGGTTGAAGAATCAAGAACGGCGCAAATAACGTTAGCACGCCTGCCAGCAGGCCTGCCGTCAGCGTCGGCTCGTTTAACCAGACGGTTCCGTTCAATGCCAGCGGGACAAAAGCAAAAATGGCCCCGGTCAGGTAGTGAAACACCCAGCCGATAACGCTCTCTCCACGCAATGCCGGCGTGGAAGCGATGGTATTATGGCAAAGCTTTCCTCTGAAAAGCCATGCAATCCAGCGACCCACCAGCGCATAGTTTAGCGGCGGCAGCTTGAGCAGGTATTTTTGGCCGAATGACCAGAGATCCATTATCAGCGTCGCGCCAATACCCGTTATGACCGTTTTTACTACCATCATCGTCTCCAGGGTGTACTCCTTTTCCAATGCATGTCAGGCTGGTAGCCAGTGTGCAACTTGAAGCGAGGTTTAAGTCAACCATGAAAGCCCTCGATATCCGGGAAATTGCCGATCTTTCTGGCATAAATCCCTCCGCGCTGCGTTATTACGAAAAAAAAGGATTAATTCAGCCTGTTGGCCGTAACGGTTTACGACGGCAATATCACCAAAATGTGCTCAATAAACTGCAGCTCATTACGTTGGGGCAGGCGGCAGGGTTTACGCTGGATGAACTTGCCGCGATGTTTGGTTCGCAAGCCGGGGTCACGATTAACCGGGGGCTGCTCCTCCAGCGGGCGAAAGAGATTGATGCCACCGTGCGCAAGCTGCAGCTGTTAAGCCGCGGGCTGAAGCACGCAGCGCGCTGCACGCAGCCGGAGCCTGTTCATTGTGAAGAGTTCAAAAGAGTGGTGGCGAAAGGGTTGAGGCTGGTTGGCTGATTAATTACTTCAGACTGTGATGAGAGCATTATAATGGACAAAAATTTTACACCTGAGCAAATCGAAATCATTAATCGCGTGGTTTTTGCGCGCGTCGAACAAATGAAAGAGCAAGTGACTGACCTTATTGCGCAGACAGAGCGCGATGCGCACCAGCAGCTGGCGGATTGCGGGATTGATATGACCGATTTCTGTCCGGCTAATCAGCACTTTCTTATGATGACAATCGTCCAGGCGCTGATAGATCGGGTGCACGGCGGCGACAGGGCCCTTGCCCGGAAGATAATAACCATGGAGGCGAAGAGACTGAACGTCAGCGTTAACGTTGAAGCTGATAGTTCGAGATAGCCTTGAGGCTGAGTCTGCGGCGGACCAGAGCGTTATAAACTGCATCAGCACTGCCTTGTTTGCATAGCAGAGTCAGCCCCTTCAGCATCGGCCATCGGGCTAAAAATGGAAGACCGCTCCCGGAGTCCAGAAAAGGCCTTTCCCCCAGCACCGATTGCCACATCCTCGTAGCGTTAACTCTTTATTATTCGCGCCACTGACTTCGTCGCCATGGATTGGTAGTAGGTTGGAACATTCCTCGGGGTCAGTCCACTCTCTTCTGCTCGCTGCTGCGCATCGTCAGGCTGCGCGCCTTTAAAGTTCGCTCAATCGCTCTGCGCTGTTATGCTAAAAGTCTGGCAAGCCGCGCTGTTAAGAGACCTGACCATGCCCGAACGCGAGAAAAACATCCATATTCAACCCTCATCTTCAATCTCCCGCACCCATATTCTACCGGCGCTGCTGGCCATCGTCGCCGTGACCGGACTGTGCGCGTATATCTCGTCGCCGCTGGGGCCGTGGCGCGAAATTTTGATTAATCCCGGAATGTATATCGATCTGCTGGCGCTGCTATTTCTGCTGTTTATGCTCTGGAGCTCCACCAAAGTGCGCATGAATCACGTGGCGGTTAACTGGGTACGCTACGGACTGCTGCTGTGGATTGCCGGCGGTACGTTCGATCTGATGGATGAAATCTTTCACCAGCCGCGCTGGATGGGGTACTACTGTGAAGATCTGCTGCGCCTGTCCGGCATGCTGCTGAGCGCGGTCGGGGTCTACAAAATTATTGAGCGCATCAATCTGCTGTACGTTGATGCGCGTTCCCAATCATTAAAGGATGAGCTGACCCAACTGCCTAACCGTCGCTTCTTTATCGACACCATCCGCGAGAAGGAGGGACGCAGGCTGGGGCTAATGATTGTCGATATCGATTACTTCAAGAAAATTAATGACACCTGGGGCCATCTGGTGGGGGACGAAGTCCTCTTTGCTCTCGGTAAGCAGCTGGCTAAGCTCACCAGCGATAAGGTGCTGCCTTCGAGGATTGGCGGCGAAGAGTTTGCCATTATTGTCGACGGAATGACGGCGCAGGAAGTGGATGAACTGGCGCAGGCTATTCTGCAAAACGCCCGGGCGATCCTGATCAACCACGACCATCCGCTGTCGATCAGTATCGGCGTTGGTCTGCGTAACAAAGGGGAACCGCAAAACCTGTTCATTAAAAAGGTCGATGACGCCCTCTATAAGGCCAAAAATAACGGTCGCGGGCGGGTCGAGTGGGCCGTCTGAGTCAGCCCTGCTGCGCGCTGCGGCAGTGGCGACGATATTCTGATGGCGAACGCTCGGTGTAGCGTTTAAACACCCGGCAAAAATAGTTGCTGTCGACGAACCCGCAGTTGTGGGCGATCTCTTTTACCTTGAGATCGTAGCCGCGCAGCAGCTTTTTGGCCTTTTCCAGGCGAACGCTGGTGAGAAACTCATTAAAACCGACGGAGCCGGATTTCTGAAAAATATGCGACAGGTAATTGGGCGTAATATGAAAGCGTTTCGCCACCGACTCGCGGGTCAGGGGCTGGCTGAGATGCTCTTCGAGATAGTCCTGCACCGCCAGAAACAGATCGCGACTGCGGCTGACGCGCATCTCCAGCCCCACCAGCTGCTCAAGGCAGTGGCTTAACAGGGCCGCGACCACCAGCCTGGCGGTCACCGGATCCGGCTGCAGGCAGATTTCATTAAGCGATAGCAGCAGATAGGAGCCGACGCGCGGCCCGAGGCGGGCAACGTTCTGCTTTTCCGTGCGCAGCTGCTTGCCGTCCCAGTACTGAACGCAGAATCCGAGCTTCTGGCGGCCAAAGAGGATGCTTAACGTCGATGCTGACCCGGTCCACTCCGGCAGCGTCCACTTGCCCGCCTGAACGTAGAGCACCTGCGAGGCGGAGAGCATCGTCTCCGATAGCGGCAGCCCGCTCTCCTTAAGCTCACCCTCAAGCACAATTTCCAGCCGCGGAAAGGGCACTTTAAACGCCAGCGCAGGCTCGGAGATATCCGGGTCGGGGAATCTGACGTGCAGATTATCTTTCTGATTTACTAAACGATTTAAAATATCCGCCAGATCGTCAATCATTCCGTACGCCTTAGAAGAGAACAATTATCTTGTTGATTATAATCTATTTTATCAGTGGTGATTTGTTCTGTGTCAGGCTGGGTCGCGAATGTTTGCCCTACAGAAAGAGGAAAAAAGCTGGATTTTGATAGCCATCACACTTTTCTTCCTCGCGTACGCTTGTCCAGTTTTTCGTAGTTTTGGCCTCATGTATTCCCGGTCGGTGCAGATTAGAGTTTGTTTTGTGTTATCGATAAGTTAAGGAATAGAAATATGGAACAACAATCTGCGGTTTATCTGGATGCGCTGGGGGCAAATGTTGCGCTGAGCCCGACAATGAAACAGGAACTGGATACCCTGGGCTACACCGTTGTGCATAACGTGGTGGACGCGGAGTGGCTGGCGGCGATGCGTGAGCTTATCGACGCCATCGTCGAGAGAGAGGGCGACAGTCTGGCCATTGAACACCACCAGGAAGCGACCGCCACGCGCATTGCCAACCTGATTAATAAAGGGGTGATTTGGGAAAAGGTCTGGTCGCATCCGCTGATACTTTCCGCCTGCCGGTATATTTTTCAGGGCGATTTTAAAGTCTCCAGCCTGAACGCGCGGGAAGCGTTGTTTAACGGCGGCCATCAGCCGCTGCATGCGGACTGGAAAAAACCGCGTCCTGACTTTCCGAAAGTACATCTGGTGAATACGATATGGGCTATTGATGACCTGAGCGCTGAAAACGGCGCACCGCGCATTATCCCCGGCACCCATTTGCGTCCGGAGCTACCGGAAGAGGTGCTGGACGACCCGGAGCTGGCGCATCCTGATGAAGTGGTGTTCGCCGCGCCGGCGGGCAGCGTGATGATTTATAACGCCCACGCCTGGCACGGCGGGACGCGCAACCGCGTCGGCAGCAGAAGGCGGGTGCTGCACGGCTTATATATCGACAGAGCGGATACCGCGCAGCAGGATCAGCAGCGCTGGCTGACGCCGGAAACCGCCAGCCGTTTGACCCCCGCGCAGAAATGGCTGCTGGGGGTGGCGTAAATTAAATTGCCGAAACACGGTGTTCCCGGAGGCGGTGCTGCGCACCTGTCCGGGCTACAAAATCGTTGAGCACCGGTAGCCCGGACAGACGCATCGCGCCGCCTCCGGGATTTCCCGCTCTCAAGGGATCTCAATATAAACCACCGGCTTTTTCATAATGCATTTAACCGCTTCGACAATCTGCTGCGGCTGCAGCAGAAAAGTTTTGATGCTGGTCTTAATGGTGCGGATGCCGTTGAAGCGTCTGGCATCGTCAATTTCAATATCCGTCACCAGCAGAACGACATCGGCATGGGCAATATCGTCAGCGGTAATTTTGTTCTCAACCCCCAGCGCGCCCTGGGTTTCGATTTTGATATTCCATTTCTCATGGTGGCCGACCTTTTCCAGGCGTTCGGCCGCCATATAAGTGTGAGCGACGCCGCTGACGCAGGCCGTGACGGCAACGATATTGAAATCCATAGCATCCTCCAGGCGTTATCCGCCAATGGTCACGCTAAAACCGGCCCGTTCGGCCAGCGTCTTGAATGGCTGAATCTCAGATTCTGCAGGGGCCTTAATCATCGACATCGACCATTTTTTTCCCAGTAAATGATATTTTGGTTCGCCGAACTGATGGAACGGCAGAAGATGAATTTCGCGCAGCTTAAAGGGGGCCAAAAACGCCAGGATCTGGCGGAAATTCTCTTCGTTAAGCGTAAATCCCGGAATCAGCGGCACCCGGGGAATTAGCGGGATTTGGGCTTCGACCAGACGGGTGAAGTTATCCAGCACCCGCGGCATATTCATCCGCAGCTGCTCCCGGGCCAGCGTTTCATCCATGATTTTCAGGTCGAACAGCACTTCGTCGCACGCCTGAGCCAGCGGAAAAAAGCGGCTGAACGCGGTATCGCCCGCTGTTTCAATTGCCGTTCTGATCCCCCATTCGCGCAAGCGGCGCAGAAAACGCGCGGCAAATTCGGCCTGCATCAGGACTTCGCCGCCCGACAGGGTCACGCCGCCGCCCGAGGCACGGAAGAAGATCTCATCCTTCAGCACCTCTTTAAGCAGATGATCGAGGGTAACGTCGCGGCCAATCTGCTCCCACGCGCCGGAGGGGCACTCGACCACGTCCTGCTGGCAGCGCGAGCAGCGCAGGCACTTGCTCTCCCGGCGTACGGTCTGAATTTTCGGCGAGATCGACTCCGGATTAGCGCACCACGGACAGGTATGCGGGCAGCCCTTAAAAAACACCACGGTGCGGATCCCCTGACCGTCATTCAAAGAGTAGCGCTGGATGTTAAAAATGCGCGCCTTATCGGCGCGCGTTTCCATGACCTCACAGCTGATGCGCGGTGCGGCGGATAATGTCATCCTGAATCTCCTGCGACAGCTCAACGAAAAAGGCGCTGTAACCCGCAACGCGCACCACCAGACCGGCAAAATCCTGCGGCCGCTGCTGGGCTTCGCGCAGCGTATCGGCGTTGACCACGTTGAACTGAATATGCTGTAGCCTCAGCCTGGTGAATGCCTGCAGGAAGTCGGCCAGCTTATTCAGGCCGCTGTCGCCGGCAAGCGTTGCCGGGGTGAATTTGACGTTCAGCAGCGTACCGTTGGAGAGCAGAAAGTTATCCAGCTTGCTGACCGACTTGAGCACCGCGGTCGGTCCCTGAACGTCCTGGCCGAGCATCGGCGACAGCCCGCCGTCCGCCAGCTGTTCTCCCGCCAGGCGTCCGTCCGGGGTGGCGCCGACGACCGAACCGAGCGGCACGTGGGCAGAGACGGTATAGGAACCCGGCGTAAACTGACCGCCGCGCGGGTTCTGGTATTGTTCTACCTCTTTGCAGTAAAAGCGCAGTAGAGCGGCGCTGATGTTGTCCACTTCGTCAATATCGTTGCCGTATTTCTCGAAGCGGTTGATCAGGCGAGCGCGAATTTTTTCCCCTTCCGGCGTCTGGAAATTGGCTTTCAGCACTGCGATAAGTTCAGCGAAGCTGAGCCGTTTTTGCTCAAAAACCATCCCTTTTAGCGCGTGCAGCGAGTCGCTGAGGTTAGCAATGCCGATGCCCTGGACCCCGGAGAAGTTATAGCGCGCGCCGCCTGCGGTAATATCCTGACCGTGCTGCACGCAATCCTCAATAAAAGAAGAGAGCAGGGGAACCGGCGCCCAGTCGCGGTGGCCGATATCGCAAATGTTGCTGCCTTCCACCATCAGCTTAATGTAATAGCGAATCTTGTCGCGGATCTGGTTAATCAGCCCATCCCAGGTGATATCAGGATTGCTTTCGTTTTCCAGCATCACGATTTCCATCACCTTCAGCAGGTTAAACATGGCGATATCGTGCAGGCCGTAGGTGCGCCCCGGGATCGACAGCTCAACGCAGCCAACCACCGAATAATCCCGCGCGTCCTCCAGCGATACGCCGCGGTTGAGAAATGCCGGGATCACCACTTCATCATTAAAGATTTGCGGAATGCCGGTACCGAGGCGAATGGTCTCGGCGGTTTTGCGCAGGAAAGGACGATCGATGAGCTCGTTGACGCGTACGCCAAGGTTCGGCTGCGGCAGTCGAACGTTCTGGTAGGCGTCGAGGGACAGAAACGACAAAATATTGACCGCGCTGCGTCCGGTCTCGGTCAGGCCGCCGAGCAGCGCGGTATAGCCGGTCGGGAAGCCTGCAAAGTAGCGCGCGCTGCTGGTGGAGCGCAGCAGAACGATATCGTTGCACTTCACCCACAGCGACTCCAGCAGCTCCTGAAGAAACTGCGGATCCTGGCCGCGATTCAGCGAAGCCTGATAGTACGGCAGCATGTACTGGTCAAAGCGTCCCAGCGAGATAGAGCTGGCGTTGGATTCATACTGCAAAATGATGTTCATATACCAGAAGAGCTGGCAGGCCTGCCAGAAATCTTCCGGGCGGTGTACCGCATTATGGCGGGAGATGTTGGCGATGGTCTCCAGCTCTTTGCGCCGCTGTTCATCAGCACAATCGGCGGCCATTTCATCGGCAAGGGCCGCATAGCGCAGAATATGGCGCTGGGAGGCTTCCAGCAGGATCAGCACCGCCTGATAAAAACTGTTCTGCGGGTGCTGCTGACGCACCGCCTTAATCTCCGTCACCAGCGCGGCGAGGCCGTTTTCCAGCAGGCGAGGGTAGTCGATAATGATATGTCCCTGGCCCTTATCGGTCTGGTTGACGCTAAAAATCTGCGTGCTGACGGCGTTTTTGACTTCATCGGTCATCTGGGCGTTGATGAAGTCCTTCATCGAGCGATTTTCCCAGTAGGGGAACAGCTCTTCGCGATAGATGCGCTTGTCTTCTTCGCTGATATTGAAACGGTCCTGCGGGCGGGTCGGGAACTGGTCCAGCTCCTTGAGCAGCCAGTAGGGGTCCATCTCCGGGGACATAATTCCGGCGCGCGGCTTGATAGTCCGGTTGCCGGCAATCAGTTCATCATCACGAATCGAAATCTGCACATGATCGAGGATCCATGCGGTCGCTTTCGCCCGGCGGATCATTACCGGCTCACCCTCCGTCTGTTTATGGCTGGCGGTGTAGAGCAGCGCCCGCTCGAGTGAGATTTCGCGCGGGTTGGCGAACAGACGATCTTTTAAGCGTTGAGTGCGATTGGTCATGACAAACTCCATGTTATTTTGCGGGGCGCAGGGCGCGCCCCGGGCATTCAGTCAGGCATTCTGTGAAAGGTGGCTGTCGATTTTGTTCATAATGGCTTCGGCGCGCTTCACGGCATCACTGATGTTGACGCGCACGATGGTTTTACCGGCAAAGCGTTCTTCAAACTTAATGCCGATATCTTTGGTCAGAATCACCATATCGGCGCTGGCGACGTCTTCTGCGGTCAGCTCGTTCTCAATGCCGATGGAGCCCTGAGTCTCGACTTTGACCTGCCAGCCTTTGGCTTTAGCGGCGCTCTCCAGCGATTCGGCGGCCATATAGGTATGGGCAACGCCAGAGGGGCAAGCGGTAACGGCGATAATTTTGGTCATACGATATTCCTTCCACTGTTTCAGTTAATTTCGAAATCAAGATCCATCTCGTCATCGGCTTTGGCGTCTGACGTTTTCTTTTTCGCCAGGGCTTTGAGCTGAATGACGCAGGCGGCGCTGACGATGGCGCCGACCGCCAGACCGGCAACAAACCCGCCTTTACCTTCGACGACCGGCAGAACGATGAGCCCGCCCCAGCCGGCGTAGCACTGGGCGCCGAGCAGCGCGGCGGTGACGCAGCCGGCGGCGGCGCCGATCATATTGGCCGGGATAACGCGCAGCGGGTCGGCGGCGGCGAAGGGGATCGCGCCTTCGGTCACGCCAACGCAGCCCATCACCAGCGCGGCTTTCCCGGTTTCGCGCTCTTCCGCGGAGAAATATTTACGCCCAATCAGCGTTGCCAGGCCCATGCCCAGCGGCGGCACGGCGATACCGACGGCGGCGATGGCCACTACGCTGTAAACGCCCTGAGAAACGCAAATCAGCATGAAGGCGTAGGCGACTTTATTCACCGGACCGCCCATGTCGAAGGCCAGCATCAGGCCCATAATGATGGCGAGAATAACGATGCTGCCTTCGCGCATGCCCTGCAGCCAGCCGGTCAGACTGGCGGTCAGCGCGCCAATCGGCTCGCCGAGACCCCACATCATGATCCCGGCGGTTATAAAGGTGCCGATAATCGGGATAACGAAGATGGGCATCACCGAGCGCAGCACCTTGTGCACCGGGATTTTCTTCAGGTAGTAAACCACCAGCCCGCCAATGATCCCGGCAATCAGCGCCCCGAAGAAACCGGCGCCGAAGCTGTTGCCGACCCAGGCGCCGATGGCGCAGGGGGCCAGCGCCGCGCGGTCGGAGATGGAGTAGCCGATATAGGCCGCCAGAAATGGCACCATTAGCGTCAGACCGGCGACGCCGATATCAAACAGTTTTTTCAGGTTAGGGTCGGTGGCGGCATCGGGCACCGCGCCCTTGCCGTACAACATGACGGAGACTGCCAGCAAGATCCCACCGGACACGACAAACGGGATCATATGTGAAACCCCGGTCATGAGGTGCTGGCGGGTATTTTTTAATATTTGCACCAGTTCGTTCATTGTTTTTCTCCTGAGCGCTGCGTGGCCCGTGACTGAGTTGATGTCTCAACATTAGAAAAAGGGCGGCGCATAAAATAGTAGAGAAAAAGTGCATTTACTGGATATTTGTAAGGCGAGGAGAAAATTGCGATCCACCTCAAATCTTAGTTCTGGTGGGTTTTTGACGCCCTTCACGAGGCGATTTGTGACCACGAGCATAAAAAAGATTCAGCCATACAATTATCCAGTAATTACCACTTTTATCGTGTAGTGGCGGGCGGCTTCTTTCTTTACCTTTTGGCTAATACGCATTATTCAGGAGGAAGGCGATGGCTCTGGTAATTGAATTCATATGTGATTTGCCCAACGGCGTACATGCGCGTCCGGCAAGCCTGGTAGAAACGCTGTGCAATACTTTTTCATCTTCAGTCGAATGGGTAAACACCCGCACAGAAGGACGCGGAAACGCCAAAAGCGCGCTGGGGATTATTGGCACCAATACCTTAAAGGGCGACCGCTGCCAGCTTGTTGTCAGCGGTGAAGATGAACAGCAGGCGTTTAATACACTGACGGCGTTCATCACCGACGAGTTCCCGCACTGCGATGCGCCGCTGCCGGCGGCGGAGCAAATGGCCGTTCAGCCGGTTCCTGAATCCCTCTCGCGTCTTAATCCTACCCTGTTTCACGCGCTGCCGGTCTGCGCCGGCAGCGCGGGCGGCAGGCTCACCCATCTTAAGTCCCTCGACCTGCGCGATTCAGGCGCGCTGCCTGCAGCGGGCGCAATCGAACAGGAACAGGCGGCGCTGGACAGGGGCCTGACCCTGCTGGTAAAAAATATTGAGTTCCGCCTGCTGGATAACGACGGTACCGCCAGCGCGATCCTTGAGGCGCATCGCTCTCTGGCCACCGACGCCTCGCTGCGCCAGCATCTGCTGGACGGGCTGTTGAACGGTCTGAGCTGCGCTGAAGCGGTGGTCGCGACCGGCGAACATTTTTGCGCCCAGTTCAGCGCTTCCGGCAATAGCTATTTGCAGGAGCGGGTGCTGGACGTGCGCGATGTGTGCTTCCAGCTTCTGCAGCATATCTACGGTGAGGATCGTTTTCCGGCACCGGGTAAGCTGACCGAAGAGGCCATCTGCCTCGCCGATGAACTCACCCCCAGCCAGTTTCTTGAACTGGATAAAACGCTGCTTAAAGGCCTGCTGCTGCGCAGCGGCGGCACCACTTCACATACGGTGATCCTCGCGCGTTCGTTCAATATTCCTACCCTGGTGGGCGTCGATATGGAGGCGCTGCTGCCGTGGGTCGATCGCCGGGTACAGATTGACGGTAACGCCGGGCTGGTGGCGGTGAATCCCGATGAAGCGGTGGCGCGCTACTATCAGCAGGAAGCCTGGGTACAGGCGCAAATCCGCCGCCAGCAGCAGGCCTGGCTGGATAAAGAGGGCCGAACGGAAGACGGTATTCGTCTGGAGGTGGCGGCCAACATCGCCCATTCGGTAGAGGCGGCGGCGGCCTTCAACAACGGCGCGCAGTCGGTAGGACTGTTCCGCACCGAGATGCTCTATATGGACAGGCCCAGCGCGCCGTCGGAAAACGAGCTGTATAACATCTTTTGCCAGGCGCTGGAGCCGGCCAACGGGCGCAGCATTATCATCCGCACCATGGATATCGGCGGCGACAAGCCGGTGGCCTACCTCAACATCCCGGCGGAGAATAACCCGTTCCTCGGCTACCGGGCGGTGCGTATTTATGAGGAGTATCAGGCGCTGTTCCGCACTCAGCTGCGGGCGATTCTGCGCGCTTCCGCGCACGGCGCGCTGAAAATCATGATCCCGATGATCTCCTCGATGGAAGAGATCTTATGGGTCAAAGAGCAGTTGGCGGATGCTAAACAGTCGCTGCGCAGCGAACATATCCCGTTTGATGAAAAGATCCCGCTGGGCATTATGCTTGAGGTGCCGTCGGTGATGTTTATCATCGATCAGTGCTGCGAAGAGATTGATTTCTTTAGTATCGGCAGCAACGACCTGACCCAGTACCTGCTGGCGGTGGATCGCGATAACGCCAGGGTGACGCGCCACTACAACAGCCTCAATCCGGCTTTTCTGCGCGCGCTGGATTACGCGGTTCAGGCGGTGCATCGTCAGGGGAAATGGATTGGCCTGTGCGGCGAGCTGGGGGCTAAAGGTTCGGTGCTGCCGCTGCTGGTGGGGCTGGGGCTGGATGAGTTGAGCATGAGCGCGCCGTCGATTCCGGCAACCAAGGCGCGTCTGGCGCAGCTTGACAGCCGCGCCTGCCGTCAGCTGCTTAACCAGGCGATGCAGTGCCGTACTTCATTAGAGGTGGAACATCTGCTTGCCCAGTTCCGCATGACTCAGCAGGACGCGCCGCTGATTACTCCGCAGTGCATTACGCTGAATAGCGACTGGCGTAGCAAAGAGGAGGTCATTAAGGGCATGACTGATAATCTGCTGCTGGCCGGGCGCTGCCGCTATCCGCGTAAGCTGGAAGCCGATCTGTGGGCTCGCGAAGCGGTGTTCTCTACCGGTTTAGGCTTTAGCTTCGCCATTCCACACAGTAAATCGGAGCATATCGAGCAGTCGACCATCAGCGTCGCCCGTCTGGCGCAGCCGGTAGCGTGGGGCGACGACGAGGCGCAGTTTGTGATTATGCTGACGCTTAATAAGCATTCGGCGGGGGATCAGCATATGCGTATTTTCTCGCGGCTGGCGCGGCGCATTATGCATGAAGAGTTCCGGCAATCGCTGGTGACGGCGCAGAGCTGCGAGGCGATCGCGGCGCTGCTGCAGCGCGAGCTGGAGCTGTAATTCGGTCCGGAGAATCTCCCCGGTGGCGCTTGCGCTTACCGGGGCTACGGTTTTCCAGCGATCTGCGGGGCGGTAGCCCGGGTAAGGCGTTTACGCCGCGACCCGGGATATCCGGGCCCGGTGCCTCCGGGAATGTATACGTATTCCGTTCACCGCTATTCGGCAGAAAATGTATTTCCGTCGAACGTGAACGGGTAAAGGGGGAGAAAACCGTCTCCCCCTTTACAATCCCCGCGGTCCCGCAAAGAAATCGGTGCTGCGCACTGCGCTCACCTCCCGGCCCTCAGCCTGCGGTCGGCTCAACTCGACATCAATGTCTCGATTCGCCTCTGTCCGCCATCCCTGGCGGCCAACCCTTGTCTTCGGTCCTCCGGTTCGCCGATTTCAGCGGGGGCCAGGGCATCGCTGCATAACACGTTGTTTCAGAGACATATCCGTAGCTGCATGAAACTCTCCCGGAGGCGGCGCTACTTTTGTTCAACAATAGCCCGACAAATGGCCTCGCCCACCTGCTGGGTGGAGGCGGTGCCTTTCATATCCGGCGTCTTTGGTCCGCTGGCAATGGTCTGCTCAATCGCCGCGAGAATGCCGTCATGGGCGGCCTGGTAGCGAGCGTCACCGTTGCCGAGGAAGTCGAGCATCATCGCGCCAGCCCAGATGGTGGCAATCGGATTGGCGATATTTTTGCCGTAGATATCCGGCGCCGAACCGTGTACCGCCTCAAACAGCGACGGAAAGGTGCGATCCGGGTTGAGGTTTGCCGATGGGGCAATGCCGATGGTGCCCGTACAGGCCGGGCCGAGATCGGAAAGGATATCGCCGAACAGATTAGAGCCGACCACTACGTCAAAACGCTCCGGCTGCAGCACGAAACGGGCGCACAGAATATCAATATGCTGCTTATCCCATTTCACCTCCGGGTATTGCTGCGCCATCGCTTCGACGCGCTGGTCCCAGAAGGGCATGCTGATGGCGAGGCCGTTAGATTTGGTCGCCGAAGTCAGGGTTCTGCGCGGGCGGCTTTGCGCCAGCTCAAAAGCGTAGCGCAGGATGCGGTCAACGCCGCGGCGGGTAAACACCGACTCCTGAATCACCACTTCATGTTCGGTTCCCGGATTCACATGGCCGCCAAGAGCGGAATATTCGCCTTCGGTGTTTTCACGAACCACGTAGAAATCGATATCGCCGGGCTGTTTACCCGCCAGCGGGCAGGGGACGCCGGGGAACAGGCGCACCGGACGCAGGTTGACGTACTGGTCGAATTCGCGGCGGAACTTCAGCAACGAGCCCCAGAGGGAGATATGATCCGGGACGATATCCGGCCAGCCGACCGCACCGAAATAGATCGCATCAAGGGTTTTCAGCTGCGCGTGCCAGTCCTCGGGCATCATAGTGCCGTGTTGGGCGTAATAATCGCAGCTGGCCCACTCGAAGTGCTCGAAGCTTAACGCCAGCCCCCAGCGTTCGGCGGCGGCCTGCAGTACGCGCACCCCTTCCGGCAGCACTTCTTTACCGATGCCATCGCCGGGGATGGCGGCAATACGTAAGGTTTTATTCATCGTTATTCTCAGTTTGAGGTAAGGAAAATTGACTTCATCTCTATCCTATAATTGACTAATTCATAATTAATCCCGTCAACTGGTGAAACATAAAACACGAATCATGAATAATCTTCCGCTGCTGAACGACTTACGCGTCTTTATGCTGGTAGCCCGCCGCGCCGGTTTTGCCGCCGCTGCGGAAGAGCTCGGCGTCTCTCCGGCATTTGTCAGCAAACGCGTATCGCTGCTGGAGCAAACCCTTAACGTCCAGCTGCTGCACCGCACTACCCGGCGAGTGGCTATCACCGAAGAGGGCGAGCGCATCTACGAATGGGGGCAGCGCATTCTGCAGGATGTCGACCAGATGATGGATGAGCTCTCCGATGTGCGGCAGGTGCCGCAGGGAACGCTGCGGATCATCAGCAGCTTTGGCTTTGGTCGGCGGGTGGTCGCGCCGGCGCTCTCCGAGCTGGCCCGCCGCTACCCGCAGCTGGAGATCCGTTTCGACGTCGCCGACCGGCTGGTAGATTTGGCTAATGAAGGGGTCGATCTGGATATTCGCGTCGGCGACGATATTGCGCCCAACCTGATAGCCCGCCAGCTTGCCAGCAATCATCGCATCCTCTGCGCCTCGCCGGCGTTTGTCGCCCGCCATCCCTCGCCGAAACAGCTGAGCGACCTTGCCGCGCTACCGTGTCTGGTGATCAAAGAGCGCGACCGGCCTTTTGGCGTCTGGCAGCTGCGCGATGATAAAGAAGGTGAGCACGCCATCAAAGTGACCGGGCCGCTGTCGTCAAACCACGGTGAAATCGTCCACCAGTGGTGCCTCGACGGGCAGGGGATTGCGCTGCGCTCATGGTGGGACGTAAAGGAGAATATCGCCAGCGGCAATCTGGTACAGCTGCTGCCGGAGTACTATCAGCCCGCCAATATCTGGGCGGTATACGTGTCTCGGCTGGCGACTTCGGCCAAAATTCGCACCACCGTGGAGTTTTTACGCCACTACTTTCAGCAGCGCTTTCCGCAGCAGTGCGGGGCGGCGATATTGCCGACGGCGGGCGCCGTCGGCCGGGGGGATTAAACGCCGAGCCGATCGCGCAGGCTATAGTAAGCCGCGCCCATGGCGGTAAACGGAATGCGCAGGCTGCGTCCGCCGGGGAACGGGTAGTGCGGCAGCTTCGCGAAGGCGTCAAAACGTTCGGCGTCCCCGCGCAGCAGCTCCGAAATTAGCCGTCCGGCGAGGTGGGTACAGGTGACCCCGTGGCCGCTGTAACCCTGCATATAATAGATATTGTTATCGAGGCGGCCAAACTGCGGCATCCGTGAGAGGGTCAGCAGGAAGTTGCCGGTCCAGCGGTAGTCGATTTTCACCCCCTTCAGCTGCGGGAAGGTTTTCAGCAGCTTCGGCATAATCAATCGCTCAACGTCGTCCGGATCTCGCGCGCCGTAGACCACGCCGCCGCCGTACAGTAGGCGGTTATCGGCGGTCAGACGGTAGTAATCCAGCAGATAGTTACAATCCTCCACGCAGTAATTTTTCGGAATCAGCGAGCGCGCCAGTTCCTCAGACAGCGGTGCGGTGGTGACCACCTGGGTGCCGCACGGCATGCTGCGTTTCGCCAGCTCCGGCTCGATCTTATCGCCGAGATAGGCGTTACCTGCGACGATCACGTAGCGAGCGGTCACTTGTCCGCGCGCGGTGGTCACTACCGCCGGGCTGGTGTGCTGAATGTGGGTAACCGGTGATTGCTCGTACACCCGGCCGCCGTTTAGCCGAATGGCGTCAGCTTCGCCAATCGCCAGGTTGAGCGGATGGATATGGCCGCCGCTGCGATCCAGCAGGGCGCCGGTGTAGCGGTCGCTGTCGACTTCGCGGCGAATAGCGCTGGCATCCAGCAGCTCCAGCTGGGTATTGCCGTAGCGCTCCCAGTTGGCTTTCTGCTCTTCCAGAGTTTCCAGCTGTTTATGATTCATCGCGACAAACAGCCCGCCGGGGCGATAGTCGCAGGCAATCTGATAGCGCTGGATGCGCTCGCGAATAATATCGCCGCCTTCAAACATCATGCTGCCGAGCATTTTCGCCGCGTCCGGGCCGTAGGTTTTCTCGATAACGTCGATATCGCGGCTATAGGAGTTAACTAACTGGCCGCCGTTGCGTCCGCTGGCGCCGAAGCCGATGCGCGCGCCTTCCAGCAGCACCACGTCGTAGCCCATTTCGGCCAGATGCAGCGCCGAAGAGAGGCCGGTATAGCCGCCGCCGACGACGCAGACGTCGCAGCCGATCGTTTCTTCCAGCGCCGGGAACGGTTCATAGCGGTTGGCGCTGGCGGCGTAATAGCTGGTGGTATGTTCGGTCATGATTAAGACTCCAGGGCAATCCAGATAGTTTTCAGTTCAGTGAATTTTTCCAGCGCATGCAGCGACTTATCGCGTCCGTTGCCGCTCTGCTTATAGCCGCCGAACGGCACGGTCATATCGCCATCGTTGTAGTTGTTTACAAAGACGGAGCCGGCTTTCAGACGGCGGCTGATGCGGTGCGCGCGGGAGAGATCGCGGGTCCAGACCGCCGCGCCGAGGCCATAGCGGCTGTCGTTGGCCAGCGCCAGCGCCTGCTCTTCGGTTTTAAAACGGGTGACCACCAGCACCGGGCCGAAGATCTCCTCCTGGCTGAGCGCGGAGGCGGGATCGACGTCAACGAAAATGGTCGGGCCAACCGCCGCGGGCCACGGATTTTTGCGTCCATCCAGCAGCAGCGTGCTATGCGCTTCACCGGCGCGAATAAAGCTGTGGACGCTATCGGCGTGGCTGTTGTCGATCAGCATGCCCATGGCGGTATTCGGGTCGAGCGGATTGCCCGGCTGCCAGCCTTTGGCCTGCTCTTTAAGGAGATCGAGAAACCTGTCGGCAATGCTCTCCTCAAGCAGCAGGCGGGTTCCGGCGATACAGACCTGGCCCTGGTTGTAAAAGATACCGCCGGCGGTAGCGTTAACCGCTTTTTGCAGATCCGGACAGTCGGCAAAAACGATATTGGCGCTTTTACCGCCCGCCTCCAGCCAGACGCGTTTCATATTGCTGTCGCCTGCGTCCTTCAGCAGCTGTTTACCCGTGCGGGTAGATCCGGTAAAGGTAATCACTTCGACGTCAGGATGCTGCGCCAGCGCCTGGCCGGCTTCATGGCCGAAACCGCTCACTACGTTGAACACGCCGTCCGGCAGTCCGGCCTCTTTCGCTAAGCCCGCGAGTCGCAGGGCGCTGAGTGGGGATTTTTCCGACGGTTTGAGCACTACGCTATTACCTGACGCCAGCGCCGGGCCAAGTTTCCAGCAGGCCAGCAGCAGCGGAAAATTCCACGGCACCACCGCCGCAATCACGCCAATCGGTTCGCGGACGATCATAGCCAGTTCGTTGCCGCCGGTAGGGGCAACTTCGCCGTAGACTTTATCGATAGCTTCGGCATACCAGCGAATCGCGCGGGCGGCGCCGGGGATATCGTCGCGCAGGCTGTGACGGATCGGTTTGCCGGTGTCCAGGGTTTCCAGCAGCGCCAGCTCTTCGCAATGGGCCTCCATCAGGTCGGCAAACTTATTCAGGACCGCTTTACGCTGGGCAGGAGAGGCCTGCGACCAGTCGCCGCGCTCGAATGCGCTGCGGGCGGCCTGGACCGCGCGATCGACATCGGCCTTTTTGCCGCGCGCGACTTCGGCGAGCGTTTGCTGGGCGGCAGGGTCGATGGTGGCAAACACGCTGTTATCGGCGGCGGCGCTGTATTCGCCATTAATAAATAACCGCGTTTCAATCGCGATGTTCTTTGCTTTTTCTTGCCAGTAAGCCAGGTTGTGAAAATCCATCATGACTCCTTAATGACGTAATCGGAAAAAAAGTGGTGATTTCAGACCCTCAGGGCGCAGGGCGTCCCCGGGGTTGAGTACCGTTTAAATTGCCCATTAACAGGCGTGAATTATCCGGGGCCAGCGGAATACGTTTTTCCGCATTGCGCAAGGTGAACTGCGTTATCTTCGCGCCGCCGGAATTCACCCCGGGCGGCGCAGGCCTGAAGAAAACCTGAGAAAGGCTCAGGCTAATAAATCAGAAGGTGGTGGGAGTATGGGCGCTGATAATTCGGCAGATACCTGCCGAAGTGTTGCTGAAGCTATGCGGTATGCCGGTGTTAATGGCATAACTTTGCCCAGCCACCAGGTGATACGCCTGACCGTTAATGGTCAACACGACTTCACCCTCCAGTATGGTGCCTATCTCTTCACCCTGATGCTTGATCCTCTCCCCGGTTGTGGTTCCAGGCTGGTACGTTTCAAATATCATCGCCAGCGTGCGGTTCGGATTGCCATTGTGAACCAGCTTCATCGATACCCCCTGGCTGCCGATTTCAATCAGATCGTCCTGATTGATAACCACCTGCGGTTCAGCCGGTTTTTCTGGTTCAGAAAAGAATTCCGAGAGCGACAGCCCGTAGACTTTCAGCAGCTTTTGCAGCGTGCTGATGGCAGGACTGACTTTGTCCTGTTCTATGGTGCTGATGGCACTATGTGTTAACCCAGACAGTTCGGCGGCACGACGCTGTGAGAGACCCAGCTGTTGGCGGATCGCTGACAAACGTTTCCCTGGCGCCAGTCCGTCATCGCTCATATTTGCATTTCCTTAACGGTAGTGGTCAGAGTCGCTGTTTTTCAGCGATATAGTTCTGACAGGCGGTGATAAAACCTTCAAACAACATTCGCGACAGGGCGTATTCGCTACTGTTCCATTCAGGATGCCACTGCACGCCGAGGGCGAAAGGATGGTCGTTAACGCTGACCGCTTCCGCTAGCCCGTCCGGAGAACGCGCTTCCACGCGCAGCCGTGGACCCGTCGTTTTTGCTCCCTGCCCGTGTAACGAGTTTACCCAAAACGTGTTGCAGCCCGGTATTAACTGAGAAAGTAATCCTCCCTCCTGAACCTGAACTTCATGCGAGGGCGCGTATTGCTGCTCGACGGGAAGTTCGGGGTCTTCGCGGTGCTCAAGAAGCTCAGGCTGCTCGAACAGACGACGATACAGAGTCCCGCCGGTGGCGACAACCAGTTCCTGTAGTCCACGGCAGATGGCGAAAATGGGGATGCGCCTTTCGAGCGCGGCGTTAATCAGCGCCATGCTCAGAAGATCACGCCCGGGATCGGCGTCAGGCTCATCGCCGTTTTCACCATAAAGGTGCGGCTGTACGTTGCTCGGGCTACCGGGCAGATAAATGCCGTCCAGTTTCGGCAGTAGCGTAGCAAGCAGTTCCGGCTCGGCCAGCGCGTGCGGCAGGGCAATCGGTACGCCGCCGGCGTGAACAATCGCGTTCAGGTACTTCTCTTGCAGAGTCTGGGTCTGGTGACCCTTAAGCCTGTTTCGGCACATCACTACGCCAATAACTGGCTTGTACATTATATTTTCCATGATCGCCCTCACAAAGTGGACTAAATTATGACCGGGTTAGCGGGTAAAACGGCCATTTCGTTCAATATTTTCTCAATCTAGCAGTGGATATTGCCCTTTGCAAACTTAATTTAACATTTGACAAACAATTTGTTTGCATACACATTCGAAGGGTGGACATTATATTTAACAGTGCAATTCAGGGTCCGAAACTACAACAACGGCGGTGAATCATGGAAACCAATATCGTAGAAGTTGAGAATTTTGTTCAGCAGTCGGAAGAGAGACGGGTCAGCGCATTCACCTGGGAAGTGAAGCGCTACCTTGAGCGTTACCCCAATACGCAATACGTTGATGTGCTGTTAACCGATCTGAACGGCTGCTTCCGCGGTAAGCGGATCCCGGTCTCCAGCCTGAACAAGCTGGAGAAGGGCTGCTATTTCCCGGCTTCGGTATTTGCCATGGATATTCTCGGCAACGTGGTGGAAGAGGCGGGGCTCGGCCAGGAGATGGGCGAACCTGATCGCACCTGCGTGCCGGTGCTGGGAACCTTAACCCCGTCCGCGGCGGACCCGGAATACATTGGTCAGGTTCTGCTGACCATGGTTGATGAAGATGGCGCTCCCTTTGACGTTGAGCCGCGGAACGTTCTGAACCGCCTCTGGCAGCAGCTGCGCCAGCGCGGGCTGTTCCCCGTGGTAGCGGTAGAGCTGGAGTTCTATTTACTTGACCGCAAGCGCGACGCGGAAGGCTACCTGCAGCCGCCTTGCGCGCCGGGAACCGGCGATCGCAATACCCAAAGCCAGGTTTACTCCGTCGATAACCTCAACCATTTTGCCGACGTGCTTAACGATATTGATGAGATCGCCCAGCTCCAGCTGATCCCCGCCGACGGCGCGGTGGCGGAAGCGTCTCCCGGCCAGTTTGAAATCAACCTCCACCATACCGATAACGTACTCGATGCCTGCGATGATGCGCTGGCGTTAAAACGTCTCGTGCGTTTAATGGCGGAGAAGCATAAGATGCACGCCACTTTTATGGCGAAACCCTATGAAGAGCACGCCGGTAGCGGGATGCATATCCACATCAGCGTGCAGAACAACAAAGGCGAGAACGTGCTGGCTGACGCCGACGGTGAAGATTCCGCGATGTTAAAACGCGCGCTCGCCGGGATGATCGATCTGATGCCGGCATCGATGGCGCTGCTGGCGCCGAACGTGAACTCGTATCGCCGTTTCCAGCCGGGAATGTATGTGCCGACCCAGGCGTCGTGGGGGCATAACAACCGGACGGTGGCGCTGCGCATTCCATGCGGCGATCGGCACAACCATCGCGTCGAGTATCGGGTGGCCGGGGCGGATGCCAACCCGTACCTGGTGATGGCGGCGATTTTTGCCGGCATCCTCCACGGGCTGGATAACCCGCTGCCGTTACAGGAAGAAGTGGAAGGCAATGGCCTTGAGCAGGAGGGGCTGCCGTTCCCGATTCGCCAGAGCGATGCGCTGTGGGAGTTTATGCAAAACGACCACCTGCGCGAGCGGCTTGGCGAACGTTTCTGTCACGTTTATCACGCCTGTAAAAATGACGAATTACTGCAATTTGAGCGTCTGATCACAGAGACTGAAATTGAGTGGATGTTGAAAAACGCCTGATTTTCGCCCCGCAAGGGGCGCTTTAGCATTATCACGAGTAGCATCATACGGCCTGAGCGGAGCCTGGTCGGACGTTTTTGCTGGGAGCCCAGCCATTCCCGGATGCCGCGTTAAGGAGCGCAGGCGGCAACGGGGCTTCAGTTAACGACACAGTGTGTAACGAGGTAGGAAATGATGCAGATGTTTAAATATCCGCAGGGAGAAGGGGGCCGTCATGGCCGCATGGAATGCGCCGCTACCGCCGCTCGTCGGTTCTTTTTACCTTTTGATTTGCCATTAACCCCGTTGCGAAGCAGGTTGGTTTCCCGGTCTCTACGACCGCAAGCCCAGGCGTGCAGCGGGGGAAATGGCCATGGCTATTAATCCCTCTCTCGACAACGCCTCCGGAGCGGGAAAACCGCGCCTGCGCAAATCCCTCAAGCTGTGGCAGGTGGTGATGATGGGCCTCGCCTATCTGACGCCGATGACGGTTTTTGATACTTTCGGCATTGTTTCCGGCATCAGCAACGGCCACGTTCCGGCATCCTATCTGCTGGCGCTGGCCGGCGTGCTGTTTACCGCCATCAGCTACGGCAAGCTGGTGCGCCAGTTTCCCCAGGCGGGCTCAGCCTACACCTATGCGCAGAAATCGATCAGCCCGCACGTCGGCTTTATGGTGGGCTGGTCGTCGCTGCTGGATTATCTGTTCCTGCCGATGATCAACGTGCTGCTGGCGAAGATTTATCTTTCCGCGCTGTTTCCGGACGTGCCGCCCTGGGTATGGGTGGTGACCTTTGTCGCGATTCTGACGGCGGCGAATCTGAAAAGCGTCAATCTGGTGGCGAACTTCAACACCCTGTTCGTGCTGGTGCAGATCTCGATTATGGTGGTCTTTATCGTGCTGGTGGTGCAGGGACTGCATAAAGGGGAAGGGGTGGGCACCGTCTGGTCGCTGCAGCCTTTTATCAGCCAGAATGCGCACCTGATCCCGATTATTACCGGGGCGACGATCGTCTGCTTTTCATTCCTCGGCTTCGATGCGGTGACTACGCTCTCCGAAGAGACGCCGGACGCCGCACGGGTGATCCCGAAGGCGATCTTTCTGACCGCGGTCTATGGCGGAGTGATTTTCATTGCCGCTTCGTTCTTTATGCAGCTCTTTTTCCCCGATATCAGCCGTTTTAAAGATCCGGATGCGGCGCTGCCGGAGATTGCTCTCTACGTCGGCGGCAAGCTGTTCCAGTCGATCTTCCTGTGCACGACGTTTGTGAATACGCTGGCCTCCGGCCTGGCGTCGCACGCCAGCGTTTCACGACTGCTGTACGTCATGGGCCGCGATAACGTTTTCCCGGAGCGTATTTTTGGCTACGTCCATCCGAAGTGGCGTACCCCAGCGCTCAACGTGATCATGGTGGGGATTGTCGCGCTGTCGGCGCTGTTCTTTGACCTGGTTACCGCCACGGCGCTGATTAATTTTGGCGCGCTGGTAGCATTCACCTTCGTTAATCTATCGGTGTTCAACCACTTCTGGCGGCGTAAAGGCTTTAACAAAACGTGGAAGGATCGCTTTCACTATCTGCTGCTCCCGATGGTCGGCGCGCTGACGGTGGGGGTGCTGTGGATTAATCTGGAAGCGACATCCCTGACGCTCGGTCTGATATGGGCGGGGCTGGGGTTACTCTATCTGACTTACCTGACCCGCCGTTTCCGTAAACCGCCGCCGCAGTTTGACGGCGCTAAAGCGGAACAGGCCTGGGAATCGTAACCATTTTTTACGTCGACACAAAGGCAGGCGAAAGCGCCTGCCTTCTTTTTTGTCATTCTCGTTTGAAATCAGGCGGTCGGTAAGAAATAGCAGGGGCAAAAGGTAAGAATAGTGAGGATGAATTATTTCTTTTTCTTATGAGTTGGCAGTTGCGCGGAGCGCCGATCTTTGACGTAGGAGACCAGGCTGTAGACCGCGACTCCCAGCAAAACCACCGCGACGATAAAGAGCAGGATACCTGACATAGATTAACCTAATGTTATGTTTAACATGGAGAAAAAATACCGTGATATCGGGATAATAGCATCGGGATATTTCTTAAAGATGACCCGATGAGTCGGACGAGAATAGACAGCCAGCCGAGCAATGAAATTATTATTTACATGAATAAATGTGAAGAGTAAAGCTCGACGGTGATGAAAAAATGAACGGAGTAACACTCGTTTAAGCGAATTTACAGACCACGGCCCGGCAGGTTGCTACCCTTGGCCCGCTTAAATAGGGGGCGAGAGTAATCAATGGTGAATAAGCATATCGTCGGGCTGGCTGGACTGCTGCTGATGGCGACGTCAGCAAGCAGCCTGGCCGATTCCGGCCATCAATCTATCCATGAACGCGTTGTCGAACGGATTTTAAAACCCTGCGAAGGAAAAAAAACCGGAGATAAAGTGGTCATCGTTGACCATCACGGCGGCGAGCATGAGGCTATCTGCACTCTGGCGGCAGTACCGCTGCCGCAGTAATCCTGTTCCCTGATTTTGCGACCCTCGGTCATCGCGGAAAGCGTATTTCTTTCCGTACTTTGCGAGCCATTGCCCGGAAAAATGTCATAAATTTGTCACAATCATGGCGATGATAATCACTGACTGAGGATGAAGGGATGAGAAAAAGTCTACTCGCCGCCGCTGTGGCCGGCGCTGTTTTACTGTCCGCTGGCGTTCAGGCGCAGGAACCGGCCGCACCGGAAGGGTACCAGCTTCAGCAGGTGCTGATCATGAGCCGCCATAACCTGCGCGCGCCGCTGGCGAACAACGGCAGCGTGCTGGAGCAATCCACGCCAAAGTCCTGGCCAGAGTGGGATGTCCCCGGTGGACAGCTGACCACCAAGGGCGGAGTGCTGGAAGTCTACATGGGGCACTATATGCGCGAATGGCTGGCGCAGCAGGGAGTGGTGACCAGCGGCGAATGCCCGCCGGAGAACGCGGTCTACGCCTATGCCAATAGCCTGCAGCGTACCGTCGCCACCGCGCAGTTCTTTATCACCGGCGCGTTCCCCGGCTGCGGCGTGACCGTACATCATCAGGAAAAAATGGGCACCATGGACCCGACGTTTAATCCGGTGATCACCGATGATTCCGCCGCCTTCAGCGAAAAGGCCGTACAGGCGATGGAGAAAGAGCGGCAGGGGATGCAGCTGAGCGAAAGCTATAAGCTGCTGGAGGAGATGACCGACTACCGTAACTCCCCGTCCTGTAAAGAGAAGCAGCAGTGCTCGCTGAGCGACGCGAAAGATACCTTTAGCGCTAAATATCAGCAGGAGCCGGGCGTTTCCGGGCCGCTTAAAGTCGGCAACTCGCTGGTTGACGCCTTTACACTGCAATATTATGAAGGTTTCCCGAAAGACCAGGTGGCGTGGGGTGAAATTAACAGCGATAAGCAGTGGCAGGTGCTGTCGAAGCTGAAAAACGGCTATCAGGACAGTCTGTTTACTTCGCCGGAAGTGGCGCGCAATGTGGCCAAACCGCTGGTGAAATATATTGATAACGTTCTGGTAGGGGACGCGGCGAAGTCGGCGAAAGTGACGCTGCTGGTGGGGCACGACTCTAATATCGCCTCGCTGCTGACGGCGCTGGATTTTAAACCTTATCAGCTGCACAACCAGTACGAACGCACGCCCATCGGCGGCAAGCTGGTGTTCCAGCGCTGGCATGATAAGAGCGGCAATCGTGATTTGATGAAGATCGAGTATCTGTACCAAAGCACCGAGCAGTTGCGTAATGCCGATGCGCTGACCCTGCAATCGCCGCCGCAGCGGGTAACGCTGGCGCTGAACGGTTGTCCTGTGGATGACAACGGCTTCTGCCCAATGGATACCTTTAAAAAGGCGATGGCCGAGGCGACAAAGTAGCAGAGCATAAAAAACCCGGAGCAATCCGGGTCTTGCTGCCGATGTTTAGCCGGGTGTTGTCGCCTGGACTGGCGCAACGCGCCGCCTCCGGGAAGCTCATGCAATAAATCCAGGAGGCGGTACTGCGTACCTGTCCGGGCTACACGTTCTTGCGTTCGATGGTTTGTTCGCCCCAGAACAGCGAGTCTTTGTCGGTTTTGGCGAAGGCGCGGGGCAGGACTTCATCGCTGCCTTCTTCCCAGATTTTCTCCGCCAGCTTTTCATCATAATTGGCGAGTTCAAAAATTGCCTCGGCAATTTCAGGAGATGTATTGCGCAGACTTGCCCATTCACCCACGCGGTGGGCCTTTGCTTCTTGATTCGGCATGCTTTTCCTCCTGCTGAAGATTAACCGTGTAATTTAACTGCCAGACCTGCAACGTGTTGACCCTGATAGCGGGCAATGGCCAATTCTTCTTCACTTGGCTGACGCGATCCGTCTCCGCCGGCAATGGTGGTGGCGCCGTAAGGCGTGCCGCCGCGAACCTGCGAGACATCAAACAGCTCCTGAGCGCCGTAGCCAATCGGCACAATGATCATCCCGTGGTGGGCAAGGGTGGTCCAGGTGGAGGTGATGGTCTGTTCCTGACCGCCGCCGGTACCGGTTGAGCTGAATACGCTGGCCAGTTTGCCGTACAGCGCGCCGGATGCCCACAGACCGCCAGTTTGATCGAGGAAGGTGCGCATCTGCCCGGACATGTTGCCGAAGCGGGTAGGGGTACCAAAGATGATGGCATCGTACTCAGCCAGCTCCTGCGGTGTGGCAACGGGGGCGTTTTGTGTTTTCCCGCCTGCTTTGGCAAAAACCTCTGCCTGCATGGTTTCCGGCACGCGCTTCACGACCACTTCCACGCCATCGACTTTGTTAGCCCCTTCGGCGACGGCATGCGCCATGGTCTCGATGTGTCCGTACATTGAATAATAAAGCACCAGAATCTTAGCCATTTGCATCACTCCTCGGTTGCGTTATGCGCCAGCCAGACGACTGGCTACCTTTAAAGATAAGATCTCTGGCGAAGAGTGCAAATGTAACAATCATTTGTTTGATTTATAACAAAAATGCAAAAAATAGCGGCTGTTGCAAAAAGATACATCTTTGGCGGCGCTATTTTAGGCTGTCATAAGAGTTGCTTAGCGCAGAATGTGCGCCATAGCGGCGGTTGTTATCAGAAATCTATTTCAGGATATGACTATCTGCCTACAGCCGCTTCTGTATTCGCTAACCTTAACAGTACGCGATCGGAAAATGGGATCGCGGAGGCTAAGGCCTTTTGTTTCACCTAATGCAGCATGATGTCTAACCTAAATGGAGGTCAGTAATGGCAAACCATCGTGGCGGTACCGGCAACTTTGCTGAAGACCGTGAAAGAGCATCAGAAGCAGGTCGTAAAGGTGGCCAGCATAGCGGGGGGAACTTTAAAAACGATCCTCAGCGCGCTTCCGAAGCTGGTAAAAAAGGGGGAAAAAACAGTCACGGCAGCCGCGATAGCTAGCGCCGTCCTGATTGTCTGCCGATAGGGGTTAATCTCCAGAGCAAACCCCATCGCCCTCGCCGCCGACGTGTAGTCGGCGGTTTTTTTTATCCCGATGCATGCAGATGCCGCTAAGCGGAAGTAGCCCCCGGCCTGCGGCTAATGCCTTAGCCGGGCTACGGGTTGGCGCTGTTTTGTCGCCCCGGTAAGCGCAGCGCGACCGGGGATTTCCCGGTACGGGTCTGCTGGCGTTGCACGCTTTCATACCGGGGTGACGTTGGTTTGCCCGGCCTCACGCGGACGGCGGTTAAGCAGAGCGTGGAGCAGAATCGCGCCGAAGGTGGCCGTGCCGATCCCGCCGAGGGTAAAGCCACCGAGCGAAAGCGCAAAATCGCCCGCCCCCAGCACCAGCGTCACTGCCACCATAATCAGATTCGCATTCTGGCTCAGATCCACCCGATTCTGTACCCAAATTCGCGCGCCCGCGACGGCAATCAGGCCAAACACCACGATCGATGCGCCGCCGATCACCGGTCCCGGAATGGTATGGATCAGCGCGCCGAATTTCGGTGAAAACCCAAGCAGCATCGCAATCAGCGCCGCCGCGACGAACACCAGCGTCGAGTACACTTTGGTGACCGCCATCACGCCGATATTCTCCGCATAGGTAGTCACGCCGCTGCCGCCAACCGAGCCGGAGAGCATCGTTGCCAGCCCGTCGCCGACGAACGCGCGGCCCATATACGGGTCCATATTGCGCCCGGTCATCCCGGCAACCGCCTTCAGGTGGCCGAGATTTTCCGCCACCAGAATTACCGCCACGGGAGCGATCAGCATCATTGCCTGGCCGTTAAAGGTCGGGGCGGTCAGCTGCGGCAAACCGAACCACGCCGCCTGCGCAAGCAGGCTAAAATCCAGCGGCTTGCCCAGCCCGAGGCCGTTGGCCAGCAGCGCGTAGAGGGCGCAGGCGATAATCAGCCCAACGAGGATCAGCAGCCGCTGCAGCATCCCGCGGGTAAACACTGCCACCAGGCCGATACAGAGCACGGTCAGCACCGCCATCCAGCCGTCGAACGGCGTCGCTGATACGCTGCGAACCGCAATGGGGGCCAGATTAAGACCAATCGCCATCACCACCGCGCCGGTGACCACTGGCGGCATCAGCCGCTCAATCCAGCGGGTACCGAGTTTCATCACTACCAGACCAATCAGGGTATACACCAGTCCGCAGAGGATAATTCCGCCCAACGCGACGCTAAGGTGCGGGTTAAGCCCCTGGCCGTTGAAGCCGGTGACGGCGATGACCACGCCGACAAAGGCGGCGCTGGAACCAAGGTAGCTCGGCACGCGCCCGCCGGTGACCAAAAAGAACAGCAGGGTGCCGACGCCGGACATCAGGATCGACAGGTTAGGATCTAACCCCATCAGGATTGGCATCAGGACGGTTGCGCCAAACATCGCCACCGCGTGCTGAACGCCCATCACCACGGTTTGCCCGACCGACAGCCGTTCATCGGGGGCCACGACGCCGGACGCGGCGGAGGGGGAGGTTAACTGCCAGCGAGGAAAATCGAAGAGAGCCATGATGAGATCCTGGGTTTAGGGTTAACAGGCTGGACGCATCAGCGTGTGGTAGCCGCGATCGAACCACATCAGTCCACGCGGTTCCGGATGGCGAACAATCGCCGCCACTTCGCAAAACAGAATGTCGTGCGTCCCGACGCTGACGATCTGGCTGATGCGGCAGTCGAAGCTGACCAGCGCTGCCTCCAGACGCGGGCAGCCGGTCGCGCCGGTTTGCCAGTCGGCGGCGGCGAAGCGCTCCGCCATCGGCGTTTTACCGCCGAAAAGGTTCGAGAGTCCTTCCTGACCGGCCGCCAGGGTATTAACGCACAGCGCCTGATGCTGGCTGAAGATCGGCCATACCGAGGCTGAACGATTCAGGCAGACCAGCAGCGTGGGCGGCGCGTCGGTGACGCTGCAAACCGCGCTGGCGGTAAATCCTGCGCGGCCTGCGGGACCATCGGTGGTGATAATGTTCACCGCCGCTCCGACGTGGGCCATGGCGTCGCGAAAGCTTTGTTTATCGGCAAGAGACATGCGGGCTCCTTATACCAGCTGGCAGGCATCATCAAAGGACAGACGCGGCAGGCGCGCGTACAGTTTACCGGGATCGCCGTAGCCGATATTAATCAGCAGGTTGCTTTTCCAGGCGCCGTCGGCAAAAAACGCCGCATCGACTTTTTCGCGGTCAAAACCCGACATCGGACCGGTATCCAGGCCCAGCGCGCGGCAGGCGAAAATCAGGTATGCCGCCTGCAATGAGCTGTTGCGAAAGGCGGTCTCCTCCGCCATTTGCGAACTGGAGGTAAACCAGCTGCGGGCGTCGCCGTGGGGGAACAGCTCCGGCAGCCGGTCATAGAACGCGCGGTCCCAGGCGACAATAGCGGTGACTGGCGCCTGCAGGGTCTTCGCGATGTTGCCGCTCGACAGGGCCGGGCGCAGCTTCTCTTTACCTTCCGGGGTGCGGACGAAAACGAAGCGCGCCGGGGAGCAGTTGGCGGAGGTCGGCCCCATTTTCAGCAAGTCGTAGAGTTCGCGCAGCCGCGCGTCGCTGACCGGCTTATCCAGCCAGCCGTTGTGGGTTCGGGCCTCGGTGAACAGCGCGGCGCAGGCGGCAGGGCTAATGGCTTCGCTCATAGGTTCTCCTGGGGTACGGGCAGCATCGCGGCCAGCCCGTCGCATAAAATAGGGTTAAAGGTGGCGCTATCGGTGACGTTGCAGGCGTGGCCGCCCCAGGCCATTTCCACCAGCTGGCTGTCGGGGATTGCCGCCTGCAGCAGGCGGGAGCAGGAGGCCGGGACCAGCAGATCGTCAGCGGCGCTGATAACCAGCGTCGGGCAGGCGATGGCTGCCGCCCGGCGCGAAAAGTCGGCCTGCTTGAGAGCATTCAGCCTTTTCAGCAGATTCTCTTTGCCCTGGAAATGGCTGATGGCGAGCGCGTCTTCGGCCTCCAGACGCGGCAGGCGAGAAGCCATCCACTCCGCCGGATAGAGGAACAGCGGCTGCGCTTCTACCCACGCCTGCGCGCCACCCGCGTGCAGCAGGCGCTCGCGCACCAGGAAGCAGCGGCGGGTATGCGGGGAGAGCGTCAGCCAGCCGTTCACCAGTACCAGGGCGCTTATCGCTTCGGGATGGTCCAGCGCGAGCTGCAGGCCAATCAGCGCCCCCAGGGCGTGGCCGATCAGCGCAAAGCGCCCAATACCCGCCTCCAGCAGCGCCGCGTAGAGCTCCTGCGCCATCTGCGCCATGCTATAGCTGGCGGGCAACGAGCCGCCGTTTTCGCCGGTGCCGTTGTGGTCATAGCTCACCAGCTGGTAGTGCGCTTCCAGCGCCGAACGCTGCGGCAGCCAGTAGCCGCCCGCGCCGCCGAGCCCGGCGCTCAGAACCACCACCGGCGCGCCGGGATAAGGCGCCGGGGAGATATTCAGCTTCATCATGCCGGTTTCCCGATATGGGCGACGGTGGCGATCTCCACCAGCGCTTCGGGCTTCACCAGCCCGCACTGAATGCAGAAACGCGCCGGTTTGTCGCCGGGGAAGAACTCCGCGTAGACTTCGTTAATCGCGGCGTAGTTTTTCCAGTCGGTGATAAAGATGCTGTTGAAGGTCACATCCGCCATACTGCCCCCCGCCGTCTCGATAACGCTCCTGATGGTTTCCAGCACGTGGCGGGTTTGCGCCTTTGGGTCGCCGATGTAAACCACGTTATTTTGCTTATCGAACGGCAGGGTGCCGGAGACGTAAACCACGCCGTCGGCCAGCGTGCCGGGAACAAACGGTGCGATAGGCGCGGTGGTGCCTGGCGGAATAATCACCTGTTTAGGCATAACGTTTCTCCTCGGTAAATGCGTGCGGCGCGGCGGGCTCAAGGGCATTACAGAAGCTGGCGACATCGCTGACCCAGCCAAAGAAGGTTTCGATATTAAACAGCGCCGCCTGCTGGGCAAACGCCGGACCGGCCTGGTGCGTAGCGTCCTCCAGCACGATGCCGAAATATTCGAGGAAAAAGCCGTCGCGCAGGGTTGATTCCACGCAGACGTTGGTGGCGATGCCGGTAAACACCAGATGGCGGATTCCGCGGCTGCGCAGGATGCTGTCGAGCGCGGTATTAAAGAAGCCGCTGTAGCGCGGTTTCGGCAGCACGATATCGCCGGGCTGCGGCTTAAGCTGATCGACCAGCTGATAGTCCCAGCCGCCTTTCGCCAGCAGCTTGCCCTGTAGCTCCGGGTTCTGGCGCATGGTTTTCAGCGCGTTGGATTTATGAAAATTGGGCGAACCGGGGCCGCCGGCCTCCACGTACTGGTCATCCCAGCCGTTCTGAAACCAGATAACCAGCATCCCGGCGGCGCGCGCGGCGGCCACGGCGAGGTTGATATTGTCGATAACCGGTCGGGTGGTGGAAACATCAAAGCCGGCGAGGTCGAGATAGCCGCCCTGGCTGGCGTAGGCGTTCTGCATATCGACGACGATCAGCGCGCTTTGTAGCGGCGCGAAGGTCAGGGATTCCGGGCGAGCGGGCAGGGTAATCATCAGGCAACCTCTTGAGTCATGGTGGCAATATGGTCGCGGCAGCGCATCAGCGGCTGAATGCGCTGTCCAAAGGCTTCGATACCGATAAGGAAATCATCAAACGTCAGCAGCACGCCGTCGGTGCCGGGAACCGCCGCCACCTCGTCGAGCATTCGGGCGACATTGGCGTAGGAGCCCACAAGAGTGCCCATGTTGATATTGACCGCCGAGGTGGGATCGGCCATCTGGCGCACATTGGTGTCGCTGCCGGAACGGGTGTCTTTCTGGCTCTGTTCGGTCAGCCACGCCAGCGCCTCGTCATCCGCGCCGGCTTTGTAATGCTCCCATTTGGCCCGGGCTGCCTCGTCGGTTTCGTCGGCAATCACCATAAACAGGACGTAGGAGCCGACGTCGCGGCCGGTTTTTTCCGCCGCCTGCATCATCCGGGCGGCGGTGGGGGCAAAGGCGGCAGGGGTGTTCACGCCTTTACCGAAGCAGAAGTTATAGTCAGCGTGTTGGGCGGAGAACGCCATACCGGCATCGCTTTGCCCGGCGCAGATGACCTTCATCGGCTGCGACGGCTGCGGGCTGACCCGGCAGTCATTCATGGTGAAGTAGTCGCCTTTGAAGTCGCTGCGCCCGGTTCCCCACAGGTCGCGCAGGACCTGGACATATTCGGTGAGGTAGTCATAGCGGCTGGCAAAATAGTCATCGCCCGGCCAGATGCCCATCTGCTCGTACTCCGGCTTTTGCCAGCCGGTGACCAGATTGACGCCAAAGCGGCCGCCGGAGATAGAGTCAATGGTTGAGGCCATGCGGGCGACGATCGCCGGGGGCAAGGTCAGGGTGGCGGCGGTGGCGTAGATCTGGATGCGTGAAGTCACGGCGGCCAGTCCGGCCATCAGGGTGAAGGACTCCAGATTATGATCCCAGAATTCGGTTTTGCCGCCGAAGCCGCGCAGTTTGATCATCGATAGCGCGAAATCGAAGCCGTAGTGTTCGGCTTTTTGCACGATAGCCTTATTGAGCTCAAACGTCGGCATGTACTGGGGAGCATGGGTGGAAATCAGCCAGCCGTTATTACCAATCGGAACGAAGACACCAATTTTCATACCTACCTCTCTGCATGTCGTTGAACAAGAAGGCGCGGCGCTGCATCCTGCATCTCCCTCAATCACCTCGCCTGAAAGATAAAGCAAAGGCGATGCCAGTTTTACAAAGGCCAATGTTATTAATGTGTTGCGTTATGGTTGCTGAAAATGGCAGCAATAAAAGTGGACTGAATGGTCAAAATCGGTGCACGAAAAAGCCGCAGTCGTGCGCAATCGGGGTGCACAGAGTCGTGCCGGCGCTGGGCTTTTGCTATGCTGATGGCGGGAAAAGAAGGAGATAATGCATGGCACAGGGCGGCGTGAAAAAGATCGGCAAACGTTCACAGGCGGTGAGCGCAAAAAAAGAGGCTATTCTGGCTGCCGCGCTGGACGCGTTCTCGCAGTATGGCATTCACGGCACGCGGCTTGAGCAGGTTGCCGAGCTGGCCGGGGTGTCGAAAACCAATTTGCTCTATTACTACCCCTCGAAAGAAGCGCTGTATATCGCGGTGCTGCAGCAGATCCTGGCTATCTGGCTGGCGCCGCTCAAGGCGTTTCGTGAAGACATCAGTCCGCTGGTGGCCATCGGCGAATATATTCGCCTTAAGCTGGAGGTTTCCCGCGATCACCCGCAGGCGTCAAAGCTGTTTTGTCTGGAGATGCTGCAAGGTGCGCCGCTGCTGATGGGCGAGCTGACCGGCGATCTGAAAGCGTTGGTAGATGAGAAGTCGGCGATTATTTCCGGCTGGGTTGAGAGCGGCAGGCTGGCGCCCGTCGACCCGCAGCATCTGATCTTTATGATCTGGGCGACTACGCAGCATTACGCCGATTTCGCCACTCAGGTTGAGGCGGTAACCGGCGCGACGCTGCGCGATGAGGCGTTTTTTCAGCAAACCGTCGATAACGTCCAGCGGATGATTATCGAAGGGATTCGGGTGCGTTAATTGGCGGGCGGCAGCGGGCAGCTCTGATCGCCATCCTCGCACTGCAGCAGCGAAGCGAGATACGACTCGCGCTCGACGGTTTTATCGGACATGCACTGGTTGATCAGCATCGGCTGTACGCTGCCGCCTTCTGCGCCGGAGGCGAGGAATTGACAGTCGGCGTCGCGCAGGGCAATCCACGTCAGCTGCGCTTTTTTCAGCAGTTCCTGCTGTTTTTCAGAGGCGCGCTTCAGCGCTTCCTGATACGTTTCATTTAATTTTTTGTCGTCAGCCTGGTACTGCTCGGCGGTGCACTGGTTCATTTCCGTTTGATTGCTGGCGTTGCTACATTCGTCCGCCAGCGCATGGGTGCTTGCCAGCAGCGCGGCAAAAGCGAGTAAAGTGCGTTTCATTGGTCAACTCCCATAAAAAAAGCTCCCGTCCGGGAGCCTTAATTAACCACAGCCTGCGTCTGGTGTCATTAGCTGACGTTGTGCCGTCTGCTTTCCCGGGGGCGGCGCGGAGCGCCTTGCCCGGGCTACTGATAGTGCGGGCTGTGGTTGGGTAGCCCGGGTAAGGCATCAGCCGCAACCCGGGAAGCAGGCTTAGCCAATCGTCATCAGGCTGGCGTTGCCGCCGGCTGCGGCGGTATTGACGCTGAGCGAACGTTCAATATAGAGCCGCTCCAGCAGCAGATTGCTCTCGCCGCGGGCGAAGCCCTGCACCGAAACAATCGCACCATCGCGCGCCGCTACCTGTTCACACAGCTCACGCAGCTGATCGGAATCGCCGTGGTAGATAACCGCATCGAAAGGCTCGCTCGCCAGGGTTTCCGCTTTGGCAAAGTGGATCCGTTCGCTGACTTCGCGCGGCAGTTTTTTCGCCAGCTCGCGCTGCAGAGGCGCGTCAGGCCACAGCACTTCGCACCCCACGGCGGTCACGCCCGCCAGCTGGGTGAGCGCGTCCTGCTCGTTATCGGCGACGCACAGCACGCGGTCGCGCGGCATAAAGGTCAGGGTGTTGCGCTCACCGGTTGGGCCCGGAAGCAGACGCTGGGTACCGGCCTGCGCCTGTTCGCTGAACTGTTGGCACAGGGCCTGCAGTTCCGGGCGGTCTTTAGCCCACTGCTGTAACGTGAGCAGCGGTTTCTCCAACAGCGTTTTCAACTGCGCGTCCAGCGGGTACTCCGCATCCTGGCGGGCGAGGGTGATCCCGACGGCGTTCTGCGGCCGGCTGGAGAGCAGTCGGTACAGATACAGCGGGCCGCCGGCTTTTGGACCCGTACCCGATAGGCCCTCGCCGCCGAACGGCTGCACGCCGACCACGGCGCCAACCATATTACGGTTGACGTACAGGTTGCCGACGTTGGCGTTGCCGGTGACCTGGGCGATGGTTTCGTCGATACGGGTATGCACGCCCAGGGTCAGGCCATAACCCGAGGCGTTGATCTGCTCAACCAGCCCGTCCAGCTCGTTGCGGTTATAGCGCACCACGTGGAGCACCGGGCCGAAGACCTCTTTTTTCAGCTCGTCGAAGCTGTCGAGTTCGATCAGCGTCGGTGGAACGAAAGTACCGCTGGTCCACTCGCGCGAATCTTCACTGGTTTCGCGCACCGCCTGGAAGACTTTGCGCCCTTTGGCGCGCAGCGTCTGAATATGGCGCTCAATGTTCTCTTTGGCTTCGGCGTCAATAACCGGCCCGATATCGGTAGTCAGGCGGCCCGGATTGCCCATCCGGCACTCGGCCATCGCGCCGCGCAGCATCGTCAGCGTATGGTCGGCGATATCATCCTGCAGGCAGAGCACGCGCAGCGCAGAGCAGCGCTGTCCCGCGCTGTCGAACGCCGAGGCAAGAACGTCGATCACCACCTGTTCGGTCAGGGCGGAAGAGTCAACGATCATCGCGTTCATGCCGCCGGTTTCAGCGATGAGCGGCGTCGGGCGACCCTGAGCATCCAGGCGGCTGGCGATATTGCGCTGCAGTAGCGTGGCGACTTCGGTTGAGCCGGTGAACATCACGCCGCGAACGCGCTCGTCGGAAGTCAGCGCCGCACCGACGGTTTCTCCGCGGCCCGGCAGCAGTTGAATAACCCCCGGCGGTACGCCCGCTTCCAGCAGGATAGCGACGCCCTGAGCGGCGATCAGCGGCGTCTGTTCCGCGGGTTTCGCCAGAACGGTGTTGCCGGCCGCCAGCGCGGCAGCAATTTGGCCGGTAAAGATTGCCAGCGGGAAGTTCCACGGGCTGATACACACTACCGGGCCGAGCGGACGATGGGTTTCGTTATCAAAATCCGCGCGCACCTGGCCTGCGTAATAGTGCAGGAAATCCACCGCTTCACGCACTTCGGCAATGGCATTGCTGAAGGTTTTTCCCGCCTCGCGCACCAGGATACCCATCAGCGTTGGCATCTGGCCTTCCATCAGTACCGCAGCGCGTTCGAGGATCGCCGCGCGCTCCTGCGGCGGGGTGGCGAACCAGATCGGCGCGTTGTTGACCGCGCTGGTCAGCGCCAGCTGAACTTCAGCCTCGCTGGCTTCGCGCACGTGGCCGACGATATCTTTTGGCTCCGCCGGGTTGATGACTGGCTGCATTTCGCCTTCGGCAACCGGCTGTTCCAGCATCGGCAGCGCCTGCCATTTATGCAGCGCGCTGTTTAAGAGCGAGGAAGAGAGGGAGGCCAGGCGATGCTCGTTGGCCAGATCCAGACCGGCTGAGTTACTGCGCCCCTTGCCGTAGAGATCGCGCGGCAGCGGGATTTTCGGATGCGGCAGGCCAACCTGACCTTCCTGCTGGGCCAGTTTTTCCACGGCGGCGACCGGGTCAGCAACCAGCTCATCCAGCGGCAGGGTGCTGTCGGCGATGCGGTTCACGAACGAGGTGTTAGCGCCGTTTTCCAGCAGGCGACGCACAAGGTAGGCCAGCAGCGTTTCGTGGGTGCCCACCGGCGCATAAATACGGCAGGGACGGTTGAGTTTGCCATCGGCGACTTTGCCGGTCACCTGCTCATACAGCGGTTCGCCCATGCCGTGCAGGCACTGGAACTCATACTGACCGGGGTAGTAGTTTTGTCCGGCGAGCTGATAAATCGCTGCCAGGGTGTGGGCGTTATGCGTTGCGAACTGCGGATAGATCAGGTTCGGCACCGCCAGCAGCTTTTTCGCGCAGGCCAGATAGGAGACATCGGTATAAACCTTGCGGGTATAGACCGGATAGCCTTCGAGCCCGTCCATCTGCGCGCGTTTGATTTCGCTATCCCAGTAGGCGCCTTTTACCAGACGAATCATCAGGCGGCGACGGCTGCGGGTAGCCAGGTCGATCAGGTAGTCAATGACAAACGGGCAGCGTTTCTGATAGGCCTGGATCACAAAGCCAATCCCGTTCCAGCCCGCCAGCTCCGGCTCAAAGCAGAGTTTTTCCAGCAGATCGAGCGAGATCTCCAGACGATCGGCCTCTTCGGCGTCAATGTTGATACCGATATCGTACTGGCGCGCCAGCAGGGTTAGCGATTTCAGGCGCGGGTAAAGCTCATCCATCGCGCGATCGTACTGGGCGCGGCTATAGCGCGGATGCAGCGCGGAGAGTTTAATCGAAATGCCCGGCCCTTCATAAATACCCCGGCCGTTCGAGGCTTTGCCTATGGCATGAATAGCCTGCTGATAGGAAACCATATAGGCCTGGGCATCGTCGGCGGTCAGCGCCGCTTCTCCCAGCATATCGTAGGAGTAGCGGAAGCCTTTGTCTTCCAGCTTGCGGGCATTGGCCAGCGCTTCGGCGATGGTTTCGCCGGTGACGAACTGCTCGCCCATCAGGCGCATCGCCATATCGACGCCTTTACGAATCAGCGGTTCGCCGCTCTTGCCGATAATACGGTTCAGCGAACGCGACAGGCTGGTTTCGTTATGGGTTGAGACCAGCTTGCCGGTAAACAGTAGCCCCCAGGTGGCGGCATTGACGAACAGCGAGGGGCTGCGGCCGATATGCGATTGCCAGTTGCCGTTGCTGATTTTGTCGCGGATCAGGGCATCGCGGGTGGCTTTGTCGGGAATGCGCAGCAGCGCCTCCGCCAGGCACATCAGGGCCACGCCTTCCTGCGACGAGAGCGAGAACTCCTGCAGCAGGCTCTGCACCATTCCTGCGCGGCCGCTGGCGGTTTTCTGGTTGCGCAGCTTCTCCGCCAGCTGATATGCCAGCTTGTGGGCCTGCTCGCCGAGATTCTGCGGCAGGCGAGCCTGCTCCAGCAGCATCGGCACGGCGTCGGTTTCGGCCCAACGCCAGGCGGCGGTAATTGACGCGCGGGAGACGGACTGCGGCAGGATCTGCTCAGCGAATTCGAGGAACGGCTGCCAGGGCTCATCGCCCGGACTGCCCGTTTCATCGCTTTCGTTAGCCGCGCCGGAAAGTAACGCCGGTAGCTCAGGCAGCGTCTCGTCGTTTTCCAGCTTTTCCAGATAATTGAAAATGGCCTGCTTAATCAGCCAGTGCGGCGTACGGTCAATACGGCTCGCCGCGGATTTAATACGTTCGCGCGTCGCGTCGTCAAGTTTTACACCCATGGTGGTGGTGCCCATGTCAGGAACTCCTGTTATTGGTCATTCGCTTTATCCTTCAACCCGCCTCTTTATTGGCTGCATTACCACGCTCCGGCCACAAGGTTAACTATGTCGCCGGATGCTGATAAATTTGCCGCCCGGACGCCGAGTGATTGATTTGGCGAAGTTCGCTTCTGTGCAGTGATGAGGTTGCGTAGAAATATCTACCATGTTGCAACTTTGTGCAACCTTGTTAATTGAGAATTGTGCTGCAGGCCTGAAATTGCCGTAATTGTTAAATTGTATGGCGTTAATAGCAGCTATTCATTCCCTTTATATTTGGGGTTTTATCTGCGTGACTTAACACTTTTACGTGGTGCAACCGATAAAAACGTGAGAGAGTGCAACCTATTACAAAATGAAGTTTGGTCCCCGATGCATTTAGTGTAAATGCTGTGTTAAATCATTTGTGAAAAAACAAAGCTTCCGTCAGGATACGGTCGCCCAATACAACCAATAGGCCATTGCCCCGTTCCGGTAGTGGATAAAACGACAAATCTGGACGCTGTCGACAAAAAATTCTGGAGATTTTTACATGGCTATTAGCACACCCATGTTGGTGACTTTTATTGTTTATATTTTTGGCATGGTACTCATCGGTTTTATTGCCTGGCGTTCGACAAAGAACTTTGATGATTATATTCTCGGCGGCCGCAGCCTTGGCCCATTCGTCACCGCGCTCTCCGCCGGCGCTTCAGATATGAGCGGTTGGCTGCTGATGGGGCTGCCCGGCGCAATATTTATCTCCGGGATTTCCGAAAGCTGGATTGCCATTGGCCTGACGCTAGGCGCATGGATTAACTGGAAGCTGGTGGCGGGGCGTTTGCGGGTACACACCGAGGTGAATAATAACGCGCTGACGCTGCCGGATTATTTCACCGGCCGTTTTGAAGATAAAAGCCGGGTGCTGCGAATTATCTCGGCGCTGGTGATTCTGTTATTTTTCACCATCTATTGCGCATCCGGTATTGTGGCCGGAGCGCGTCTGTTTGAAAGCACCTTTGGCATGAGCTACGAAACCGCGCTGTGGGCCGGCGCGGCGGCAACCATTATTTATACCTTCGTCGGCGGTTTCCTTGCGGTGAGCTGGACCGATACCGTCCAGGCCAGCCTGATGATATTTGCCCTGATCCTGACGCCGGTCATGGTGATTATTTCGGTCGGCGGCTTTGGCGAATCGCTGGAAGTTATCAAGCAAAAGAGCATTGAGAACGTTGATATGCTGAAAGGGCTGAACTTCGTGGCGATTATTTCGCTGATGGGCTGGGGGCTGGGCTATTTTGGCCAGCCGCATATCCTGGCGCGCTTTATGGCGGCGGACTCGCACCATAGCATCGTACACGCCCGTCGTATCAGCATGACCTGGATGATCCTCTGCCTGGCGGGGGCCGTAGCCGTTGGCTTCTTCGGCATCGCTTACTTCAACAACAACCCGGGCGTGGCGGGCGCAGTTAATCAGAACGCTGAACGCGTCTTTATCGAACTGGCGCAGATTCTGTTCAACCCGTGGATTGCCGGGATTCTGCTGTCGGCGATCCTGGCGGCGGTCATGTCGACCCTGAGCTGCCAGCTGCTGGTTTGCTCAAGCGCCATCACCGAAGATCTGTATAAAGCGTTTTTGCGTAAAAATGCCGGTCAGCAGGAGCTGGTATGGGTTGGCCGCTTTATGGTGCTGGCCGTGGCGCTGGTCTCCATTGCCCTTGCAGCGAACCCGGAGAACCGTGTGCTGGGGCTGGTGAGCTACGCCTGGGCCGGCTTCGGCGCTGCGTTTGGTCCGGTGGTGCTGTTCTCGGTGATGTGGTCGCGAATGACGCGTAACGGCGCGCTGGCCGGGATGATCATCGGCGCCGTCACGGTGATTGTCTGGAAACAGTTCGCCTGGCTGGGCCTGTATGAAATTATCCCGGGCTTTATTTTCGGTAGCATCGGAATTGTGGTCTTCAGCCTGCTGGGTAAAGCGCCTTCCGCAGAGATGCAAAAACGCTTTGCCGAAGCGGACGCCCATTACCACTCCGCGCCGCCGGTGCGCGCGACCGCCGAGTAATGCTCTGTCGCATCATCAAGCCCGCATCATGCGGGCTTTATTGTTTGTGCCTCTTGCTAATCGATTGAAAATACGCTGATATCTGAGCATAAATATCAATGAGGGTAGCAAGATGAGTGTCAAACAGGGTGCGATGGCGTTAGTACTGGCAGGGATTTTAAGCGGCTGCGTAGCGCCCGCCGCGAAGATGGCCCCGGCGGCGGATGCTGATGCCTGCCCGGCGGATAACGCCATGGTGCAAACCACGCTTTATTTTGGCTTAAGCCGTCCGGTCGGGAAGGACATTACCGCCCAGGAGTGGCAGCAGTTCGTTGATCGCGACGTGACGACGCGCTTTCGCGATGGCCTGACGGTCTTTGACGCGCGCGGTCAGTGGCTCGGCAATGACGGAACCGTGGCGCGCGAGCAGAGCAAGGCGCTGATGCTGATCCATGGCAAAGATGCGAAGAGCGAAGAGGGGATTGAGGCGCTGCGCAATACCTATAAATCGCGCTTTGCACAGGAGTCGGTCATGCGCGTTGACCAGCCGGTCTGCGTGCACTTTTAATTGGCATCTGATGAAAGACCCGGGTTGCGGCTAACGCCTTACCCGGGCTACGCAACCTCAGCTCGTACGAGCTGCCAGCCCGGGCAAGGCGCTCTGCGCCGCCCCCGGGATCACAGGCAATAACTGCGGTTACAGTACCAGACCAGCAAAGCTGGCGGAGAGCAGGCTGACCAGCGTTGCGCCATACACCAGCCGCAGGCCAAAGCGGGAAACGATATTCCCCTGCTGCTCGTTCAGACCCTTAATCGCCCCGGCGATGATGCCGATAGAAGCGAAGTTGGCGAAGGAGACCAGGAACACTGATAAGATACCCAGCCCGCGCGGCGTCATGCTGGCAGCGACTTTTTGTAGCTCAATCATGGCGACAAATTCATTGGCCACCAGCTTAGTCGCCATAATACTGCCGGCGTTCAGCGCATCGCTTAGCGGGATACCAATCAGCCACGCCAGCGGATAGAAGACATAGCCGAGTATCTGCTGGAAGCTCAGGCCAAACAGGGTGGCGAAGAGCGCGTTAATGGCGCTAATTAAGGCGATAAAGCCAATCAGCATCGCCAGAATAATCATGGCGACTTTGAATCCGGCCAGAATATATTCACCGAGCATTTCAAAGAAGCTCTGCGATTCATGAAGCTTCTCAAGCTTGATCTCTTCCTCGCTGCCTGGTCGCGTCGGATTAATGATCGACAGCACAATAAAAGTGCTGAACATATTCAGGATCAGCGCGGCAACGACATATTTCGCGTCGAGCATACTCATATAAGCGCCGACAATGGACAGCGAAACCGTCGACATTGCGGTGGCCGACATGGTGAACAGGCGGCGCGAAGAGAGGTCGCCGAGCACGCCCTTATAGGCAATAAAGTTCTCTGATTGCCCGAGGATCAGCGAACTGACCGCGTTGAAAGATTCCAGCTTACCCATACCGTTAACTTTTGATAGCAGGGTACCAATCAGACGAATAAAAATCGGCAGAATACGCCAGTGCTGAAGAATACCGATGAGCGCGGAGATAAAGACAATGGGGCACAGCACGCCAAGGAAAATAAACGCCAGCCCTTTTTCACTCATGCCGCCAAATACAAAGTTGGTGCCTTCGGCGGCAAAGCCGAGCAGTGATTCAAAAAAGGATGCGATATTTTTCACTAGCCACAGGCCGCTTTCGGCGTGGAGAAAAAAGAAAGCCAGCGCAACTTCAATAATAATTAACTGGATAATATAGCGAATGCGGATTTTTTTACGGTCGTAACTGGCAAGCCAGGCGAGCGCGAGGATAACCGCCAGCGCCAGCAGGAAGTGCAGGAATTGAGTCATGTTGTTCATTTCGCAGTAAATAAGGCCGCCATTTAGCCACAGCTCTTCGGCCGGGTAAATATCCGGCGCAAAAAATCCCCTTATCCTGCAGGGATGGCTTAAGGCAGAGAAATAATTCCGTAGCTCATTATTTGTTAGCGATTAATTTACAAATCGTCATCATTCCCTACACATTTCACTTGTGTTTCTGATTATTGTAATGATAATCACTATCAGAAATATTTACCTAACTTTGCATCAATTGACTGCGGTTCACATTTAAGGGTTTTGGTATGTTTGTCCCATTTCTCATCATGTTACGTGAAGGCCTCGAGGCCGCGCTGATTGTCAGCCTGATTGCCAGCTATCTGAAACGCACCCAGCGCGGGAACTGGATTAGCGTTATGTGGATTGGCGTTTTCCTGGCGGCGGCGCTGTGCCTGGGGCTGGGGATCTTTATCAACGAAACGACCGGCGAATTCCCGCAACGCGAGCAGGAATTATTCGAAGGCATCGTGGCGGTGGTGGCGGTGTGTATTCTGACCTGGATGGTCTTCTGGATGCGCAAAGTGTCGCGCAACGTCAAACAGCAGCTTGAACAGGCGGTCGATAATGCGCTTCAGCGCGGCAACCACCATGGCTGGGCGCTGGTGATGATGGTGTTTTTCGCCGTCGCTCGCGAAGGTCTGGAGTCCGTATTCTTCCTGCTGGCGGCGTTCCAGCAGGATGTGGGTATCTGGCCGCCCATCGGAGCGATGCTTGGGCTGGGAACGGCAATCGTTTTAGGATTCCTGATCTACTGGGGCGGTATCCGCATGAATCTCGGCGTCTTTTTCAAATGGACCAGCCTGTTTATTTTGCTGGTTGCCGCAGGTCTGGCGGCCGGGGCTATTCGCGCTTTCCATGAAGCCGGATTGTGGAACCATTTTCAGGACGTCGCCTTCGATCTCAGCAACGTGATTTCGACGCATACGCTCTTCGGGACGCTGCTGGAGGGGATTTTCGGCTATCAGGAAACGCCGACTATCAGCGAAGTGGCTGTCTACTTTATCTATTTGGTTCCGGCGCTGGTGCTGTTCGCGCTGCCGTCGGGCAATAACACCACCGCATCCCGAGCCGCGTAGTCGGGCATCGCGAATTCAAATAGTTACAACATACTTATCGAAAGGGATGGTCATCATGATGAATCATTTTCGTCGCACTGCGCTGCAGCTTACCGTTGCCGCGCTATTCAGCTCTGCAATTTACGCCCAGGCGGCCGATATTCCGCAGGTAAAAGTTACCGTTACTGACAAACAGTGCGAGCCAATGAACGTCACCGTCAAAGCGGGTAAAACTCAGTTCATCATTCAGAACCACAGCCAGAAAGCGCTGGAATGGGAGATCCTGAAAGGCGTGATGGTGGTTGAAGAGCGCGAGAATATCGCCCCCGGCTTTACGCAAAAGCTGACGGCAAACCTGCAGCCGGGTGAATATGATATGACCTGCGGCCTGCTGACTAACCCGAAAGGCAAACTGACGGTGACCGGAGAGGCGACCCAGGGTGCCGCGAAAGCCGATGCGCTGCTTAGCCTCGGCGAAGCGATTACCGCCTATAAAGCCTGGGTTAGCGCCGAGACTGCGCAACTGGTGATCAGCACCAAAGCCTTTACCGATGCGGTGAAAGCAGGCGATGTTGAGAAAGCTAAAGCGCTGTATGCGCCAACGCGTCAGCACTATGAACGTATCGAGCCGATCGCTGAGCTGTTCTCTGACCTTGATGGCAGCATTGACGCCCGCGAGGATGACTACGAGAAAAAAGCCGAAGATCCAAAATTCACCGGTTTCCACCGGCTGGAAAAAGCGTTGTTTGGCGATAACAGCGTCAAAGGCATGGATAAATACGCCGATCAACTGCACGCTGACGTTATTGAGCTGCAAAAACGCATCAGCGAGCTGGCGTTCCCGCCGTCAAAAGTGGTTGGCGGCGCAGCCGGTTTGATTGAAGAAGTGGCGGCCAGCAAAATCAGCGGTGAAGAAGATCGCTACAGCCATACCGACCTGTGGGACTTCCAGGCCAACATTGACGGCGCGCAGAAAATCGTCGACCTGCTGCGTCCTCAACTACAAAAAGAGAACAGCGCGCTGCTGGCAAAAGTGGATGCCAACTTCAAGAAAGTTGACGCCATCCTCGGTAAATACCGCACCAAAGAGGGTTTTGAGACCTACGACAAACTGACGGATGCCGATCGTAACGCGCTGAAAGGCCCGATCACCACCCTTGCGGAAGATCTGGCCCAACTGCGCGGGATCCTCGGTCTGGATTAAGTCGATGGCAGAGCAAAAATACCCTATCAATGAACCGTCGCGTCGGCGGTTACTCAAAGGGATCGGCGCGCTTGGCGGCGCGCTGGCCTTGACCGGTGGCTGCCCGGTGGCGCATGCGGCAAAAGAGAAAAGCTCACCGGGTACGGTCTCCCCCGATGCGCGCATGGAAGCGCAGCCGTTTTATGGTTTGCACCAGGCCGGCGTGCTGACGCCGCAGCAGGCATCGATGATGATCGTCGCATTTGATGTCCTCGCCGGTGATAAAGCGGATCTGGAAAGGCTGTTTCGTCTGCTGACCCAGCGGATCGCCTTTCTGACTAAGGGCGGGCCCGCGCCGGAGACGCCGAATCCGCGGCTGCCGCCGATGGACTCGGGCATTCTTGGGCCGTGGATCGCCCCGGATAACCTGACGATAACCGTTTCGGTGGGGCATTCGCTGTTTGACGAACGCTTCGGTCTGGCCAGCCATGCGCCGAAGAAGCTGCAAAAAATGACCCGTTTTCCTAACGACTCGCTCGATGCGACGCTCTGTCACGGCGATCTGTTGCTGCAAATTTGCGCCAATACCCAGGATACGGTGATCCACGCGCTGCGGGATGTGATTAAACACACGCCGGATTTACTCAGCGTGCGCTGGAAGCGGGAGGGCTTCATCTCCGATAGCGCCGCGCGCAGCAAGGGTAAAGAGACGCCGGTGAATCTGCTGGGCTTTAAAGACGGCACCGCGAATCCATTGAGTTCGGATACTGCGTTAATGGACAAGGTGGTGTGGGTAACCGCCGACCAGGGGGAACCAGCATGGGCGACGGGCGGTAGCTACCAGGCGGCGCGGATTATTCAGTTCCACGTTGAGTTTTGGGACCGCACGCCGCTGAAAGAGCAGCAGACCATTTTTGGCCGCGACAAACTGACCGGAGCGCCGCTGGGGATGGAGCACGAGCATGATGTGCCCGATTACCGTAACGATCCTGACGGCGAAATCATTGCGCTCGACAGTCATATTCGGCTGGCCAACCCGCGCACTCCGGAAACGGCCTCCAGCCTGATGATGCGTCGGGGATACAGTTATTCGCTGGGGGTCACGAATTCCGGCCAGCTGGATATGGGGCTGCTGTTTGTCTGCTATCAGCACGATCTGGAAAAAGGCTTCCTGACGGTGCAAAAGCGGCTGAACGGAGAAGCCCTGGAAGAGTACGTGAAGCCGATTGGCGGCGGATACTTTTTTGTTCTGCCGGGGGCTGTTGACCCTCAACATTACCTCGGTCAATCGTTAGTCGAAGCCTGACGTACCTGCCCTCCGGGGCAGGGCGTTTTCTGCTGTTTTTCCATTCATTTTTTGTATTTCCTGCCTTGTTTCATTTTTCTGTAATCTTATAGTCGGAAACTCTTCCGAGCCGCCATGAGAATTATTTGTTGTTTGTATGTGAAAAATAAGTTGCGCTTAGAATTATTTCTGATGTACTTATTACAGACGCGGTAGTTCTCGGCAGCAGTATCGTTTCATTATGGAGATCGCGAATGCCCGATTGCTGTAACGGAAAACGTCAAACCCGATACCGTACTCATCAGCACGGAAGCCCCACTTCCGGCCGCGATTTTCTCACCGCCAAATCATCCCCCTCTATCACAGAATATCTGAACCCAGGCAAGGTTATCGGTGCGCGTAGCCGTGACCCTCTGCCAATTCGTCAGGCAAGCAATGGCTTACAAGGAAGCCAAACCTCAATCGTTAGTGCGCATAATCGCGTCGAACGTGACGCGTGTGATGTAAACCAACAACGCAAGGTGCTATCCATGGGAAGACAAAAAGCAGTGACCAGAGCTCGTCGTGAGGCCAAACGTGTGCTGAGACAGGATTCGCGAAGCCATAAGCAGCGCGAAGAAGAATCGGTCACATCGCTTGTGCAAATGAGTGGCGTAGAAGCAATTGGCATGGCGCGGGATAGCCGCGATCTATCGCCAATTGAAGCGCGCAATGAGGCTCAGGCGCATTATTTGAACGCCATCGACAATAAACAGCTGATCTTTGCCACGGGCGAGGCCGGGTGCGGTAAGACCTGGATTAGCGCGGCGAAAGCTGCTGAAGCCCTGATTCATAAAGATGTGGACAGAATTATTGTTACCCGTCCCGTTCTGCAGGCCGACGAAGACCTCGGCTTCTTACCGGGAGATATCGCCGAGAAGTTTGCTCCCTATTTCCGCCCGGTTTATGACGTGCTGGTGAGGAGGCTGGGGGCTTCCTTTATGCAATACTGCCTGCGCCCGGAAATCGGCAAGGTGGAAATCGCGCCGTTCGCCTATATGCGCGGACGTACATTTGAAAATGCGGTAGTGATTCTGGACGAGGCCCAGAACGTGACCGCGGCGCAAATGAAGATGTTTTTGACCCGCCTCGGGGAGAACGTGACGGTTATCGTCAACGGTGACATCACCCAGTGCGATTTACCTTCAGGCGTGCCGTCGGGTCTGGCCGATGCGCTGGCGCGTTTTGAGGAAGATGAAATGGTGGGGATCGTGCGCTTTACGACGGACGATTGCGTGCGTTCAATGCTTTGCCAGCGCGCGTTGAAAGCCTACTACTGATAGTTTCTTAGTCTGCAAAGCCCGGGAAACCGGGCTTTGTTTTTGCTTAATTACAGCAAGGCCTGCAGTGAAGGGCTGGTCATCGTGGCTTCAAAGGGAATGATATCGGCCTTCGCCACGCCAGATTGCTGAAATGGGTCCAGGCTTAACCGATTTTGCAGCGCAGCCATATCATCGCCTTTAGCCAGAATCACGCCGCCGGACCTGGGGATTTTACGCCCCGACGCGAGAAATATTCCCTCAGCATACCCTTGCTTAAGCCATTCCACGTGTTCGGCAAGCTGGGCATCTACTTCTTCAAGCGGTTTAACGTAAGTCAGAACAACAACGGCAATAGTGCTCATATTCCTTCCTGGATAGTGAGTGGTAACGCTTCGGCAGTTTATCATTAGCGTGGATAGTGTTTCAGGCTCTTTTATCACCTTTAGCAGGAGTGCGCTATGAATGAAAATAACAGCGGTTTGCTGAACTATATTGAATTGCTTAAGTCGCATGAAGCGGCTTTAAAAAACAAATTACTCGCCGGCGATAATAGTAAATCTGACCGGTGGCTATTTATCGGGTTAGTGGGGATGGTTCTGGTTTCCTTTGGCGCAATGGGCGGGTATATGCTGATCAAGCCCTCAGGCCGCTGGCTTATTGATTTGTCGATCGTACTCATAGCACTTTCCTATGTAGTGCTGATTCTCATGCCAATCATTAAAATCTACCAGCAGCGAAACACGATAAAATACTTCTTCACCATGCCGCTCAGCGCCAGCGTAGAACAAAATATTAAAAAAGAGGCCTTAACCGACGAGCGTTTTCTTGCGGATTTTGTACGCTTAGGCAAGCCTACCCTGGAGTTGGGGCTGCTCGAGATAAAGCACGAACGTGAGTTTCTGAGTAAAAGAATCAATCTTATTGTCGGCCCCGTCGATAAACTTGGTATTCTGCCAGGGATAATCTCTATGGTTATTACGTTAGCAAAACCTGTAGCAGGTCATGATTGGGTTATGGGGCTGGCATATGGCTATATCGGTCTGGTCGTTCTCTCTTTGTCGTTTATAAATTTATTGGTGAAGTACGACCGCGTCATATCGTTAACCGAGGTTGCTCTTTCGCGCTGCGATGAAGTGAAGGGCGATGTGCAGGGGTGAGGGCGGTCATAAAATGGCGGTGAATGATATGTAGCGAGAAGGATGGCCGCGCCGTGACTCTATTTCGGCCCGTCGGGGCTTCTCATCCCCCCCGGTGGCGTGCAATAGGCGAAAAAAAAGCCCGTACCTGCGTATGAGCTCTTCTTAAAATATGGCGGTGAGGGGGGGATTGACTCGCTGCGCTCGCCGTTACTCGGCCCGTCCCTGGGCCTCGCCCCTGCGGGGCCAGCGTAAACGCTGTTCAAAATTGCTCCCGGCAATTTTGTCGGGGCAGACTCCTCGCAGGCTCGTCATCTGTCCAACTGGCTGACGCCAGTTGTCGACCCCCGGTCGGGGCTTCTCATCCCCCCGGTGGCGTGCAATAGACGAAAAAAAAGCCCGTACTTACGTACGAGCTCTTCTTAAAATATGGCGGTGAGGGGGGGATTCGAACCCCCGATACGTTGCCGTATACACACTTTCCAGGCGTGCTCCTTCAGCCACTCGGACACCTCACCATATTGTTTTGCTGCTCACCTTGGGCGGGCAACGGGGCGCTACTATAGGGAGTTGCGCTAAAACGGTCAAGCAGTATTTATTCTTTTGCTATCGTTTGGTTAAGCATTGAACACTGCCCCGTCGTAGCGCGGCGGGGCAGGCGTTTTAACGCTGTGAATCAAGCTGTTCGTTATTCTTCACCACGTCCTGCGCTTTGGCATAGCTCTCGATCAGCAGCTGGTATGCCGGGAAGACTTTAGTATAAACCTCAGCCCATTCTGCGGCGTCCGGTCGATTCCATGTGCGCTGCAGTTCGGAAGCGACCGCGGCGGTATCCATCGGCACGACGCCCGCCTGAACGACCCGGGCGAGAGTGATCTCCTGCGCCATCTTGCTATAGGTGCCGGAGGCATCGATGACGGCAAAAACTCTATAGCCGTCGGCGACGGCGGCAATCGCCGGGAACGCCATGCAAACGCTGGTAATCGTCCCGGCAATAATCAATGTTTTACGGCCGGTGGCCTTTACCGCGGCCACAAATTCCGGATTATCCCAGGCATTGATCTCCCCCTTACGCGCAATATAGTGCGCATGGGGCGCATTCTCATGGATCTCAGGGATTAGCGGCCCGTTCGGTCCCTGCGGCACCGATGCCGTGGTGATCACCGGAATACCGGCTAACGAGGCCATTTTTGCCAGCGCGGCGGCGCGCGCCCGTAACTCCGGCATCGGCATATCGCCTACGGTCTGGAAGAGACCGCTCTGGTGGTCGATCAGCAGCATGGCGGTATCATTGACATCAATAACAGGACGAGAACCATTAAAGTTAGCTGGGGTAGACATATTCTTCACCTCATTCAGTATCAGATTTGGCCGAAGCGGCCGCTATTAAAATCACGAACCGCTTCTGCGATTTGCGCTTTGGTATTCATCACAAACGGGCCGTAGCCCACGATCGGCTCCTGCAGCGGCTCGCCGGCCATCAGCAGCACTTTGGCGTGACTATTGGCCGCGAGGTGGAACGTTTCACCTTTTTGGCTGAGCACCACCAGCTGACCTTCGCGGGCGTTACCCTCGCCGTTCACCACGATTTCACCTTCCAGCACCACCAGCGCCGTGCTCCAGCCAGCGGGCTGATGCAGGGTTACCTCATGACTCTGGTTTAGCTGCAGGTCCCATACGTTAAGCGGCGAAAAGGTATGCGCCGGTCCGACAACATCCTGATAGCGCCCGGCAATCACCCGCATGCGGCCAGCGTTATCCGGCAGCTCGGCGTCAGGGATGGCATCCGCCGTGATGCTTTGATAGCCGGGATGCGTCATCTTGTCTTTAGCCGGAAGATTGACCCACAGCTGAATCATTTTCAGCTCGCCGCCGGAGCGGGTAAATTCCGCCGAGTGGAACTCTTCGTGCAGGATCCCGGCGCCTGCGGTCATCCACTGCACATCGCCCGGTCCAATGACGCCGCCTCTGCCTGTTGAGTCTCGATGTTCAACTTCGCCGGAGTACACCACGGTGACGGTTTCAAATCCGCGATGCGGATGTTCGCCGACGCCGCGTTTCTCGGACCCTGCCGGGAAGTGATGAGGGCCTGCATAGTCAAGTAGCAGGAAGGGGCTTAGCTGTTCGCCGTGCGTCTGATAAGAGAACATTGAGCGAACCGGGAAACCATCGCCTACCCAATGCTGCGCAGGCGCGGTGTAGATTCCGGTAATCTGTTTCATGGCTTTCTCCAGTGCATCTGTTTCTGATGTGAATAAGCTTATATTCACCACTAATACTCCGGTAGATAGCAAAAACGGCCTATACTGTTCCAAAAATGGAACGATGGAGGAAGAATGCAGGATCTCAACGATTTAGCCTGGTTTGTGCAGGTGGTGGATCACGGAGGATTCGCGGCGGCGGGCAGAGCGCTCGATCAGCCTAAATCCAAACTGAGCCGGCGAATCGCCCAGTTAGAAGAACGCCTCGGCGTACGTTTGATTCAACGTACAACCCGTCAGTTTGCGGTAACGGAGGTGGGGCACACCTTCTATCAGCACTGCAAGGCGATGCTGATAGAGGCGGAAGCGGCAGAGCAGGCGGTAGAGACCCTGCGTTCCGAGCCCCGCGGAAGCGTCAAGCTGACCTGTCCGGTGACGCTATTGCATGCGCACGTCGGGCCTATGCTGGCGCGGTTTATGGTGCGCTATCCGGGAGTTAATCTGCAGCTGGAAGCCACAAACCGACGAGTTGATGTCGTTGGAGAGGGTGTTGACATCGCGATCCGCGTACGCCCAAGGCCGATAGAGGATAGCGATCTGGTAATGCGCGTTCTCGCCGATCGTGGTCACCGCCTGGTCGCCAGTCCACAGTTAGTAGAGCAAAAGGGGCAGCCTGCGGCGCCGTCAGAATTAAGCGATTGGCCGGGATTGAGCCTGGGCGCAGGCAAACATCAGCATAAGTGGCAGTTGACCGGCCCGGAGGGCGCACGGGCGGAAGTCTACTTTACACCCCGGCTGGTCACCACGGACATGTTGGCGCTGCGCGAAGCGGCAATCGCCGGCGTTGGGGTGGTACAGCTTCCTTTATTAATGGTGCGCGATCAGCTGGCGGCCGGCGAGCTGGTGGTTGTCCTCGATGAGTGGCAGCCGCGCAGGGAAGTGATCCATGCGGTGTTTGCCTCACGGCGCGGGTTGCTCCCCTCGGTCAGGGCGCTGGTTGATTTCCTGAGCGAAGAGTATCAGCGGATGGAGGAGGATTAGCATTTGCCTGAATCCACAAGGCGCAGGCTGTCGAACAGAGTCTGAAGCCGCAGAAGGGGGCTGTTCCCGGAGGCGGCGCGATGCGCCTGTCCGGGCTACCGGGCGGTGGCGTGCAATAGGCGAAAAAAAAGCCCGTACCTGCGTACGAGCTCTTCTTAAAATATGGCGGTGAGGGGGGGATTCGAACCCCCGATACGTTGCCGTATACACACTTTCCAGGCGTGCTCCTTCAGCCACTCGGACACCTCACCATATTGTCTTTCCCGTTATTGTCGGGAACGGGCGCTAATTTAGGGAAATACGTATCGCCCGTCAATCAACTTTTTAAAAAAATCGCGCGTTTAGCCAAACTTCAAGCAACTTGCTCCTTAAACGCGCGAGAATCGTTTTTTTTGTCACCATTCTCTTTTTCACACGCTCCCCGAACGAAATTTGCTATGCTGGCAAACCAATAGAAAACAACGAGTAAAACGCGGCGCTAACCTAACCTGCCTGTAGCGTCGGCTATCAGGAGCCCTTATGGATATCATTTTTTACCACCCGACCTTTGACACCCCTTTCTGGATTGCGGAACTGGAAAAACAGCTCCCCGGCGCGCGAGTTCGCGAGTGGAAATCCGGCGATGAACAACCCGCTGACTATGCGCTGGTCTGGCATCCGCCGGTAGAAATGCTGCAAGGCCGCGATTTAAAAGCCGTCTTTGCCCTTGGCGCCGGCGTCGATTCCATCCTGAGCAAACTGCGTGAGCATCCGGAAATGCTGCCGTTGTCGACGCCACTATTCCGTCTGGAAGACACCGGCATGGGGTTACAAATGCAAGAGTATGCGGTGAGCCAGGTGCTGCACTGGTTCCGTCGTTTTGATGACTATCAGGCTTTAAAGCAAGAAGCGCACTGGCAGCCGCTGGAGGAGTATCAGCGCGAAGACTTTCCCATCGGGATTATGGGGGCGGGCGTGCTTGGCGCAAAGGTCGCCGAAGCTCTGCAGTACTGGGGATTCCCGCTACGCATCTGGAGCCGCAGCCGCAAATCCTGGCCGCAGATCACCAGCTTTGCCGGGGAAAAGGAGCTGAACGCCTTCCTGAACGGAACACGAGTGCTGATTAACCTGTTGCCCAACACGGCGGAAACCGTGGGAATTATTAACAGCTCGCGCCTGGCGCAGCTGCCGGATAATAGCTATGTGCTGAATCTGGCCCGCGGAGTACATGTGGTTGAAGACGATCTGCTGGACGCGTTGAATAGCGGTAAGTTGAAAGGCGCGATGCTGGATGTTTTCAGCCGTGAACCGCTGCCCGAAGCGAGCCCGCTGTGGCGCCATCCGCGCGTGGCAATGACGCCCCACGTGGCGGCCGTTACCCGGCCTCTGGAAGCCATTGCTTTTATCGCCAAAACCATCGGTCAAATGGAACGGGGTGAAACGGTCAGCGGGCAGGTCGATCGCCAGCTGGGATACTAAGCGTCAGCCCCGCCTGCGCGGGGTTTTTGCTGCTCTCAGGCGCAGATTCCTGCTATTCTTGCCACAAACAGAGAAGGAGATTGTGATGTATCCTGTTGACCTGCACATGCATACCGTCGCCAGCACCCACGCTTACAGTACCCTGCACGACTACATTGCGGAAGCCAAGCGCAAGGGGATCAAACTCTTTGCCATTACCGATCACGGGCCAGATATGGCCGATGCGCCGCACCACTGGCATTTTATCAATATGCGTATCTGGCCGCGTCTGGTGGATGGCGTTGGTATTCTGCGCGGTATTGAAGCCAACATTAAAAATACCCAGGGCGAAATAGACTGTACCGGCCCGATGCTCAATTCGCTGGACCTGATTATTGCTGGCTTTCACGAGCCGGTGTTTCCTCCGCAGGATAAAGCCACGAATACTGAGGCCATGATCGCCACCATCGCGAGCGGTACGGTGCATATCATCAGTCATCCGGGGAACCCGAAATTTCCCGTTGATATTCCGGCTATTGCCGCCGCCGCGGCGAAGCACCATGTGGCGCTGGAAATCAATAACTCATCTTTTGTCTCGTCACGCATTGGCAGTGAAGATAATTGCCGTGCCGTCGCGGCGGCCGTACGGGATGCCGGCGGTTGGGTGGCGTTGGGCTCAGATTCTCATACGGCATTCACGCTCGGTGATTTTACCGAATGCCGTAAAATCCTTGATGCCGTAGATTTTCCGCAAGAGCGGATTCTAAACGTGACGCCCCGGCGTCTGCTTAATTTCCTTGAATCGCGTGGGATGCCAGCGATTGCGGAATTTGCTGAACTTTAATTTGAATAACTGGAATAACTGAATGAACGAGTTTTCAATCCTCTGCCGCGTGCTGGGCTCTCTCTATTACCGTCAGCCGCAGGATCCGCTGCTGGTTCCGCTATTTACCCTTATTCGCGAAGGGAAGCTGGCGGCAAGCTGGCCGCTGGAGCAGGATGAACTGCTGGAGCGCCTGCAAAAGAGCTGCGATATGCAGGCTCTGGCTGCTGACTACAACGCGTTGTTTGTCGGTGAAGAGTGCAGCGTAGCGCCATTTCGTCGCGCATGGGTAGAGGGCGCTACGGAAGCTGAAGTTCGAGCTTTCCTCAGCGCGCATGGAGTTCCCACGGGTGAGGGCGCGGCGGATCACTTAGGATCCTTACTGCTTGCCGCATCCTGGCTGGAAGATCACGCGGCAGAAGATGAAAGCGAAGTTCTGGAAACGCTGTTTGCTGAGTATATTCTCCCCTGGTGCGGCGCATTCCTTGGCAAGGTTGAAGCGCATGCGACTACGCCGTTCTGGCGCACGATGGCTCCGCTAACTCGTGAAGCGCTTTCAGCCATGTGGGATGAACTCCAGGAAGAAGGTGAACAATAAATTGTGATTTAAATCACAATTAAAATGCAACGAGTGATTTCTTAATTCATTTAGTGTGTTCCATATCTCATTTGGCCGGCGCGTTTCTGCTATGATACGCGCCATGAACATACTCTTCGCAATCGCATTAACGACGGGCTTACTCTCTGCAATTTGGGGATGGGTTGCGGTCGCACTGGGTCTGCTGAGCTGGGCGGGATTTCTCGGCTGTACGGCTTACTTTGCCTGTCCGCAAGGTGGGTTAAAAGGGCTGGTTATTTCCACCTGTACGGTAATGAGCGGCGTAGCGTGGGCGCTGGTGATTATTCACGGCAGCGCGCTGGCGCCTCAGCTGGAAATAGTGAGCTACATCATGACCGGTATCGTGGCGTTTATGATGTGCATTCAGGCGCGCCAGCTATTACTCTCTTTTGTGCCGGGCACCTTTATCGGCGCCTGTGCGACCTTTGCCGCCAGCGGCGACTGGCGTTTGGTTTTACCTTCACTGGCGCTGGGGCTGGTCTTTGGCTACGCCATGAAAAATAGCGGCCTGTGGCTGGCGACGCGGGCGGAAAAGAATAAATCCCTGGCTAACGAAAGTCGTTAACCGCGCTTCGCTCATACTGCTTCTAAACCTTCCCTGTATTCATGTGTTAAAAGAGCCCTACGGGCTCTTTTGCTGTTTTTGGCAGAATATCGTCCATAGCCTTCTCCTTCCTTAGTTTATTTTCCTCTATAAATCAGCACGATAAGCTGTACTGATAGTCAGTGAATCGATTTTGTAATCATATTTATATAAATGCTGGTTATTTGTTTTTAAAATGTTAATACAATTGGGCTGAGGTAAAAAAATGTAACTCGATGCGCTCATGGATGGCTGTGCTTTTTTTAATAGCTAGACCAACAAGCAGAGGGGTTTTACAATGAAAACAATTAGATACATATCACTTGCGGCCCTGTTTTTTTTACCCACGAGTTTCAGCCCGGCGATTGCCGAACAGACAGTCGCCGGTGTTATTCATTTCTATGGAAGAGTTGTGGAAGCGCCCTGTCAGCTCAATGCTATCAAGAATCAGGTGGTGATGGATTGTCCGAGGGCGGAAACGGTGCGGATCTCTGCCCGTCAGCTGGAGAAAGGGGATGTTCACAATGAAAATATCCGTTCCGCGCAGTTGAGATATATTAACCCACAACGGACTCTCGCTATTCTGGACGTTGATTATCGCTAACCTCCGGCGCCCCCAGGCTTTCGTCCCGGGGGCGATCGTGCCATATTATCCTCGTTTATCTATTTCAAGACGCATGCCGACAGGAGGAGAAATGGCTGTTCAACCTGAGGTAATTCTCGGCGACATTACCACGCTGGCGGTCGACGTTATCGTCAATGCAGCAAACCCTTCGCTGTTAGGCGGAGGAGGCGTAGACGGCGCAATCCACCGCGCAGCAGGCCCGGACCTGCTGGCTGCCTGCAAAGTTGTGCGCCAGCAGCAAGGGGAGTGTCCGCCGGGCCATGCGGTGATAACGACGGCAGGAAACCTGCCCGCCAGCGCGGTCATTCATGCCGTGGGGCCGATCTGGCACGGTGGTGACAGGCAGGAGGCGGAATTACTGGCGGACGCCTATAAAAATAGCCTGCAGCTGGCCTCGGCAAACAATTACCGCTCTATTGCTTTCCCCGCTATCAGCACCGGCGTTTACGGCTACCCTAAACAAGCTGCCGCCGAGATAGCCATTAATACGGTGAATGCATTTCTTACTCGCTACCATCCTCTGGAACGCGTTTGTTTCGTCTGCTTTGATGCCGAAACCGCCAGTATCTATAACCGATTACTGGAGGAGAGTCGGGCACAACTCGGTCGCCATAATAAGTTATGATAGCTTTCTCCGATCGCGGGGATCCATCATGACAGGAGATTTATCGGTGGCTGAAGGGAAGGTTCTACAAAAACAACGGCTTCGCCGGACGGAAATTGTGGTCGCGGCGCAAAAATGCTTTGCTGAAAAGGGCCTGCACGGCGCCTCAGTGGCAGATATCGCGCGGCGGGCTGGTCTGAGCGTCGGCCAGCTTTATCGTGTTTTTGCCAGTAAAGAAGAGATTATCGAAGTCATCGTCAGCGAGATAGTGAACGCCAGAGTTGGCGAGATGGTTGCCGGGAATCATGATTTGGCCCGCATGGCGTCGGTTTTAGCCGGCGCGATCCCGGCGAGCGAGAGTACGAAAAATGATAATTATCTGCTAATGGAGATTAACGCCGAAGCCTCCCGAAATCCGCGCCTGCGAGAAATCATGAACCAGGCCGATCGACGCCTGAAGGAAGAGGGGGGAAAACTTACCCGGCACTACCACCCCGAAATGACCGCTGAACAAATTAGCGTCGCCTGCGAATTTATCGCGATATTAACCGAAGGGGCGGCGTATCGCTGCGACCTGGCGACTGCCCCGACGGTGGATAAAGCGGCGATGGAAATGCTTTATCGCGATGTCTTTAACCTGGTGTTCACGCGAAAATAGCGCTGCTGTGCTCGTATAGCGCAGCAGCATAATTTTTAACCGGCAGAAGTCTGCGGCTTCGCCGTTTTTTGCTGGAATTTTCCGGAAAAAAGAAAGCGCAACAGCGGTATTCGCAGGTGGATTTCATACAGGACCAGCGCAATACCCACCACAAATACCAGTCCGGTAATAAATCCCAGCGTATTGGACTTAATTATCGGCGTGATCCACGCCCCGTAGAGCAGAGTCAATGGATGGTGCACTAAATAGATAAACAGCGATGCGTTGACGAAATAGGTTACCCGCGCGGACTGGAAATTTAGCAGACGGTGGCCAAGCGAAAAGACCACGTTGACCATCCATAGCCCCAGCACCATGGTAATGACGGATTCTGTTTCATACATCCAGCCATCGCCGGAACCGTACTGCTGATTCAGACGATAGGCGATAAAACCCAGTAGCGCTGCGGTATAGCACCAGGGGGAGGGCGTAGTGAACATGAGCTTCAGGCGTGAATTGATAAACGTCTGCGCGCCGAGAATAAAGAAAGGCAGATAAAACAGCGTCTGCATAACGACGAAATTGAACAGACCGTTGCTGAGAATGGGCGGGTAAAGAATAAAAAGGGTGCGGCGAATGACCGCATACAGCACGCCCAGGGCAAGAAAAATCATCGATAGCTGGCCTAATGTGACGGTGTCACCGAAGGTTGGCGCAGCGGCAGAACGCTGGCGCGTCAGCCATCTAAACATCACCACGCCCAACGAGGTCAGGACCACCAGGACGAGCAGAAACCACAGGTGGGAAATCAGCTCCCAGGCAAGGGTATTGAATTTGTCATAGCCTGAAAGCGTGTGCCAGTTTTCCGCTTTTCCCTTAACGTACTGCAGCATAATAAACTGCGGCAACGTCAGAAGAGGGATGGCAGTTAACATGGGAATGCCTACCCGCTCAACGCGAACTTTCCACCATTTCTTCAACGGATAGCGTAGAAAAAGCATGTAGGAAAAATAGCCGGAAATAACAAAGAAGACCTGCATGCGAAAGGCATGGATGAAGTCGTTGAACAACGTCAACCACCACGACGGCTCTGCGCTGTTGACGTGCCAGCTGTGGCTGGAGTAAATAAGCGAGATGTGAAAAGGGATCCCCAACAGCATCAGCCAGGCGCGGATGCTATCGAAAAAATATTCACGCTGTACCGGAGTATTATTCATACAATATCACTACATTCTCAGACAAATCGTCTTATCACTCAACGTGATAACGTTTAAATTCTCTGCAACCCTACATGAACTCTGGTTATCTGTCTCCAGGATAAGCACGCAAAGTGCAATCGGGGCAGTGAACTGCGTATTCCCTGTGCCGCCAGGCCGAACAATGCAGGGATTATGTTGTCGGAATGCCTGAGTTTCCATTAAAATAGATCGGATCGATTTAAGCACACAAAGGGGGAAGTGCTTACTTATATGAAACATAAACCACAGATGATGAAAATGCGTTGGTTAAGCGCAGCCGTAATGTTGTCCCTGTGTACTTCATCTGCATGGGCATTCAGCATTGATGACGTCGCAAAAGAGGCACAAACGTTAGCCGGCAAAGGCTTTGAAGCGCCTAAAAGTAACCTGCCCTCTGCCTTCCGCGATATGAAGTATGCGGACTATCAGCAAATTCAGTTTAATCACGACAAAGCTTATTGGAATAATCTGAAAAGCCCATTCAAGCTCGAGTTTTATCACCAGGGGATGTATTTCGATACGCCGGTCACCATTAATGAAGTGACGGCAACCAGCGTACGTAAAATTAAATATAGCCCGGACTATTTTAATTTTGGCAACGTCCAGCACGACAAAGATACGGTTAAAGACCTCGGCTTTGCGGGCTTCAAAGTCCTGTATCCGATCAACAGCAAAGACAAGAATGATGAAATCGTCAGCATGCTCGGAGCCAGCTATTTCCGCGTGCTTGGCCAGGGTCAGGTATACGGTCTTTCCGCTCGTGGGCTGGCGATTGATACCGCGCTGCCTTCCGGCGAAGAGTTCCCGCGTTTTCGTGAGTTCTGGATTGAGCGTCCAAAAGCGACCGATAAACGCCTGACGATTTACGCCCTGCTTGATTCCCCGCGCGCAACCGGCGCCTACCGTTTCGTGATTATGCCCGGCCGCGACACCGTAGTGGACGTGCAGTCTAAGGTCTATCTGCGCGACAAAGTCGGCAAGCTCGGCGTGGCGCCGTTGACCAGTATGTTCCTGTTTGGGCCACATCAGCCGTCGCCGACCACGAACTATCGTCCGGCGCTGCATGACTCCAACGGCCTGTCCATCCTGGCCGGCAACGGCGAGTGGATCTGGCGTCCGCTGAATAATCCAAAACATCTTGCCGTCAGCAGCTATGCGATGGAAAACCCGCAGGGCTTTGGCCTGCTGCAGCGTGGCCGCCAGTTCTCCCGTTTTGAAGATCTTGATGACCGCTACGATCTGCGCCCCAGCGCATGGATTACGCCGAAAGGTGATTGGGGTAAGGGCAAAATCGAACTGGTCGAAATCCCGACCAATGATGAAACCAACGATAACATCGTCACCTACTGGACGCCCGATCAGCTGCCCGAACCCGGCAAAGAGATGAATTTCAAATACACCATCACTTTCAGCCGCGATGAAGACAAGCTGCACGCGCCGGATAACGCTTACGTTATGCAGACCCGCCGTTCTACCGGCGACGTCAAGCAATCGAACCTGATTCGCCAGCCTGATGGCACCATTGCCTTTATTGTCGATTTCACCGGCGCCGAGATGAAAAAGCTGCCCGCAGATACGCCAGTGACTGCCCAGGCCAGCATCGGCGATAACGCTGAAATCGTTGAAAACACCGTGCGTTATAACCCAGTGACTAAAGGCTGGCGTATGATCCTGCGCGTCAAAGTGAAAGATCCTAAGAAAACCACGGATATGCGCGCTGCGCTGGTCAATACCGACCAGACGCTGAGCGAAACCTGGAGCTATCAGCTGCCTGCCAATGAATAAGATAACGAAGTACATCGATGCATTGCCGCTGTCGGATGCAGAAAAGCGCGCGTTACCTGACGCGAGTCTGCAGGCCGTACATCAAGCACTGGACGCTGAACATCACGTTTATAAACGGGAAGATGACTCCCCGCTGGGGTCGGTGAAAGCCCGACTGGAGCATAGCTGGCCAGATTCACTGGCCGGTAATCAGCTGGTGAAGGATGATGAAGGGCGCACGCAGCTGAACGCCATGCCGAAAGCAAAACGTTCCTCTATGTTCCCGGACCCATGGCGTACTAACCCGGTCGGGCGCTTCTGGGATCGTCTGCGCGGACGCGATGTGACTCCGCGCTATCTCTCTCGCCTCAGCCAGGAGGAACAGGCGAGCGAGCAGAAATGGCGTACCGTCGGCTCTATTCGTCGCTATATTCTTCTGCTGCTCACCCTGGCGCAGACCGTCGTGGCGACCTGGTACATGAAAACCATTTTGCCCTACCAGGGCTGGGCGCTGATTAACCCGGCGGACATGGTGGGACAGAACCTGTGGATCTCCTTTATGCAACTGCTGCCGTATGTGCTGCAGTCCGGGATCCTGATTCTTTTCGCCGTGCTTTTTTGTTGGGTTTCTGCGGGTTTCTGGACTGCGCTGATGGGCTTCCTGCAGCTACTTATCGGCCGCGATAAGTACAGTATCTCCGCGTCAACGGTCGGGAATGAGCCGTTGAATCCGGAGCATCGCACCGCGCTTATCATGCCTATCTGTAACGAAGACGTTGACCGCGTATTCGCGGGCCTGCGCGCGACCTGGGAGTCGGTAAAAGCCAGCGGTAATGCCGAGCACTTTGATGTCTATATCCTGAGCGATAGCTACAACCCGGACATCTGCGTGGCGGAGCAAAAAGCGTGGATGGAGCTGATTGCCGAAGTGCAGGGCGAAGGGCAGATCTTCTACCGTCGCCGCCGCCGCCGCGTGAAGCGTAAAAGCGGTAACATTGATGACTTCTGCCGTCGGTGGGGGAGCCAGTACAGCTATATGGTGGTGCTGGATGCCGACTCCGTAATGAGCGGTGAATGTCTGAGCGGCCTGGTGCGCCTGATGGAAGCGAACCCGAATGCCGGGATCATTCAGTCTTCACCCCGCGCATCGGGTATGGATACGCTCTATGCGCGCTGCCAGCAGTTTGCTACCCGCGTCTACGGCCCGCTGTTTACCGCCGGTTTGCACTTCTGGCAGTTGGGGGAATCCCACTACTGGGGTCACAACGCGATTATCCGGGTGAAACCGTTTATTGAGCACTGCGCGCTGGCGCCGCTGCCGGGCGAGGGCAACTTCGCCGGGTCAATTCTGTCGCACGACTTCGTGGAAGCGGCGCTGATGCGTCGCGCCGGGTGGGGCGTATGGATTGCTTACGATCTTCCCGGCTCTTATGAAGAGCTGCCGCCAAACCTGCTGGACGAGCTGAAGCGCGATCGCCGCTGGTGTCAGGGTAACCTGATGAACTTCCGCCTGTTCCTGGTTAAAGGGATGCATCCGGTTCACCGTGCAGTGTTCCTGACCGGCGTGATGTCATACCTGTCGGCACCGCTGTGGTTTATGTTCCTTGCGCTCTCTACCGCTCTGCAGGTAGTGCATGCCTTGACCGAACCGCAGTACTTCCTGCAGCCGCGGCAACTGTTCCCGGTCTGGCCGCAGTGGCGCCCGGAGCTGGCTATAGCCCTGTTTGCTTCGACCATGGTGCTGCTGTTCCTGCCGAAGCTGCTGAGCATTATTCTGGTTTGGTGTAAAGGGCCTAAAGAGTACGGTGGCTTTATCCGCGTCACGCTCTCTCTGCTGCTGGAGGTGCTGTTTTCGGTGCTGCTGGCGCCGGTACGTATGCTGTTCCATACCGTCTTTGTGGTCAGCGCGTTTCTCGGCTGGGAAGTGGTGTGGAACTCGCCGCAGCGTGACGATGACTCTACCCCATGGGGTGAAGCGTTTATGCGTCACGGATCGCAGATGCTGTTGGGTCTGGTCTGGGCGGTGGGCATGGCATGGCTGGATCTGCGTTTCCTGTTCTGGCTGGCGCCGATCGTGGTCTCGCTGATTCTGTCGCCGTTCGTGTCGGCTATTTCCAGCCGCGCCACCATTGGCCTGCGCACTAAGCGCTGGAAGCTGTTCCTGATCCCGGAAGAGTACTCTCCGCCGCAGGTGCTAAAAGATACTGACGCTTACCTGACGCTTAACCGCCAGCGTTCTCTGGACGATGGCTTTATGCATGCGGTATTCAACCCGTCGTTTAACGCGCTGGCAACAGCGATGGCTACTGCGCGCCACCGTCACGGGCATATTCTGGATATCGCTCGCGAACGTCACGTTGAACAGGCGCTGAACGAGACGCCGGATAAACTTAACCGCGATCGTCGTCTGGTCTTGCTGAGCGACCCGGTGACCATGTCGCGTATGCATTATCGCGTGTGGGCCGCTCCGGAGAAATACTCTTCGTGGGTGGCAGCTTATCAGCAGCTGACGCTGAATCCGCTGGCGTTAAAAACCAAGTAAGCCGTACCTTAAGGAAAATACCGGCAATAGTGCCGGTATTTTTTTGACCTGAGAATAGAGGTTGTTGATGAGAGTTTTGCTGGTTATCGCATTGACGCTGCTGCTGAGCGGCTGCGGGAGCATTATCAGTCGCACGGTGCCAGGGCAGGGCCATGGAAATCAGTACTATCCCGGCGTGCAATGGGATGTCCGTGATTCCTCATGGCGCTACATCACGATCCTCGATCTGCCCTTTTCGCTGGTGTTCGATACGCTTCTGCTGCCGCTTGATGCCAGCCATGGCCCCTACAACTAATTAGCGTTCATCCCATTCATCGGCCGCAGCCTGGCCCTCTTCGGTATCGAGCGAGGGTTCAAGCTGAAATTCACCTTCATCCCATTCATGCAGCGTGTTCTCTTCCAGCCACTCCTGGCGCAGCTCAATCTCATCATAATCACCGTCAAAGACGCTTTGCGCAGCCTGGCCGCTGAGTACTGGCAGGCATTCTCCCTGCTGATCTTCGTCGGCAAAAAATTCTGCCTGCCAGGCAATATCACCGTCCTGAAGCACGTACTTCTGGATATTTAACTGCTCAATGCTGGCGCTTTCTTCGTCGCTGTCCGGATTATTAGCCAGAAACTCCTCGCGGGCTGCATCGATTGCTTCTTCGAGCGTGGCATAGAACATCGAATCCTTTGGCATGGCTAACCTCCTAAGAAGAATAGAAATGAATACGATTCAATCTATAGAAGGCGGTTGGCAATGCGTCAAGGAGGGAGCATTAATTTACCGAATGATTGCCGGAACCCGGATTGTCCGTAGCCCGCTGACGACGAACGCGGCCAAGGGTCAGAGTTGAGTAAACCGCGTTAAACAGCACCACAAATGCGGTCACCAGAAAGACCGCCCGAAAACCGTAGTTGGCGGAAACCGACGCGCCGATCAGCGGTCCAGTGACGTTACCGATATCGCGAAACGACTGGTTATAGCTGAATATTCTGCCCGAGATTTGGCTGGTCGAGTTATACACCAGCAGCGTCTGTACCGCCGGCAGCAGCGCGCCGTCAGCGGCGCCTAGCAGGAAGCGCAGGATCCCCAATTGCAGCGGCGTCTGGACGAACGACATAGGAATCAGGAGCAGGACTGAAATCACCAGCGCGACGATCAGGATCTTCTCCGGACCAATACGATCGCCGAGCTTCCCGAGGCGAGGGGCGCTAAGCAGGGCGGCAATGCCGGGGACTGAAGCTATCATACCGCTGATAAACGCAATATTACTTACGTTGCCAGCAAGATCGCGCACGTAAAGCGTCAGAATCGGAGCGATGGAACCGGTAGCGACCTGGATAATCAGTGATGTTACAAACAGGCTCAGCACCAGCTTTGGACTTTTAAGCGACGAAAAGACGTCTTTCGCGCTGAGCATCTCTTTTTTGCTGACCGCGACAAAATTCTCGCGGATGAGAAACAGGGTAAATAAGAAACAAATAAACAGTACGCTTGCTGTCATAAAGAAGACGGTGCGTAACCCCCAGTGGTCGGCCAGGAAGCCGCCAGCCAGCGGCCCCAGCAGCGCGCCGCTAACGGCCCCCGTAGAGAGGGTCCCCAGCGCCCAGCCGCTCTTATGGCGGGGGATTTGCGTTGCGATCAGCGCATTGGCGTTGGGAATAAATCCGCCGAGCAGGCCTAACAGCGCGCGCAGGATCAGAAATTGCCAGATATTCTGCGCCAGCCCCATGAGCAGCATGACGATAGCCATACCGAGGGCTGAGCGCAGCAGCATTATTTTGCGCCCTTTGCGGTCCGCGAGTCCGCCCCAGAAGGGAGAAGCTACGGCTGAAAATAAAAAGGTAATGCTGAAAACCAGCCCTGACCACATATTCAGGGCACTGTGGCCGGTGACGCCGAGCTGTTCAACGTACAAAGGGAGAAATGGCATCACCAGGCTAAAGGCCGCCCCGGTTAAAAAGCAGCCGAGCCAGGTGACGGTGAGATTACGTTTCCAGTTAATAGGGGTATCAGCAGACGACATAGGATTCCACTGGCCTGCAGCGCAGGTCAAATAATTGAAAATATGAGCATGCTAATTATGCGCCTGAGAAATGACAGCCGCAATGCAGGAGAGCTTTTAAAGCTAAAGGAGGGGACTAAACAAGGTGACATATCCCGCATCCGTGTTCAGATGCGGGATAACCAGGCGGAAAATGGAAAAGATTTAATAACGAGAAGGAACGCCTTCCGGACGCGTTTTAAAGCGGCGGTGCATCCACATATACTGCTCCGGCGCCATTAATATGCATTTCTCAACAACTTTATTCATCCATAGAGCGGTCGTCTCCGCATCGTCCAGCGGCGGATCGCACTCTGGCGGCAGGATGATCAGCTCATAACCTTTACCGTCGGGTTTACGGCGCGGAACGAAGGGGACGATGCAGGCTTTTGACATCTTTGCCAGCATCCAGGTGCCGGAGGTCGTCGCGGCCTGGTCAACGGCGAAAAACGGCACAAACACGCTGGCGGCGGGGCCATAGTCGTGGTCCGGCGCGTACCAGATCACTTCTCCCTTTTTCAATGCGCGGATCATACCCTTGAGATCTTTACGATCGATCATGTCTTTGTTGGAGCGCAGCCGTCCCCAGGTCTGTAGCCAGTCGATAACCGGGTTATCATTAGGGCGATAAACCCCGATACCCGGCTCATTGATGCCGAACATGCGGGCGCCCATTTCCAGGGTCAGGAAATGAATGCCAATAAGCAAAATGCCGCGCTTTTGCGCCTGTACATCGCGGATATGCTCTACGCCGATGGAGTCCGTCCAGCGCGCAATACGCTTCGTCGGCCAGAACCAGGCCATACCGGTTTCCATCAGCCCCATACCGACGGATTCAAAGTTTGCCACGACCATCCGGTGACGCTCTTGCTCGCTTTTATCAGGAAAACAAAGCTCCAGATTGCGATGGGCTATTTTTGCCCGGCGCTTCATTAGCCGCATGGCGATACGCCCAAGACCAGTACCGAGGCGATAAATCAGCGGATAAGGCAGCTGAACTACCAACCACAGCAGGCCGATTCCTAACCAAAGCAACCAGTAACGCGGGTGCAGCAACGCTGCGGAAAATTTAGGTAAATGGGTCATCTCATACCTGTTTAATTAAGCAACGTGTTCTATTATCGCATTTTTTTATGCCTCAGCCAAAATACCGGCCTCAGATGGCATTTAATGTTAATGCAAGCAAATATGGGTGAGAAAAATGTAGCGCAAAATGTAGGGATGTAAATTAAGCGTGTTTGCTATATGATGCCCGCCGTTTATTTTACTCATTGACTATGCCGAGCAGGTACACCATGCCAGTGTTACATAACCGCATTTCAAATGAGACGTTAAAAGCGCAAATGTTGGCTGAAACCGAGCCGCGCACGACGATCTCGTTTTATAAATATTTCTCTATTATTGACCCAAAAGCCACGCGCGATGCGCTGTGGATTGCGCTGACTAAGCTTAATGTCTTTGGCCGAATTTACCTGGCTCATGAAGGGATTAACGCGCAAATCAGCGTCCCGCAAAGCCGGGTCGATGCGCTGCGCGAATTCTTATACGGTTTTGACCCCGCCCTCAATGGGCTCCGCCTGAATATCGCTCTGGACGATGACGGTAAATCATTTTGGGTTCTGCGCCTCAAGGTTCGCGATCGGATCGTGGCGGATGGAATTGACGATCCGACATTTGATGCCACGGACGTGGGGGATTATCTGAAAGCCGCAGAGGTTAACGCGATGCTGGACGATCCCAATGCGGTCTTTATTGATATGCGCAATCACTACGAGTATGAGGTTGGCCATTTCGAGAACGCACTGGAGATCCCGGCGGATACTTTTCGCGACCAGCTACCAAAAGCCGTGGAGATGATGCAGGAACATAAAGATAAGAATATCGTGATGTACTGCACCGGCGGTATCCGTTGTGAAAAAGCCAGCGCCTGGATGAAGCACAACGGATTTACTAAAGTCTCGCATATTGAGGGCGGGATTATCGAGTATGCGAGACGCGCCCGCGAGCAGGGGCTGCCGGTACGCTTTGTCGGTAAAAACTTTGTCTTCGATGAGCGGATGGGGGAGCGTATCTCAGATGACGTTATCGCCCATTGCCATCAGTGCGGCGCTCCGTGCGATAGTCATACCAATTGCCTGAATGATGGTTGCCATCTGCTGTTTATCCAGTGTCCTTCCTGCGCGGAGAAATTCGCCGGCTGCTGTAGCGAAGCCTGCATGGAAGAACATAAGCTGCCGGAAGAGGAGCAGAGAAAACTGCGTGCCGGACGGGAAAATGGCAATAAGATCTTTAATAAATCCCGCGGTCGTCTGAATACTAAGCTGGGGATCCCCGATCCTGAGCCGTCAGAAAAACCATAACCAGATAAGATCGATAAACGCCAGCAGCAGCCACAGCGCCAGGTAGATCATAAAATGTTCGCGGACGTTGTTAACCAGTAATTCAAACAGGCGACGCATCATCTCTCTCAGTTATTAACGGCCTCAAACGAGGCCGTTTCTTTAGCGTAGTTGTGACGTTGGGCAGCGGGCAGTTATTTATTAAACCGCGCCAGTGAAAACGCAGATAGATCAAATCCAAAGGGTTCTTCAAGCGCGAACCGTGTGGCCAGTTCGCCTAAAACCGGAGCAAATTTAAAGCCGTGACCGCTCAGGCCGGTGATCAGCAGCGTATCCGGCTGGCCGGGTAGCATATCAATAATAAAGTCTTCGTCAGCAGTATTGTCATAGGTGCAGGATGCGCCGTGCAGGCAGCCGCCGATACCGGGCAACACGTTACGCAAGAAACTAAAAGATTCTGAACCGTCCGTGGCAACAGAGCCAAACGGCTTGCGCTCCTCCGGAGTGGAAATAAGCTGCCCGCCGTTATGCTTACCGATTTTTAATTCGTTATCTTCTGCCGGGAAACCGTAAAACTGATCGCCATTGGCTAACTCGCCGGTAAACGCCGGGAAGTTATTTTTGCTGCTGTAGCGACCATCGGCCTGAAACCAGGCGAAAATTTTACGTACCGGTTGGACAGGGAGTTCTGGCAACAGACGCGTAACCCAGGTACCGGCGCTGACAAGGAGTTTTTTGCCGCTGTACTCGCCGTCCAGCGTCTCAACGGTTACGCCGTCCGGTTGGTGGTGAATAGCAGAAACCGGGCAGTTGAACAATTGCGCAGCTCCCGCTTCGCGTGCCAGACGGATCCAGGTTTCAACGGCCAGTTCGCTGCGCAGTATCCCGGATGCGGGTTCAAATATCGCCCGGTAATCGTCAGGAATACGAATTTCCGGCCAGCGAGTCATCACTGTCTGCGCATCCATTTCTTCAATATTGAGCTGGAACTCGCGCGCGCTGCTGGCCACGTTGCGCAGAAAGTCGGAGTCGGCAGGCCCGAGGTTAATCACCCCTGTACGCTCAAAAACGGCTTCCCCACTGGCGGCGGCAAACTCATCCCATAGCTTCTGCGCGCGTAGTACCAGAGGGACGTATCTTTCGCCTTCGCCGTAAGCATGACGTATCAGACGGGTGCTGCCGTGATGGCTACCTTCCTGATGCGGAGGCTGATAGGCATCAATCATCAGTACGTTAAGTCCTGCCTGGCGAGCATAATAGCCTGCGGCAGCGCCGACGGAGCCGCTACCGATAATGATAAGATCGTATTGCATGGTGAGTTCCAGGTTATTGCTTTATTAGCAGGGTAATTAACAACCTGCTGATATACAAGCCCGAAAATAGTTCAGGCACCCGAAGGTGCCTGTTAGGTGAATATTAAGACATTTTTGCTAAATCTTAATGTCTTCGATACTCATTTTCCTGGTATTCGCCTGATTCAATCTTCGCAATACCTGCTTCCAGAATAGAAATAAACTGACGTGCGACGTCCGTCGTTAGCCATAGCGTCTGGCCAATCTCTGCGTCTCTACTGCTTTCTTGAGCGGGGTTTTGGTAGTGCAGGCGCAACATCAGCGCATCGTAACTATCTACGGTGCTGATGTCCCATCCAACGAGGGGATGGGTCTGGATGACTTCATTATTCTTTTCCATCATAACCCCTTATTCATATGTTAAAAGACAACAGTTCTCGAGGTTTAATGCGTGTTTTTTGAAGCAAGTTAATTATATCAGCAGTCAAGAATAAACTCGAGAAATTAAATGAAAAAGAGATACATACGCTGCTGACTGCTGTTTTTTTACGCAAACACAATTCAGTTATACGTTATTTTTGAAGGTGCTAAGCAAAAGCAATAGGGGGAAGTCTGAGTATCAAAAAAATAAAAAAGCCGGGGCGACCCGGCAAAAAGTTGCACAATGAGGGAGCAAATTTAATTGACTAGTCGCGGACAAACCAGTCGTCAGCGCTTTCCCAGGTTTCTTGCAGGATTTCGCTAATCCGGTCTTTGTCTTCTTTCAGGCCGCCGATAACCGACAGATTGTTATTAGCCGCGTAGCGAACCGTCACCTGGCTTGACGTCGAGGGGAACTGCTGTTCGATACGGCGGGAGAGTTCATTGTTCAGCGCATCTAAAGCGCCGTTGGGTAAGGCTGTCGATTTGGCGATAGAGACTTCGATACGCATAATTGCCCCCTGTGTAATGTACTGTTTATTTATACAGTATGGTTGTCGCATTTACAACAGGGGGAGAGGTATTTATTTCTTCATGCTCCAGCGCACGGTTTCTCCTGCCAGGAACGGCACCAGCGCGTCGCCAGGCAGAGCGATACTCTCTACCACCAGGCTCTCTTCGCGCACCAGCTCAACGTAGCCTTCATTGACCGGCAGACCATAGAAGCGAGGGCCATTAAGCGAACAAAAGGCTTCAAAGTGCTGCAGGGCGTTCATCTCCTCGAACACCGTGGCGTAGCTGCCCAGGGCGGTCGGGGCGTTAAAACAGCCTGCACATCCGCAGCTGGCTTCCTTACGATGGCGGGCATGCGGAGCGGAATCAGTACCGAGGAAGGCGCGGTCAAAACCGCTGGCCACCAGTTCGCGCAGCGCCTGCTGGTGAATATTGCGTTTAAGGATCGGCAGGCAATAAAGATGGGGACGCACGCCGCCAACCAGCATATGATTGCGGTTAAACATCAGGTGCTGCGGGGTGATGGTCGCCGCCAGCAGCTCATTGCCGTCGCGTACGTATTCAGCGGCATCTTTGGTGGTGATGTGTTCGAACACCACTTTCAGACCCGGCAGGCGCCGACGCAGCGGCTCCATGACGGTTTCAATGAACCGCGCTTCTCTGTCAAAAATATCGATGTCCGCGTGAGTGACTTCACCGTGCACCAGCAGGGGCATACCCAGCTTTTCCATGCGCTCCAGTACCGGCATGATTGCATCAGTGCTGGTGACGCCGTGGCTGGAGTTGGTGGTGGCATTGGCCGGATAAAGTTTGGCGGCGGTGAAAACGCCCTCGTTGAATCCGCGTTCCAGCTCAGCAGGGTCGAGCGTATCCGTCAGATAACAGGTCATCAGCGGCGTAAAATCGTGGCCCGCCGGGATTGCCGCCATGATGCGCTGGCGATAGGCAAGGGCGGCTTCGACGGTGGTGACAGGGGGTACCAGATTCGGCATCACGATCGCCCGGCCATAAAACTCACTGGTGTAAGGCACGACGGTTTTTAACATATCGTCATCGCGCAGATGGATATGCCAGTCGTCAGGGCGGCGGATTTTCAATACCTGGGATTGTGCTGTCATGGAAGGCTCCGGCTAAATAGGGTCAGTCATCAGGGCTGTTTTTGCCGGGCACTAAGGATAAGCGTAAACGTTTTCCTTTGCATCAACTTCTGTAAAAAAACGGGCGCTTCTGCGCCCGAGCCGTTAGTTAGTGAACGGGATAATAATCTCACCTGGCTTAACCTCAATCCCTTTCGCATACTTTTTCGCCAACGCTTCGCCCGCGCTGGCGTCTTCGCGCAGGACGTAGGCAGGCTGCTGATTGAAGTAGCTACGCAGCGACTGATTCAGGTAAGGAATGAGCGTCTGTACCACGGACTGCAGTTTTTCAGGTTGAACCTTTGCGTCCACCACCTCCATTTCCTGCAGGAAAATGGCGCCTTTCTCTTTGTTGAAGGTCGGCAGCGCTTTTAGCTTCAGGTCAATGGTCGCTTTCTGGTTCCCGAATAGTGAATTCAGATCTAAATTAGCAACGCCGCTTAGCGTCACTTTATTGGGTTCTTCACGACCAATCGCGCTGGTCAGGTTTTGCAGTTCAATATGAGCATCCGCAACGCCGGGCAGGCCAATATCCTTGGCGAAGTGGTTACGTTTCTGCAGCGCCTGGTTGATCTCCTGCTCACTCACGGAATATTGCGTAAGCTGATTACAGCCGCTCAGCAGGCCGCTGACGATAAGCGCGGCCGCGATAAACATCTTTTTCATTGGATTCCTTAATGTCATGCCATGGGTTCATCCTGACACAAAGCAGCATGACCCGCCAGCGCAGGAGGTGCTAGCGGAAAAGACTTAAAAAGCGGGCGGTGAGGCAGCGAAGGGCAATACCTTCCGCTGCCCTGAGCTTAAATAGCCATTGAGGAAAGCAGATTGATTTGCGTCTGTTTAGCCATATTGTCGCGATAGGCGGCCACGCGGCTCGGCCAGTTCACCCCGGCAACCAGCGTCAGATTCCGCAGGAGTGGGAAGAGATGAATATCATCTTCAGACAGCTCCCCGTTGACGGCGTTTGGCTGGACGATAAGTTTATCCAACGCGCGCAGATCGTCGCTGATGTTCTTAACCAGACCGGTAGAATGGGCGAGGTGATCGGCAAAGCTACCGATAGCCGCTTCCTTCTTATTCACAAAATAAGCGCGCGCCTCTGGGGTTGAGAATTCATCAAATGCGGATTTGGCGAAACGCGGGATCAACAGACGATTCGCGTAGACGTTGACCTTGCGCAGCCAGGTTTCAATAGCCGGGTTACGCGCTCCGGTCAGTAGCGGTTTTCCATCAAGTTTATCGACATAGTGCACGATATCCATGCTTTCTGGCATATAGCGACTATCGTCTTTTTGCAGGATGGGCGCCATTTTCTGGCCGATCATGCGGGTTGGGGTTGATTCATCATCGTTCAGGAGCGTGATCAGTTCGACAGGGATATTTTTCAGGCCGAAAATCATGCGGGCTTTCAGGCAGAACGGGCAGTGATCGTAGATATATAACTTCACGTTTCTCCTCCATTGTTGCTGAACTTCCTCAATTCAGTATGGAGGAGAAACGACGGTCCGGCAAATCAGGTGCGCGGCTCGAGCATACCGGACGTTGAACGTTTTGGACTGAACTGCCACCACAGAGCAACAAACGTCGCAAGACCGATCGCGCCCAGCATCAGCCACGGCAGCTCCGGCTGACCCGTCGCCTTACCGGCATCGAACAGCCAGCCGCCGCCTGCGTAGCCGAAAGCGCCGCCGAAGGCTAATCCCAGACGGCTAAAGCCCATATAGCTGCCGCGCGCTCTGGCATCCGCCAGCGAAGCGCCAAGCGTCTCGCGCGCAGGCTCGGCGATGATGGACCCGATATAAAACACGCAGATCAGCGTGAACAGCTGCTGCAGATTGCTGCTCAGGCCAATCGGCATCATTGCCAGCGTCATAATCAGCAGTCCGGTCATCAGCCGATGCTCAAGGCGAAACCGTTTTTCGCTCCAGCGGGCAATCGGATAAAGCAGCGTCAGTGAAATGGTGGCTTCGATGGCATACATCCATTTTACCGCCGCCGGAGAACCCGCAATATCGTTAACCATAATCGGCAGCATTAACATGACCTGTACTGCCAGCATGTAATATCCGGTTAGCGTCAAGACGTAGGTGACAAATCGTTTGTCACGCAGCACGCGGCCCAGCCCTTCACGAACCGGCGTTTTGACCGTTGACAGCTTCCAGGCCGGGAGATACCAGGCATTGAACGCCGCGCAGGCGATAAACAGGGCCGCTCCAGCGCTGCACACCAGACGAAAATCATACTGCAGCAGCCAGCTACCCAGCAGCGCGCCGATCACCGCCCCGGCGCTGTCCTGCATCATCAGAATGGAGAAGAAACGCCCGCGCTGGTGTGGGCGAACCAGCTTAACCACCAGCGCCGCCCGCGGGGGATCGAACAGCGTACCGCCGAGACCGGAGAGTATGCAGGATAACCACAGGACCCATGGTTCATGGGCGACGGCCATCGCGGCGAAACCGGCAGCGCGCATCAGCATTCCGGTGACGATCATCGGTTTGGCACCAAAACGGTCGGCAATCGCACCGCCGAATATCCCTAAACCTTGCTGCACCAGTTGACGCAGCCCGAGCGCAATGCCGACCATTAACGCGGCCCACCCCATCTGATCGACAAAGCGAATAGAGATGAGCGGGAACACGACGAAAAAGCCGAGTACGACCAGCATGTTATCAACTAACAGGAAATATTTACCCAGGCTCCTTGCCTGCGATACGCGGGACATTTCCCCTCCCGGGAAAAATAAGAATAAGCTCTGATATTTTGCGGGGTTAATGGCTATTTTCCCAGCTAACTCGCGACAATATTTTTTTATCAAAATGCAAGAACGATAGAGGCTATTCATCGAAAAGCAGAGATGGTGCAGAAAATGGTATGTTGCTGTTTTCACACATCCCTGCAGGACAGGTATAGTAAAGTCAGCAAGTATTGCGTCAGGGGAACAGGAGAGGGGAATGTTTGGCTATCGCAGTAACGTACCGAAGGTGCGTTTGACGACGGATCGGCTGGTGGTGCGGCTGGTACACGATCGTGACGCCTGGCGTCTGGCCGATTACTACGCGGAAAATAAAGGGTTCTTAAAACCCTGGGAACCAGTGCGCGACGACAGCCACTGTTATCCTTCCGGCTGGCAGGCGCGTTTATCGATGATTTCGGAGTTTCACAAGCAGGGTTCGGCATTCTATTTTGCGCTGCTGGACCCCGAAGAAAAAGAGATTATCGGCGTGGCGAATTTTTCGAACGTGGTGCGCGGATCGTTTCATGCCTGCTATCTCGGTTACTCTATCGGAGAGAAATGGCAAGGGCAGGGGCTAATGTTTGAAGCGCTGACGTCGGCAATTCGCTATATGCAGCGCACGCAACATATCCATCGCATAATGGCAAACTATATGCCGCATAATCAGCGTAGCGGCGATTTGCTGGCGCGTCTGGGTTTTGAAAAAGAGGGTTACGCCAAAGATTACCTGCTCATTGATGGGCAGTGGCGCGATCACGTACTGACGGCGTTGACGACACCGGACTGGACCCCGGGTCGCTAAGGAGACATCATGAAATATCAGTTAACCGCGCATGAGGCGCGAGTCATTGGCTGTCTGTTGGAAAAGCAGGTCACCACGCCGGAGCAGTACCCCCTGTCGGTCAACGCGGTGGTGACCGCCTGTAATCAGAAAACGAACCGTGAACCGGTGATGTCGCTCAGCGAAAATGACGTGCAGGAGCTCCTCGATACGTTAGTTAAGCGTCATTTTTTGCGTACGGTAAGCGGTTTCGGCAATCGGGTGACCAAATATGAACAGCGCTTCTGCAACTCTGAATTTGGCGACCTGAAATTAACTCCAGCGGAAGTGGCAATTATTACCACGTTGCTGCTGCGCGGGGCGCAGACGCCCGGAGAACTGCGCGGGCGGGCGCAGAGAATGCATGAATTCAGCGATATGGCAGAGGTGGAAAGCGTCCTCGAAAATTTGGCTACGCGAGACGACGGCCCCTATGTTGCGCGTCTGCCGCGGGAACCCGGGAAGCGTGAAAGCCGCTATATGCACCTGTTCTGCGATGATATGGATTCGCTGATTACCGCCGTTGAAGCCGTTTCGCCGGCGGGTGACGATCTCCAGGCCCGCGTTGAGGCGCTGGAAGCGGACGTCGCTGAACTTAAAGCGCGTCTGGATTCACTGCTGCCTCATTCAGGAGATTAAGCATGTCGGCGAAACTACGCATCGGCGTCGTTGGTTTAGGTAGCATTGCGCAAAAGGGCTGGCTGCCGGTGCTGGGAGCAGCGGATGGCTGGACGCTACAGGCGGCGTGGTCGCCGGGAAAAGAGAAAGCGCTGCGCATCTGTGAAACGTGGCGTATCCCCTATGCGGATACTCTGGAACAGCTGGCGGCGCAGTGTGATGCTGTATTCGTCCATACTTCAACGGTTTCACATTATGAAGTGGTTAGTCGGTTACTCAATGCCGGAGTTCATGTCTGCGTTGATAAACCGCTGGCCGACAAGCTTAGCGATGCGGAGACGTTGGTTGAGCTGGCGGCCCGCCGCCATCTTACTCTTATGGTCGGATTTAATCGCCGCTTCTCCCCTCTCTATCGCGAACTTAAAGCTCAGCTCGGTAACGCGGCTTCGCTGCGGATGGATAAACACCGTAGCGACAGCGTGGGCCACGATCTGCGCTTTACGCTGCTGGATGACTATCTGCATGTCGTCGACACCGCGCTATGGCTGGCGGGCGATAAAGCCCGTTTAAACGGCGGTACGCTGCTCACGACGGCCCAGGGTGAAATGCTTTATGCTGAACATCATTTCAGCTGCGGGATGATCCAAATGACCACCAGTATGCACCGCCGCGCTGGAAGCCAGCGGGAGTGGGTGCAGGCGGTAACCGACGGTGGATTATATGAAGTCCGTGATATGCGGGAGTGGCAGGAGGAGCGGGGGCGCGGCGTGATCCAGCGTCCGGTCCCCGGCTGGCAGACCACCCTTGAGCAACGAGGATTCACCGGCTGCGCCCGGCATTTTATCGAATGCGTGCAAAATCAGACGGTTCCTGAAACCTCCGGCGAACAGGCGCTGCTTGCTCAGCGTATCGTGGAGAAACTCTGGCGCGAGGCGATGAGCGAATAACCCGTTGTAACAACTGGCAGTAGTAATTCATTATGAACCCGGTAGACTATCGCCACTTTCCAGCGCCCGCCTGAGCGGGCGTTTTACTCCAGGGTTGTGGAATAACACGTTAATGAATCTTTTAAAATCACTGGCGGCCGTCAGTTCGATGACCATGTTTTCGCGCGTGCTGGGTTTTGCGCGCGATGCGATTGTGGCGCGTATTTTTGGCGCAGGGATGGCCACCGACGCCTTCTTCGTTGCTTTCAAACTTCCGAATCTTTTACGGCGTATTTTTGCTGAGGGCGCGTTCTCACAGGCTTTTGTGCCGATTCTGGCGGAATATAAAAGCAAGCAGGGTGAAGATGCGACCCGGGTTTTCGTCGCCTATGTTTCGGGGCTGCTGACGCTGGTGCTGGCGCTGGTGACCATCGCTGGTATGCTGGCGGCACCGTGGGTGATCACCATCACCGCGCCGGGATTTGCCAATACGCCCGAAAAGTTCGCCCTGACCACTCAGCTCTTGCGCATCACTTTTCCCTATATTCTGTTGATCTCCCTGGCTTCACTCGTGGGCGCCATCCTGAATACCTGGAACCGCTTTTCGGTGCCTGCTTTTGCTCCGACTTTCCTGAACGTCAGCATGATTGGTTTTGCGCTGTTTGCCGCGCCCTACTTTAATCCGCCGATGCTGGCCATGGCGTGGGCGGTGACGGTTGGCGGTATTTTGCAGCTTGCCTGGCAGCTGCCGCATTTGAAGAAAATCGGCATGCTGGTGCTGCCGCGAATCAACCTCAAAGATGCCGGCGCGGTGCGGGTGGTGAAACAGATGGGGCCGGCGATCCTCGGCGTCTCGGTTAGCCAGATTTCCCTGATTATCAATACCATTTTTGCCTCGTTCCTCGTCTCCGGCTCGGTGTCATGGATGTACTATGCCGATCGCCTGATGGAGTTTCCGTCCGGCGTGCTGGGCGTGGCGCTGGGGACCATTCTGCTGCCTTCTCTGTCCAAAAGCTTTGCCAGCGGCAATCACGACGAATACTGCCGTTTGATGGACTGGGGATTGCGCCTGTGCTTTCTGCTTGCGCTACCGAGCGCCGTGGCGTTAGGGATACTGGCCAAGCCGCTGACGGTCGCGTTATTCCAGTACGGAAAATTTACCGCCTTTGATGCCGCGATGACCCAGCGCGCGCTGGTCGCTTATTCCGTTGGCCTGATGGGACTCATTGTGGTTAAGGTACTGGCTCCCGGGTTCTATTCGCGTCAGGACATTAAAACGCCGGTGAAAATTGCCATCGTCACGCTGATCATGACGCAGGTTATGAACCTCGCCTTTATTGGTCCGCTAAAGCATGCCGGTCTGTCGTTGTCGATTGGCCTGGCGGCCTGCCTTAACGCCGGGCTGCTCTACTGGCAGCTGAGGAAACAGAAAATATTCACCCCTCAGCCCGGCTGGTTCCTGTTCCTGCTGCGCCTGGTGATTGCCGTCATCGTGATGTCTGCGGCGCTGTTGGGTGTGATGTACCTGATGCCGGAGTGGTCGCAGGGGACGATGCCGTTCCGCCTGCTGCGTTTGATGGTAGTCGTGGTAGCGGGTGTCGTCGCCTATTTCGCGACGCTGTTGCTGCTGGGCTTCCGCGTCAAAGAGTTTGCTCGCCGCACGGTCTAAGTTCTCTTCCTGACACAAAAGCCGCCCTGTATTGCCAGCAGGGCGGCTTTTTTTTACCTGACGGTTCGTTGCGCCGAAACGACCCTCGCGCTTTCTATCAGGCGGATGCCGAGGGCGATAGCGCCGGTAATGACGGCGAGAGTCACTACACCGCTCCAGCCTGCTATCACATACAGTTTGCTTCCCAGCACTGAGCCGAGCGACATTCCGATAAACACGCCGGTAAACAACAGCGCATTGAGACGACCGCGCGCCTGAGGCTCCAGACCATACACCAGGTTCTGGTGCGCCACGAGGCTGGATTGCAGTCCAAGGTCAAAACCGACGGCCGAGATGGCAATCAGGATCAGCTGGCCATGCGGCGGTAGCGCAGGCAGCAGAAACATCAGGGCAAAAGAAACGGTAACCAGCGCCGCGCCCATTTGCGTGACTTTTTCGGCTCCGAATTTATCGGCCAGGCCGCCAGCCAGCGGGGCGGCGAGCGCCCCGGCAGCGCCTGCAATACCAAAGCCGCCGGCTACCGCGCTGCCCATCTGATAGTGCGCCAGTAACATGACCGCCAGGGTGGACCAGAATGCGCTGAAGGCGATAGAGAGGAACCCCTGAGCGAATGCGGCGCGACGCAGTGCCGGATAGCGTTTCCACAGGTGGGCCATCGATTTCATCAGCTGCGGATAAGTCAGGTTTGAGTGAATTTCAAAGCGCGGCAGCACGCGCCACATCAGCAGACCAATCAGTGCAATACTGACCGCAGCGGCCTGATACATCACCCGCCAGCCGAATAGCGCACCCACCAGCCCGCTCACCGTCCGTGACAGCAGGATCCCCAGCAGCAGGCCAGTCATGACCGTACCCACCATTTTCCCTTGTTTACCCGCAGGAGCCAGAATCGCGGCAGCTGGTACGATATCCTGCGCCATTGTCGCAGCCATCCCGATCAGCAAACTAACCATCAACAGAGTGGTGAGCTGACCGGTAAGGCTGCAGAGCAGCAACAGGACTGCCAGCGCGGCGCTTTTCATCAGGATCAGCTTTCTGCGATCGTGACGGTCGCCAAGCGGTAGAAGGAAAAGTATACCCAGCGCATAGCCCGCCTGAGTCAGGGTCGGAACCAGACCCATACCCTCAACGCTCAAATGCAGGTTTGCTCCCATTAGCGGCAGCAGCGGCTGCGCGTAATAGATAGCGGCAACGCTGAAGCCTGCGCCGAGCGCAAGGATAAATATTACCCAGCCGGCTGCGCGGGAGGTGAGTGGTGTCGGTGTCATGATTGATTCCTCTTAGAAGCGATGGCGCTATTTTTCCCGTAATGAGGCTGGCGCGGTAGATAGCCCGGTGGTAAAACGGTTATACGCTAAACGTATAGGCACAAGAAAAATGAAGAAGCAGGAGCGTATAGATCGTATTGAACTGATGCGTACATTCATTCGGATTGTCGAAGCCGGGTCTCTCTCCGCTGCGGCGGTCCAGATGAACACGACCCAGGCGACGGTAAGTCGACGACTCCAGTCGCTGGAAGGGCTGCTCGGCGCAAAGCTGATCCTGCGTACCACCCATGCGATGAAGCTGACCGATGACGGCGAGCGCTGTTACCAGCATGCCCGACAGATCGTCGATGCGTGGCTGGCGCTGGAAGACGACCTGCGCATCACCGATGACCGTCCGGTGGGGATATTAAGGGTACGGGCGCCGCATGCGTTTGGTCAGCAGCAGCTGCTGGGGCCGCTGGTGGACTTTCTGCAGCGCTATCCCCAGCTCTCGGTCGAATGGATGCTGAATGATAAAACCGTGGATTTCCTGAGCGATGGCATCGACTGCGCGATTCGCGTGGGGGCTGAGGTGGATCCGGCTACGGTGTCGGTCCTGCTGGCCGAGGTGCCGCGCAGCGTAGTGGCATCGCCGTCGCTGCTGGCGAACTATCCGGCGTTAACCGAGCCGCAGGAGATGTCGCTGCTGCCCTGGATAGCCATCAGCACGTTCTATCAGCATGAGGTGATGCTGCAATCAGAGGTGGATGAGCAGCTTATAACCTTTAGCATTGCTCCGTGCCTGAGTACCGACAGCGTACATGTCGCCCGCAATACCGCGCTGGCGGGGCTGGGCGCGGCGATTGTTTCGAGCTGGGCGGTAGCGGAGGATATTGCCGCCGGGCGGCTGGTGGAGCTATTCCCACAGTGGCGTGCCTCACCGCTGCCGGTACATCTTGTCTATCCCTGGGCACGCTATTATCCGACGCGGTTGCGTAAGTTTCTCGATTTGATGCGCGAGGTTATGCCGCAGATTGCGGGGATGCAGCGACCGGAAGGGGAATAAAAAAAGACCGGCCGCTGGGGCCGGTCTGGTAGGCGTTACTCTACGGGCTGCGGACGGGTAGGCCCGGCAGCGGCTTTATGGGTCGCGCTATGGCCACCAGCAGCGCCCTTACCGTCAAAATCAAAGCTCGGGCGAACCCAGTCGCTTTGACGAGGCGCTTCAGGGACGTAGTCTGGCGCAGGCGCGCGGGTCATCGGCGCGGTGGCGTGACGATTGGCGACCTTAACGACCGGCACAGTCGTGACAACAGGTTGAGTCTTCACTACCGGCTCTGCCGCCGGTGCCGGCTCAACCACCGGTTCGGAGACGACAGGCGCTTCTTCAACAGCGGCCGCGGCTTCTTCAACCGCAGCAGGTTCAGCGACCGCTGCTTCCGGCTCGACAGCCTCTTTCGCCACGACGTCGACGGCTTCTGCGACAACCTCTTCGGCGACGGTTTCATCAGCCTCGGCAATCAGCTGCGGCTGTTCATCAACCGGTGCGGCGATAGCTTCCGGGTGCGTGGTTTCGACAACCGGAGCTTCAGGTTCGTTCATCATCGCCACAGGCTCAGAGATGACGACCGGCTCAACAACGCGCTCTTCAACTACCTCCGGGGCAACCACTTCAGAGACAGCCGGTTCAACGGCGGCCGCAGGGGTGATAACGGGGTCAACCGCGGTGGTAGCGAACTCCTGTACCTGCGCTTCTTCTTGCTGCTGGTCCTGCGGGCGAACGACAGGGTAACGGATCCACACTTTACCAGATGCCATTTCCGGCGATGCGCAGGCTACGGTCAGCGGCATCGGGGATTGCGTCGGGTAACGCTCATCACGGTAGCGACGACGGCGTTGGCCGCTTACGCGCAGGTGACGAGGGGAACGGCGCGAACGACGCGGCATACCGTTAGCTTCGCGTGCTTCGCCGGTATCGTCATGTTCCGCAGCGGTTTCAACAACCGCCGGCAGGTCGACTTTCGCCAGTTCCGTGCGCGGAGCTGCGGCTTCGGGTTGGACGGCTGGCGCTTCGATGACCTGAGGCGCGGCTACCGGCTCGACAACCTGCTCAGCGGCAGCAGATTCAATACGTACCTTCTGCGACAGCTGGCGCGGCTTGCGGCGCGGCATGGTCTGCACGCGTTCTTCCTGCTCGCTATCCTGTACGACCGGTTCTTCACGAGTTTGCGCTTTAGCTTCCTGCTGAACCTGACGCTTATCGTCGTTACGACGGCGATTGCGTTCACGGCGCGGCGGTTGATCGTCGCGAGCTTTGCCCTTGTCGCTATCTTCTGCCGTTGTCTGGCGGATTTCGCGAGGTTCGACGTTCTGCTGCTTCTCGCGGCGGTTACGGCGGTTTTCTTCGCGAGATTCACGAACTTCGCTATTCTCGGCACGATTGTCGCGGTTGTCACGATTATCGCGGCGGTCGTTGCGATCGCGGCGGTTGTTGGCGCGCGGTTTGCGACGTTCCTGCTGGCGCTCGGATTTCTCCTCCGCTTTTTTCTCAACCTGGACTTCTGTCGGCTTAGTTTCTTCTGCGCCGGAGAAAATATTTTTCAGGGCGCTGAAGAAGCGTGCAACCAGACCCGGCTGCGCTGGCACTGCCGACTCAGGTGCGGAAGCGGCTGGTGTTCCGACGGCAACCGTAGCTTTAGCAGGCTCTTGCTGAGCCGGCGCTGGTGGGGCATCAGGCATGACAAAAGCGGCCAGCGCCGGTTGCTCCGGAAGTTTACGCTCGGCCGGCTCTTCATCAGAAGGCATAGCCATCTCTTCTTCGTGCAGTTTCGGCAGCAGATAGCTCAGCGTGGAGGTCTCTTCACCCTTACGTACGCGCAGAACGGAGTAGTGCGGCGTTTCCATCTGATCGTTTGGCACGATGATGACGCGTACATCGGCCTGGCGGGTTTCAATGGCGCTTACTGCAGCACGTTTTTCGTTCAGGAGGTACGAAGCAATCGGCACCGGAACGATAGCGTGGACTTCTTTAGTGTTCTCTTTCAGCGCTTCTTCTTCGATCAAGCGCAGAATGGAAAGCGACAGCGATTCGTTATCGCGTACGGTACCCGTTCCGCTACAGCGCGGGCAGACGTGATGGCTGGACTCGCCAAGCGACGGGCTCAGACGCTGACGCGACATCTCCAGCAGACCAAAGCGTGAAATGTGGCTGATCTGGATGCGCGCTCTGTCCTGGCGTACGGCTTCGCGCAGGCGGTTTTCTACCGCACGCTGGTGACGTACCGGGGTCATATCGATGAAGTCGATAACGATCAGACCGCCGAGGTCGCGCAGGCGCAGCTGGCGAGCAATTTCATCGGCCGCTTCGAGGTTGGTGTTAAACGCCGTTTCTTCGATGTCGCCGCCGCGGGTAGCACGGGCGGAGTTGATATCGATAGCGGTGAGCGCTTCGGTGCTGTCGATTACGATAGAACCGCCGGAAGGCAGGCGCACTTCACGCTGGAAAGCGGATTCAATCTGCGACTCGATTTGGTAGTGGCTGAACAGCGGAATTTCACCGGTGTACAGCTTGATTTTGCTGCTGAAATCCGGACGCCCAAGAGCCGCGATATGCTGGCGCGCCAGCTCAAGCACTTTCGGGTTGTCGATAAGAATTTCGCCGATATCCTGACGCAGATAGTCGCGGAAAGCGCGCACAATCACGTTGCTTTCCTGATGGATCAGGAACGGAGCAGGGCGGCTTTCTGCGGCTTTCTGGATGGCTTCCCAGTGCTTCAGGCGGAAGCTTAAATCCCACTGCAGCGCTTCGGCGGATTTGCCGACGCCAGCGGTGCGAACGATAAGTCCCATGCCATCCGGCAGCTCAAGGCTGGCCAGCGCTTCTTTCAGCTCGGTACGATCGTCACCCTCGATACGGCGTGAAATACCGCCAGCGCGTGGGTTATTCGGCATCAGTACCAGGTAGCTGCCCGCCAGGCTGATAAAGGTGGTCAGCGCGGCGCCTTTATTGCCGCGCTCTTCTTTATCAATCTGCACAATCACTTCCTGACCTTCACGCAGCACGTCCTTGATGTTAGGGCGGCCGTGGGAACTGTAGTTGGCAGGGAAGTATTCGCGGGCAATTTCTTTAAGAGGGAGGAAACCATGACGCTCGGCGCCATAATCAACAAACGCGGCTTCGAGGCTAGGTTCAATACGAGTGATTTTGCCTTTGTAGATGTTCGCTTTTTTCTGTTCGTGCCCGGGGCTTTCGATATCCAGGTCGTACAGGCGCTGCCCATCAACAAGGGCGACGCGCAACTCTTCCTGCTGAGTTGCGTTGATTAACATTCTTTTCATCGTAACTTACTCATTATTCTTACATTGACGACTAAGCTACGGGCAGAGTAACGCCTTACCGGGGGAAACCGATGGCCTCGTGTCTGTTTCACGTCGCCAACCTCACGGTTGTCGCGCGCTTAAGAGGCGCAGAGTGTCGGTCGCCTGTATTTCAAACGGAAACACAGCGCAATTATCAGGGGAACTGCCTGGGATGTATCACCAGAGAAGATTCCATTTATACCCATCGTTTTTCAAGCAGCAGGCGTGGCGGCTTAACCTGTTCATTCTAATCATTTGATCGAAATGAGCGCCGGGATATCCCAGTGTGAACGCCTTCCTGCGACGTGAAATCCATAGAGCCTGTACCGGTAAGGACTGCAACCCGCAGCCCGCTAACTGTCTGAAAGATCAATACGTCTTACGCCATTGCTGCGTTGATGATCGGTCAGACAAAATTGGTCATTCCGCTAATTTCTTGTTCTAACAAGTTTCAGCACGGAAAACGGCATCATTATTCCATTGCTAAGCTCGTTATAGCAAGTTGACTTTCACCTTTTATCACCCGGTTACCCACAGTTTTTTCACCCGCGTATACGGATTGTTCTAATAACAAACAAAACGATGATGAAGCATGCGGCGAAAACCGGATGATAATAAATATAAGCATATAAAAATGAGTGGCGCTAATTCGTCGGGCTATTTAGAATCGCGCACCATGAAAACTGAGATCCCAAGCGTAAAAATGGTTGCCATTGCTGATGATGAAGCAGGGCAACGTATCGACAACTTTTTGCGTACGCAGCTGAAGGGCGTACCAAAGAGCATGATTTATCGCATCTTGCGAAAAGGCGAGGTGCGGGTCAATAAAAAGCGCGTCAAGCCTGAGTATAAGCTGGAAGCCGGCGACGAAGTGCGCATTCCGCCGGTCCGCGTCGCGGAGAAAGAAGAAGAGGCGGTCTCTCCCCACCTGCAGAAAGTTGCTGCGCTGGCCGATGTGATTTTATATGAAGACGATCATATTCTGGTGCTTAATAAACCTTCCGGGACAGCGGTACACGGCGGCAGCGGGTTGAGCTTCGGCGTGATTGAAGGTCTGCGCGCGCTGCGCCCGGAAGCGCGCTTCCTTGAGCTGGTGCATCGCCTCGATCGCGATACCTCTGGCGTTCTGTTGGTCGCCAAAAAGCGTTCCGCGCTGCGTTCCCTGCACGAGCAGCTGCGCGACAAAGGAATGCAAAAAGACTACCTGGCGCTGGTGCGCGGGCAGTGGCAGTCCCACACTAAAGTGGTGCAGGCTCCGCTGCTGAAGAATATTCTGCAGAGCGGTGAACGCATCGTGCGGGTTAACCAGGAGGGGAAACCGTCGGAAACGCGTTTTAAAGTCGAAGAGCGTTATCCCCATGCGACCCTGGTGCGCTGCAGCCCGGTAACCGGCCGTACCCATCAAATCCGCGTGCATACCCAATATGCCGGTCACCCTATCGCTTTTGATGATCGCTACGGCGACCGGGAATTCGATAAGCAGCTGTCAGGCACCGGCCTTAACCGGCTGTTCCTGCATGCGGCGGCGCTGAAGTTTACGCATCCGGGGACAGGGGAAGTGATGCGTGTTGAAGCGCCTTTAGATAACCAGCTTAAGCGTTGCCTGCAGGTTTTACGTAACACGAAGTGATACGGACTTGCTCAGGGCTTGAGCCACTTATCAAGCCAGGGGAACACTTCATCCTGCTGTTCTTGATAAAAGACGTGGCCCAGTTCCGGCCACGTTCTGGTCTCCAGCTTATCCTGCGCGTTCTGTGACGCCCATACGTTATGCACCTTAGCGAAGGCGTCATTAACGGCTGCAGCGGGAAACAGCTTATCCTGCCCTCCGCTATAAATCAGCATCGGCCTGGGCGCTGCAATGCTGGCGATGTCGGGAATATCAAGATGTCCGGCCAGGCCCGGATGAAGCATATAAAACGCCGATTGACCGCGCAGAACGTTGTTGCCTGGCTGCATCAGGCCGTTCCAGGTACCGAACCAGGAGATCGCGGCAGTGGCGGCGACTTTGTCAGACAGGGCGGCCAGTTGCCAGGCGCGAAAACCGCCCATTGAAAAACCCAGTACCCCGATGCGTTTATTATCAACCTCTTTTAACGTACTGACGAAATCCACGGTTCGCAGATCTTCATAGGCGACTTCCCCTGCCAGCGAGCGCCCAAGGTTAAAATAGTTACTGGCCAGCGCCTGCTGCTGCTCGTAGGTCATGGGGCCGCGATCCCCCCAGCCCGGGCTATCAATGGCGATGACAACATACCCGCGCTGCGCCAGCTCATCGCCGATGAACCGACCGCTGAAAAATTTATCTGCCCATGCCTCGGCGCTGGCCAGGCGTGCGGCATCCCGCAAAGGACGAATCAGTTTCTCCTTGCCTATGTCAAATTTTGAGCCATGGTCGTGCAGCAGGACAATGGCCGGGTGAGGGCCTGCTGATTTGGGCGTTAACATCAGAGCGGCAATCCGGTTTTCATCTGTGACGTTAAATGCCAGTTTCTCGGCGCGATAGGTGCCCCGATCTTCGCTCATCAGCGTTTGTGGGGTGAACGGGCTTGCTGATGTCGGCGTTAGCAGGGATTGCCGAAGCAGCGTGCGGGCGTGCTCTCGCCATTGATCGAAATGACGATACTTTCCAGAGAGCCACGAGTCCGGATACGTCATCTGCGCTTTCAACTGTTGCCAGGAGGCGGGTAAATTGCCTTCTACGACGCCCTGGCGCTGCCAGTCGCTCGCGTTGACGCTGGCGGCGGCCAGCAGGGTGAGGGTCAAAAGCGTAGCGCGAAAAGGCATAGTGGCTCCATTTTTAAAATAAAACGTTGTTTTATTATTTTAATGGTGCGGCAAAAATAAACTGTGACAGGTAAGGCATTACTGTTGTGGGGGAGTACGCGTTGAACTGCTGCGTGGCGTTAAACAAACTCGACGCGGATGGATCTGTGACTTAAGTTATTGATAAACGGCGTTATGGCATCGGGAAAAACACACCCTCTCCGATGCCATGCGTCATTATGTTCAGGTGAGCAGGGGATTGAATCCTTCCCGGCGCAGCATTTGACATAACGCGATGAGCGGTAAACCGACCAGCGCGTTAGGATCGCGGCCCTCGAGTCTCTCGAACAGCGTGATGCCTAATCCTTCGCTTTTGAAACTGCCGGCGCACTGCAGCGGATTTTCTTTGCGGATATAGCTTTCAATTTCCCGATCGCTTAAATGGCGGAAGTGGACGTCAAAGGGTTCACATTCAGTTTGTAGATGACCCCTGGCAGAGTTATATAGCGCGAGGCCGGTGTAGAACGTGACGATGGTGCCGCTGGCCTTTCTCAACTGGCGATGGGCGTTCTCTTCGGTATGCGGTTTGCCGGTAATTTCACCGTCCAGGACACAAACCTGATCGGAGCCTATAATGAGGTGCTGCGGATAGCGTGCGGCGAGGGCCTGCGCTTTTGCCTGCGCCAGACGCATCACCAGCTGGCGGGCGGGCTCGCCGGGCAGCGGGGTTTCATCTACGTCCGGCGCCGCGCATTCAAAAGGCACCGACAGCTTTTCCAGCAGCATTCGCCGCCAGGGCGAGGTTGACGCGAGGATCAGTTCAGACATATTTTTTCATCCACATATAGCGCTTCGCAGAGCATCATTTTAAACTATGCGCCGCAATGTGTGCGAATAAATGGCAAAAGGCAACCTGAGGCTGCCTTTTTCTTTGACTCTATGACGTTACAAAGTTAATATGCGCGCCCTATGCAAAAGGTAAAATTACCCCTGACTCTCGATCCGGTTCGCACGGCTCAAAAGCGCTTAGATTACCAAGGTATCTATACCCGTGATCAGGCTGTGCGCGTCGCTGATTCTGTTGTCAGCGTGGACAGCGATGTGGAATGCAGCATGTCGTTCGCTATTGATAACCAGCGTCTTGCCGTTTTAAGCGGCGATGCGACGGTGTCGGTAACCCTCGAATGTCAGCGTTGCGGGAAACCGTTCCCCCATCATGTTCACACAACGTATTGTTTCAGCCCCGTCAGAAATGACGAACAGGCCGAGGCACTGCCGGAAGCGTATGAGCCGATTGAGGTTAACGAATTCGGTGAAATCGATCTGCTGGCGCTGGTTGAAGATGAAATTATCCTCTCCTTGCCTGTAGTTCCGGTGCATGATTCTGAACACTGTGAAGTGTCCGACGCGGACATGGTCTTTGGTGAACTGCCTGAAGAGGCACAAAAACCAAATCCATTTGCCGTATTAGCCAGCTTAAAGCATAAGTAATTGAGGAGTAAGGTCCATGGCCGTACAACAGAATAAACCAACCCGTTCCAAACGTGGCATGCGTCGTTCCCATGACGCTCTGACCGCAGTCACCAGCCTGTCTGTAGACAAAGCTTCTGGTGAAAAACACCTGCGTCACCACATCACTGCCGACGGTTTCTACCGCGGTCGCAAGGTTATCGCTAAGTAATCACGCATTACTCCATGGATTTCGCGTTGCAAGAAGACGCAAGCGAGAGAAGCGCCGGGAGCATAGCTCACTATGTGACTGGTGTGAACGAGCGCAGTCAACGCACTTGCAGCGCGAAAGACGAAGAGTAAAAGCGTGATGAAGCTTAGTGAGGATCTCCCCGGGTAACTGGGGAATAACCGAACCGAGCAGCGACGATACCTTGACACGTCTAACCCTGGCGTTAGATGTCATGGGCGGGGATTTTGGCCCTTCCGTGACAGTGCCTGCAGCATTGCAGGCACTGAACTCTAATTCACAACTCACACTTCTTTTAGTCGGCGATCCCGACACTATCGCGCCATTACTTGCCAAAGCTGATTTTGAACAACGTTCACGTCTGCAGGTTATCCCTGCGCAGTCAGTTATTGCCAGTGATGCCCGGCCCGCGCAAGCGATTCGCGCCAGCCGCGGTAGCTCAATGCGCATTGCGCTGGAGTTAGTAAAAGAAGGGCGGGCGCAGGCCTGCGTCAGCGCGGGTAATACCGGAGCGCTAATGGGGCTGGCGAAGCTGTTGCTCAAACCCATTGAGGGGATTGAGCGCCCTGCGCTGGTTACCATGCTGCCGCACCAGCTGAAGGGCAAAACGGTGGTGCTGGATTTAGGCGCCAACGTGGATTGCGATAGCACTATGCTGGTGCAGTTTGCCGTCATGGGGGCGGTCCTTGCGGAAGAAGTTATTGGTATTAAGGATCCCCGCGTTGCGCTTCTGAATATCGGCGAAGAAGAGATGAAAGGTCTCAGCAGCATTCGCGACGCGGCGGCCGTTTTGAAAACTTTGCCAACCCTCAACTATATTGGGTATCTGGAAGCCAACGAGTTGTTGACGGGGAAAACGGATGTGTTGGTTTGTGATGGATTCACGGGCAACGTCACATTAAAAACGATGGAAGGTGTTGTCAGAATGTTCCTTTCACTGTTGAAATCACAGGGAGAGGGGAAAAAAAGGTCGTGGTGGCTGCTTTTATTAAAGCGTTGGTTACAAAAAAGCCTGTCGAGGCGATTCAGTCACCTCAACCCCGACCAGTATAATGGTGCCTGTCTGTTAGGATTACGCGGTTCCGTGATCAAAAGTCATGGGGCTGCCAATCAGCGCGCTTTTTGCGTGGCGATAGAGCAGGCAGTGCAGGCTGTGCAGCGGCAGATTCCTCAGCGAATTGCCGCTCGCCTGGAATCTTTATACCCTGCAGGTTTCGAATTGCCTGAGGACGGCAGAAGCGGGAACGCCAGGCCTCAAAGCCCGGTGACCGGAAACGACTGACGCCTCGCAGTTTGAGTTAACCAGGTATATTACCCAAGAGTGACTGAGCGTACATGTATACGAAGATTATTGGTACCGGCAGCTATCTGCCTGAGCACGTGCGTACGAACGCTGAACTGGAAAATATGGTCGATACGTCAGACGAGTGGATTGTCACTCGTACCGGTATCCGTGAGCGTCGTATTGCCGCGCCGAACGAAACAGTTGCTACCATGGGCCTTGAAGCCGCTAAGCATGCGCTGGATATGGCGGGCGTAAAGCCGGAGCAAATTGGTCTGATTATTGTTGCGACCACCTCCGGTACCCATGCGTTTCCCAGCTCGGCTTGCCAGATTCAATCAATGCTGGGTATTAAAGGTTGCCCGGCCTTCGACGTCGCTGCGGCCTGCGCGGGTTTCACCTACGCGCTCAGCGTTGCCGATCAATACGTGAAAAACGGCGCGGTCGATTACGCGCTGGTGATCGGCGCTGATGTTCTGGCGCGTACCTGCGATCCTGCCGATCGCGGAACCATTATCATTTTCGGCGACGGCGCAGGTGCCGTGGTGCTGGGGGCTTCCGAAGAGCCGGGTATTATCTCTACGCATCTGCATGCGGATGGGAGCTACGGCGAACTGCTGACGCTACCGAACGCCGATCGCGTCGATCCGGAAAACCCGATCTTCCTGACCATGGCGGGCAACGAAGTCTTTAAAGTGGCCGTGACCGAGCTGGCTCATATCGTCGATGAAACTTTAGCTGCGAATAATCTCGAGCGTTCGTCGCTGGACTGGCTGGTACCACATCAGGCTAACCTGCGTATTATCAGCGCCACGGCGAAGAAGCTGGGCATGTCGATGGACAACGTCGTCGTCACGCTCGACAGGCACGGTAATACTTCAGCCGCTTCTGTGCCTTGTGCGCTGGATGAAGCCGTGCGCGATGGCCGCATTCAACGTGGTCAGCTTATTCTGCTGGAAGCCTTTGGTGGCGGTTTCACCTGGGGTTCCGCGCTGGTTCGTTTTTAGGATAAGGATTTAAACATGACGCAATTTGCTTTTGTTTTCCCGGGACAGGGCTCTCAGAGTGTCGGGATGCTGTCAGATATGGCGGCCGCTTACCCGGTAATCGAAGAGACGTTCCGTGAAGCCTCTGCGGCGTTGGGTTACGATCTGTGGGCGCTTGCACAGCAGGGCCCGGCGGAAGAATTAAATAAAACCTGGCAGACCCAACCGGCGCTGCTGACCGCTTCCGTTGCGCTCTATCGCGTCTGGCAGCAGCAGGGCGGAAAAGCGCCGATGATGCTGGCTGGCCATAGCCTTGGCGAATATTCAGCGCTGGTATGCGCGGGCGTTATCAATTTTTCCGACGCCGTTCGCCTTGTTGAACTGCGCGGTAAGTTCATGCAGGAAGCGGTTCCGGAAGGTACCGGGGCGATGTCTGCGATCATCGGTCTTGACGATGCTGCGATTGCGAAAGCCTGCGAAGAGTCTGCCGAAGGGCAGGTGGTTTCTCCGGTGAACTTTAACTCGCCGGGTCAGGTCGTTATTGCCGGTAATAAAGAGGCCGTAGAACGCGCAGGGGCGGCCTGTAAGGCTGCAGGCGCTAAACGTGCTCTGCCGCTGCCGGTCAGCGTCCCATCCCACTGCGCGCTGATGAAGCCCGCAGCGGAGAAACTGGCCGTTGAGCTGCAAAAAATAACCTTCAACGCGCCAGCTATTCCAGTCGTGAATAACGTTGACGTGAAAAGTGAAACGACGCCTGAAGCTATTCGCGATGCCCTTGTCCGTCAGCTGTATAGCCCGGTTCAGTGGACCAAAACCGTTGAATTTATGGCATCACAGGGCGTAGAGCATCTGTATGAAGTTGGCCCGGGTAAAGTCCTCACCGGTCTGACTAAACGTATTGTTGACACCCTGACCGCTTCCGCGCTTAACGAGCCGGCAGCTATGTCTGCGGCGCTTGAGCAATAAAAGAGGAAAACCATGAGTTTTGAAGGAAAAATCGCGCTGGTTACCGGTGCAAGTCGCGGGATTGGCCGCGCAATCGCTGAGACGCTCGTTGCCCGTGGGGCAAAAGTTATCGGTACTGCGACCAGCGAAAGCGGCGCGCAGGCGATTAGCGATTATTTAGGTGCTAACGGGAAAGGCATGCTGCTGAATGTGACCGATCCTGCATCTATCGAATCTGTTCTGGGAAATATTCGCGCAGAATTTGGTGAAGTTGATATCCTGGTGAACAATGCCGGGATTACTCGTGATAACCTGTTAATGCGCATGAAAGATGACGAGTGGAACGATATTATCGAAACCAACCTGTCATCTGTTTTCCGTCTGTCAAAAGCGGTAATGCGCGCTATGATGAAAAAGCGTCATGGACGTATTATCACTATCGGTTCTGTGGTTGGTACCATGGGAAATGCGGGTCAGGCCAACTACGCTGCGGCGAAAGCGGGTCTGATTGGCTTCAGTAAATCACTGGCTCGCGAAGTTGCGTCCCGCGGTATTACTGTAAACGTTGTTGCTCCGGGCTTTATTGAAACGGACATGACGCGTGCGCTGACCGATGAGCAGCGTGCGGGTACGCTGGCGGCAGTTCCTGCGGGGCGCCTTGGCTCTCCAAATGAAATCGCCAGCGCGGTGGCATTTTTAGCCTCTGACGAAGCGAGTTACATCACTGGTGAAACTCTGCACGTCAACGGCGGAATGTACATGGTCTGACCGAGATTTGCGCAAAACGTTCAGGAACCGCGCAGTCCGTGCGGTTCTCTGTAATGTTTTGTACAAAATCATTTGCGTTATGAGGGCAAACAGCCGCAAAATAGCGTAAAATCGTGGTAAGACCTGCCGGGATTTAGTTGCAAATTTTTCAACATTTTATACACTACGAAAACCATCGCGAAAGCGAGTTTTGATAGGAAATTTAAGAGTATGAGCACTATCGAAGAACGCGTTAAGAAAATTATCGGCGAACAGCTGGGCGTTAAGCAGGAAGAAGTTACCAACAATGCTTCCTTCGTTGAAGACCTGGGCGCTGATTCTCTTGACACCGTTGAGCTGGTAATGGCTCTGGAAGAAGAGTTTGATACTGAGATTCCGGACGAAGAAGCTGAGAAAATCACTACTGTTCAGGCTGCCATTGATTACATCAACGGCCACCAGGCGTAAGTGAACATCTCCAGGCGGTCACTCGACCGCCTGAGTTTTATCCATATTTTGTCCCACAAGAATCTATTTTCCCTCCCTGGAGGACAACCGTGTCTAAGCGTCGTGTAGTTGTGACCGGACTGGGCATGTTGTCTCCTGTCGGCAATACCGTAGAGTCTACCTGGAAAGCTCTCCTTGCCGGTCAGAGTGGCATCAGCCTGATCGACCATTTCGATACTAGCGCCTATGCAACGAAATTTGCTGGCTTAGTAAAGGATTTTAACTGTGATGACTTCATCTCGCGTAAAGAACAGCGCAAGATGGACGCCTTCATTCAATATGGAATTGTCGCTGGCATTCAGGCCATGCAGGATTCTGGCCTTGAAGTGACGGAAGAGAATGCTACCCGCATCGGTGCCGCTATTGGTTCCGGTATTGGCGGACTTGGCCTGATCGAAGAAAACCACAGTTCGCTGGTAAAAGGCGGACCGCGTAAGATCAGCCCGTTCTTTGTTCCTTCCACAATCGTTAACATGGTGGCCGGGCATCTGACCATCATGTTTGGTCTGCGTGGACCAAGCATTTCCATCGCGACCGCCTGCACCTCTGGCGTCCACAATATTGGTCACGCAGCGCGCGTTATCGCTTATGGCGATGCTGACGCAATGGTTGCCGGTGGCGCAGAAAAAGCCAGTACCCCTCTGGGCGTAGGCGGCTTTGGTGCAGCACGAGCGCTCTCCACGCGCAATGACAACCCGCAGGCGGCAAGCCGTCCATGGGATAAAGAGCGTGATGGTTTCGTACTGGGCGACGGCGCAGGCATGGTCGTGCTGGAAGAGTACGAACACGCGAAAAAACGCGGCGCGAAAATCTATGCGGAAATCGTCGGTTTTGGTATGAGCAGCGATGCCTACCATATGACTTCACCGCCGGAAGATGGCGCTGGCGCAGCGCTGGCGATGGTTAACGCTATTCGCGACGCGGGCATTGAAGCAAGCCAGATTGGCTACGTCAACGCTCACGGGACTTCTACGCCGGCAGGCGATAAAGCAGAAGCGCAGGCGGTGAAATCCGTCTTCGGCAACGCTGCCAGCCGCGTAATGGTCAGCTCGACTAAATCCATGACCGGCCACCTGCTGGGCGCGGCGGGCGCAGTAGAGTCTATCTACTCCATCCTCGCGCTGCGCGATCAGGCCGTTCCGCCAACCATTAACCTGGATAACCCGGATGAAGGTTGCGACCTGGACTTCGTTCCGCACGAAGCGCGCCAGGTTAGCGGAATGGAGTATACCCTGTGTAACTCCTTTGGCTTCGGTGGTACCAACGGCTCGCTGATTTTCAAGCGCGTCTAGCGGTCGATGCAGTCAATAAAAAACGGCACGTTTATACGTGCCGTTTTTTTATGTCTGACGTTAGAGGGCAGAGGCATTCGCTATCAAGGCGTCAGCATAATGTTATTTGTAGGTCACAGTAAGTAACAGGGTTGAATGAAAACTCCCTCCGGTGACACGATCGGAGGTGGCAATCATTCGAGAGGACAACTCTATGGTCCTTCCTGTTTCATAAGCAGTTCCAGTCATTCCACCAAAGCAATTTTGCAAATAACCACCATCTTTGCCAAAGGCCGATTGCAGTGCAATACCTGTGGCACTTCCGTCATTTTTTGCCAGACATTTATTGGATGGATCTGGCGTACCGGAGAAGTTAACAATTATGTCCGTTGTTGACGGTGGGCAAGAGGTGAATACGATGGTGTAATTCTGCCACTCGCTGGCATCCCCTGCCCTGGTAAAATCAGATGTCTTTGAATCCGGGAATGTAATGGTCTGATTGAGCGAATGTGCAGTATCTACCGTGCAGGCAGAGGCGACCACCGTCCCCGTCAGATTAATGTCTGTCGCAAATGCCGGAACGGCGGTCATCATTATCCCGAGCGCAGCCGTAAGGCATGAAATAACCTCTATTATTCGCAGTCTCATTATTTATATCCGGTCTCTTAAGTTATCCTACGGATAGGTGATGGTGGCCTGGACTTGAGCTGAAATAGTGCCCGGCAGAGGATTCCATTTAGAGACGGCACGGGCGCGCAAGTTGATTATGTAGACTCCTCCTACTTCGAGATTTTCCAGCGTGGTCCCATTTTTGTAAGCGGTTTCTGACAGGGTATTGGTTAATTCAACCATGACGCGTTGAGCGGTACCGGTATTTTTGTAATAAGCCGGATCGTCATCATCGCTAGTACCCGTGAAGGTCACATTAAAGAACCTGGCCGAAGGGGGGCAAACAAGCTCAAGATCTGCGCTTTTCCATTCACTGCCGCTGCCTGGTTCAAAAATATCTCCGGCCCGAATAGAATCTCCCAGATCAATGGAGAGGGTTTCATTACCGCCATTGACCTCGCAAGGAGAGGCGATAACTTTTCCCGTGATATCGATATTGACCGCGTGGCTTAAAGGCGTGAATAATCCGCAGCTGGCGGTAACTAAGGTTGCCAAAAGTCCTTGTTTAATTTTCATTTCCTTTCCTTGTTTAGTTATAGGTTAATTTGAGTTCGATAGCGGATTTCACTTCGCCAGCCGTCACGCTTGCAGTATTCTCAATATAATAAGCAACTTTAAATTCAGGGATTTCATATTCACCTGAACCTGCGTAATCACTGAGTGCTATTGAGCTATTAACCGTATGGGGTGTTCCGTCGGCATTCTGGACCTGAATGTAAACGTTTTGCGCGTAGCCATCGCCATTAACGGCGTTGAGTATTCCATTTGAGGCATCGCGCGCGCCGTAAACGGCACTAAAGTTATAAGAAATACCGTCAATCGCGCCGGGACAGTTGATTAATTTGATGGTCGGAGCTTCAGTAATAGTTTGCGCACCATTTTTCAGCTTATTACCGTAAAGCGCAGGAAGCTTTATTTCCGTCGGTGCGTCTACCGTGCAGGAAGTTGTTTTAGGTTGCGACGCAATCGTTGAGCTATAAATACCGTGAGTGAATACAGCGGTACCCCTTCCATCTGGGTTGTAAAAAGTGGCAGTTACCTGCGGTGCGCTGGTAATTTTACCGGCAGGGATCTTATTTGTCAGCCTGACAAGTCGGTATTTTACGTGGACGTAAGTGCTTATATCTGCAGCGACCTGCTGCCCTAAATTGAAGCGACTATTCGGAGTCGATTCTGTGCCTCCACCCGCATCAGTCAGTGTATCCACGCTCGTTTTATATTGAATGCCAATACCCGGATTGCTGGTCGCGTAGATATTGTCACCGACCAGGGGTCCGTTAATTGAAAGGGCAATATAAGAGCCGGTTGTATCACTCCTCGATACCGTTGTCGGCAGCGATCCCGCTTCCTCCCAATAGGTCGTTTCTCCAGGGTTAGCTGGCAGCGTGAAATCACCAAATTTATAGTTCATTACGCTTCCCCTGACCGCATCAAAATAGTCTGCATGCGCGGGGAAGAGGGCAAAGAAAGTGATTGCCGCGATGGGTAAATAGAGTTTTGCTTTCATCTCGTGGCGCCTTTTCCTTTCTATTGGCAGGAGGATGTTAGTTCAGCGACCCCGCTTGCGGGGTCGACGTCAGGTAGCTGCCAGAGAAACTCGCACTGTTCTGACGCTGTTTGCCCCCATTTTGCCGTGGCGGTACCGTTAGTCGGCATGCCGGTAAGATAAACTTGCCCGCCGTCGCCGACGATAGAACCGGACGGCTTGTCGACGCCGTTGATTGAGACCATTGTGCCAAAGGGGACGACGTCACCGCTGCGGCGAATGAGCGTCATTAACACTCGTTTGCCGACGTGAGCCGCAAAGTGGGTGCGGACGATGGCTCCACGAGTGGGCGTAACGGTTTGTGAGGTCAGCTCTACGTCGGCATTATCCGGTAGCGTCGCCGTATCCAGGGAAATCACGCTTTCACGATAGGGGGAGACATACGGAACAATGGTATAGCCGCGATAATCGGTTTTTACCCCTGTTTGATTCATTACCGTCACGCCATCTGCACCGGGCGCTTCGACCAGGGCTGCAGTTTCGCCTAACTCCTGACTGAGCGTCAGGCCGTGAGCGTGGGCGACGATTCCGCCGTCAATACCATAGTTGACGCGGCGCTGATCGCGGTCATAGCTGTACGCCGAATTGACCCGGGCATAGGTGCCCTGATAGTCAAGACTGGCATAACCACCATTGCCTTCACCGTGATTTGTCTGGCTTTGCTGGATGTTCCAGTTCAGATTGTTGTCTGCCAGCGTAGAGCCATTCATCCCCAGATTATGGCTGGTGCTGCCGTGCTTACTGGTGTTCAGACTGTAGGTAGCGTAGTTATTACCTGACCCGAGATCGAAAGGAACGTTGATGTTAAATGAGAAGATCTGATCTTTGTCATAAACTTTTTTATTGTCGGTATCGGTGGTGTTTTCGTTATAGCTATAGTTGAGGTTGTAAGTTACTCCTGCCCAGTTGTTACTATATCCCACGCTGATGGAGCGCATTTTACGCTCGCTATTCCAGTAATCCTCACTCATCATGTTGAGGGTGAGCGAACCCAGGTTTTGGCTGATATTCTGGTTAAGCTGAAGCTCGGCGCGATTGCGGCGGCGATCGTTTTGACTTTTCCAGTCGTTATCGCGCCACGTGTCCAGTACCTCTGACAGGCTATAGTAGCCCGAGGTTGAGTATCGATAGCCCGCAATTGAGAAATTGGTTCCCGTTTCAATAATGTTCTTACTGTAGCGTATGCGCCATGATTGACCACTTTCTTTGCTTTCGTCCTGTTTTCTTGACCATGCCTGCGCGCTGTCTATCGATAGCGCTCCCAGCATTCCTAAATTTTTACCTGCACCCAGAAGGACGGACTGGTAATGTTGAGAGAACTGACCGCCGCTATAAACGGTAAAGCCTGCCGGTAGACCGTAAATGACGGTCCCTTGCGTAAACGTGTCTTTATTAATATCGCTGTCATAAGGGCGGTACTGGCCGCTGGTCAGACTATATTTCAACCGGCCTTCACGCTGCAGTAAGGGAAGGGAGGCAAAGGCGATTTTCTGATGTTGTTCGCTGCCGTCAGCTTCTTTAATCGTGACGTCAAAATCGCCGCTGCTGCCGGTGGGGTACATGTCAGCGATCTCAAACGCTCCCGGAGAGACATAGCTCTGATAGATGGTATAGCCGTTCTGTTTAACGATCACCTGAGCGTTAGTGCGTGCAATACCGCGAATTACTGGCGCATAGCCGCGGAGGCTATCGGGAAGCATATCGTCATCGGAGGCGAGCTGCGCACCACGGAAGGGGACGCTGTCAAAGATGTCCGAAGGCGCGGTGCTGTCGCCAATTGTGAGCTGGCTTTTCAGGGCGATGATGTTGCGCTGTGCATAGGTATAGAGTGAATCCCAGCTCTCCTGTGCTTGCCCACCGCTGCTGTTACGGTTCCAGGTCGTGTAGTTGCGGATTCGCCAGGGGCCGATATTAAAACCGGGTCTTAAGTTCAGATAATAGCTGTTCGAGTCTTCTGCGCCGCGTTGACGAGCTTCGGTATTGGCGCCGCTAAAGTTGTAGTTCAGCAGTAGCGCATTAATTCCTTCGTCTAGCCGCTCCGGAGCCACATAGCCGCGGGCATGGTTGTTTAATGCAGCTTGTGGAATAGATAGACGTAGCTGCTGGCGATCGAAGACAAATTCCGCATTGGCCTGTGGAATAACCTGTAAGTTGGCGCAATCTTTACCGTCAGCAAGCTGGGGAAATGACTGTGTACGGATACCAAATTTTTGTAATGCCTCAAGGCTAAGACAGGGCTGGAGCGTAGCGTTGCCCTGGCTATCTTTTTGCATTACAAAGTCAATATCATATAGACCGACTGATGTTTTATTGACGATAACGTCAACATGATAGTTTCCCGGTATCTGGCCGATGCCTTCTTCAAAAGCAGAGAGGTCGGTCAGATCCTTTCCCGGCCCATCGATCCCGAGAAAGGCAGGATTAAAATACTCGCGAGCTAATGCGGTATTATGAATAGATAAAGCACACTGCAAGGCAATAAAGCAGGCGATACGACTGAGCGTTATTTTCTTTTTGTAGGCGTCTACATTCATCCCGATATCCTTTCGGTGCTAACACTGGTTAGCGTTATAAACGTGCTCGATGCTCTTTTCCGACGGAGCCATAATCAGTAATCAGCGTCCATACCACATCGCCGCTCGCGCCGGCAGGAATGGCAAAGCTAACCGAGCTCTTCGGTGCAACCCAGGCGGCATTTTTTACCGAAGTATTGCCCATTTTGATGGTACTGAAGTTCATGTAATACGCTGTAGGATTGCTAACGATCAGAGTATTACCGTTACGCTGCCAGGTTAATTTTTCGGCAATATCTTCCGGCATTTTGATAAGCGCCTGGGGGCGATATATTAACTTGATGCGCGTTTTTATGGCTATTTGCAGGCTATTTACATTATCCTGCTTCTCCGTCGAAGGAATAGATTTAATATTCATCCAGTACAGAGACTCCCGGTCCTCAGGTAAGTTACCGCCGGTGCGAATTATTCTTAGCGTGTTCTCTTGTCCAGGCCCGAGACGAAAGAGCGGTGGAGTAACCATAAAGGGTGATTTATCGTTGTTTTTTTCGCCGCTATCGCTCCAAGATTGTATCAGATATGATGATTTGTCAGGATTTTTTACGCTAATTGAAGTCTCCTTTTTATCACCGTTATAAATAACGCGCGTTCCACCGATAATAACGCCGGCTTGAGCTGATACTGTCATCATTAATAGCGTTGTGGCAATTAATACTAAGCTTTTTTTCATTGGCAATATCCCGAAAAATAAAGCCGGGTTTCCGGCCTTATTTTTGTATGGTTGTGATAAATGAAGAAAGGGGCGATCAGTTGTAGGTCAGCGTGAAGTTTACGGTACCATTAGCATCACCGGCTTTCACTGTATCTGTGGTTGCGATATAGCGAGCGAAGAAGTTAAGAGTGGTTTCTTCAGCTGCATTGTTGCTAATAGTTACCGGTCTGGAAGACGTGCCCAGCGGCAGCGCCGAGGTATCGTCGTTGAGTAACTGAATCGCCACGCCTTCAGCAACATTTTCACTACCCGCACCGGTCAACTGTAAATAATCGGTATTGATGCTATCCGGAGTACCGTCATATTTAACGCTAATCGGCTTACCCAACAGGTCTTCCGGGCATTCCGTCAATACCAGCGAGAAGCGAGTGGTCGTCGCCGTGTCGCCAGCAGCCGGCAGTGCGGTTTTAGAGACTTCACCGAGCTTCACATCCTGTGCGCTGGTGACTCCGCCATTAATTTTACAACCGGTTTCTGTTATTTTACCGGTAAAATTAATCTGGCCATCCTGTGCTGATGCAGAAGAGGCAATCCCCATGGTGGCAACAAAAGCGATAGTAGCTAATTTTAATTTCATTGATGAGTCCTTGATAAAGATAAGTGACGATGATTTTTCCATTTCATCGATAGGGAAATAATAATCGTACAGAATTTAATATTAATTTCGGGCAATTTGATTATAGGTATTCTTAGTGATGTGGGTAGCTATGTTTTCTAAAACTGGATTGTAGTTTTTTTAAAAATCAATATTTATTATGTGATTTTTCATGTGAATAGTATTACTTGATGTGTATCCTTATTATTTCTCTGAATGCTTTGATGGAAGGTAAAATCAGTTTTTGTGGATTATGAATTCACTAATTATGGCAACTAAACAAGTAGGCACAGAAGGGTTTATTGATTTGTACAGATGGTTGCATAATGCGTCCTCTGAAGGCACTCTTATCGTTATTAATAATGAGGGGGGTGAATGTATCTACTGAATGGCGCATGGGCGAATGTGTTACCGGTGAACGATCGCGGCGTGCAGTTTGGCGATGGCTGTTTTACCACCGCGCGAATTGTGGCGGGAAAGGTTCAGTTCCTCAACGCACACCTGACTCGGCTACAAACGACCTGCAAAAAGCTCTTTATCCCCTTTAACGACTGGGAATTGTTGGCAGGGGAGATGGCACGCCTTGCGCAGCCCCATTCTGATGGCGTGCTGAAAGCGATCATCACGCGCGGAGTGGGCGGTCGAGGCTATAGCGCCGCAGGCTGCGTAAATCCCAGCCGCATCCTCAGCGTATCGCCTTACCCGGCTCACTACCACCGCTGGCGTAAAGAAGGGATCTCCGTCTCGCTGAGCCCGGTTCAGCTGGGATGTAACCCTTTACTTGCCGGACTCAAACACCTTAATCGCCTTGAGCAGGTGCTGATTCGTTCTCATCTTGAGCAGACGGACGCCGATGAGGCGCTGGTCCTTGACAGCGAAGGGTGGCTTACGGAATGCTGTGCCGCGAACATATTCTGGCGTACAGGCTTTGACGTCTTTACCCCGCGCCTCGATCGGGCGGGAGTCAACGGCATTATGCGTCAGCACATTCTCGCTAAGCTGGCACCATCGCCGTTTCGCGTTGTCGAAGTCACCATGCGCCCCGATGCGTTACGCGAAGCCGACGAGGTCGTTGTCTGTAACGCATTGATGCCGCTGGTGCCGGTTCGCCGCTGGGACGATAAATGCTGGTCCGCGCGCGAGCTTTACCATTTTTTAGCCCCCTTGTGTGAGCTGTCTGATTAGTCATGAAGAAAATGTTACGTTTCATCCTGCTATTGGTGGTGGTGCTGGGCATCGCCGCCGGCGTCGGTATGTGGAAAGTTCGCCAACTGGCGGACAGCAAATTACTGATTAAAGAAGAGACCATCTTTACCCTCGAGACCGGCACAGGTCGCCTGGCGCTTGGGCAGCAGCTCTACAGCGATAAAGTGATCAACCGACCTCGGGTGTTTCAGTGGCTGCTGCGCATTGAGCCTGAGCTATCCCACTTTAAAGCCGGAACCTATCGCTTCACGCCTGAGATGACGGTACGTCAAATGCTGCAGCTGTTAGCCAGCGGCAAAGAGGCCCAGTTTCCGCTACGCTTCGTGGAAGGGATGCGGGTGAGCGACTACCTGCGCCAGCTGCGCGATGCGCCCTACGTAAAGCATACGCTGGCGGACGATCGCTATGAAACCGTCGCAAAGGCTCTCGATCTGGAGCATCCCGATTGGGTCGAAGGATGGTTCTGGCCGGATACCTGGATGTATACCGCCAACACCAGCGATGTGGCGATCCTTAAGCGCGCGCATCAGAAGATGGTTGCCGCGGTCGATAAAGCCTGGGAAGGGCGGATGGATAATCTGCCGTACAAAGATAAAAATCAGCTGCTGACCATGGCCTCGATCATTGAGAAAGAGACCGCAGTGGCCGAAGAGCGTGACCGCGTAGCCTCGGTGTTTATCAACCGCTTACGTATCGGCATGCGTCTGCAAACCGATCCAACCGTGATTTACGGCATGGGTGAGGGTTATAATGGTAAGTTGACGCGTAAAGACCTGGAAACCCCAACCGCTTACAACACCTATGTCATTAACGGCATGCCGCCCGGCCCGATAGCCGCGCCGGGGGAAGCCTCGCTCAACGCCGCCGCGCATCCGGCAAAAACGCCGTACCTCTATTTTGTCGCGGACGGGAAGGGCGGACATACGTTTAATACCAACCTGATCGGCCATAACCGCTCGGTTCAGGACTATCTGAATGTACTTAAGGAAAAAAATGCGCAGTAACTATATCGTCATCGAGGGCCTGGAGGGCGCAGGGAAAACTACCGCACGTAATCTTGTGGTAGAGACGCTAAAACAGCTGGGCATTAGCGACATGGTGTTTACCCGCGAGCCGGGTGGTACTATCCTGGCCGAGAAACTGCGCAGCCTGGTGCTGGATATACAGTCCACCGGCGATGAAGTTATCAATGATAAAGCCGAAGTACTGATGTTTTACGCGGCGCGCGTGCAGCTGGTTGAGACGGTGATTAAACCCGCGCTGGCCCGCGGCCAGTGGGTCATTGGCGATCGTCACGATCTCTCGACTCAGGCCTATCAGGGCGGCGGCCGCGGTATCGACCAAACGATGCTGGCAACCCTGCGCGATGCGGTACTGGGCGATTTTCGTCCCAATCTGACGCTCTACCTGGATGTGACTCCCGAGGTAGGGCTGAAGCGCGCCCGCGCTCGCGGCGAACTCGACCGTATCGAACAGGAGTCGCTCGATTTCTTTAACCGTACGCGCGCGCGCTACCTTGAGCTGGCGGCACAGGACGACACCATACGCACCGTTGACGCCACCCAGCCGCTTGAGGCCGTAGAGCGCGATATCCGCGCGGTGGTGAATCAGTGGGTCGCGGAGCAGCGCGCATGAAATGGTATCCGTGGTTACGTCCCTCTTTTGAACAGCTAGTTTCCGGCTATCAGGCGGGACGGGGTCACCATGCGCTACTGATTCAGGCGCTGCCGGGTATGGGAAGCGACGCGTTGATTTACGCGCTGTGTCGTTTTCTGATGTGCCGGCAGCCGGAGGGGCATAAAAGCTGCGGTCGATGCCATAGCTGTCAGCTGATGCAAGCCGGGACGCATCCGGATTATTATGCGTTGATCCCGGAAAAGGGGAAGAGCTCGCTCGGGATTGACGCCGTGCGTGAAGTGAGCGAAAAACTCTATGAACGAGCCCGTCTGGGCGGCGCGAAGGTCGTCTGGATAGACGATGCCGCTCTGCTGACCGACGCGGCGGCCAACGCCCTGCTGAAAACGCTGGAGGAGCCGCCGGAAAACACATGGTTCTTCCTTGCCTGTCAGGAGCCCGCACGCCTGCTGGCCACGTTGCGCAGCCGCTGCCGGTTACATCATCTTGCTCCGCCTTCTGAACAGTATGCGCTGGCGTGGTTAGAACGAGAAGTGACAATGTCACAAGATGCATTGCTCGCGGCGCTGCGGCTTAGCGCCAATGCCCCGGCGGCGGCGCTGGATCTGCTGCAGGACGCTCACTGGAGCGTGCGGCTGCAGCTTTGCCAGTCCCTGGGCGCTGTTTTAACCCACGGCGACTGGCTGTCTCTGCTGCCGGTATTGAATCATGAGCAGGCCGCGATTCGTCTGCATTGGCTGGCATCACTGCTGGTCGATGCACAAAAAAGGCAGCAGGGAATTACGCTTATCAGCAATCCCGATGCCTGGCCTCTGGTGAATCAACTGGCCGCTGCGCTGCCAGCCGCGCGTTTACAGGCGATCGCGCGCGACGTTAACGCCTGCCGCGAGCAGTTGCTGAGCGTTGTCGGTATCAATCGCGAACTGCTGCTTACCGAGCGCCTTCTGCGCTGGGAACATTACCTGCAACCTGGGGCGGTCCTTCCCGTATCCCACCTCTGAGAGAGACATTATGTTTTTAGTCGACTCCCATTGCCATCTCGATGGCCTGGATTATCAAACGCTGCATAAAAACGTGGACGATGTGCTGGCTAAAGCCGCCGCCCGCGATGTGAAATTTTGCCTGGCGGTGGCCACAACCCTGCCGGGATATCGCGGTATGCGCGAGCTGGTGGGCCAGCGTAACGACGTCGTTTTCTCCTGCGGCGTGCATCCGTTGAACCAGGATGAAGAGTACGACGTTGAGGCGCTGCACCAGCTCGCCGCAGAGGATGGCGTGGTGGCGATGGGTGAAACCGGACTGGATTATTTCTACACGCCGGAAACCAAAGCGCGCCAGCAGACGTCGTTTCGCGACCATATCCGGATAGGCCGGGAGCTGAATAAGCCGGTTATCGTGCATACCCGAGATGCCCGCGCCGATACGCTGGAAATTTTACACGAAGAAAAAGTGACGGATTGCGGTGGCGTACTACACTGTTTCACTGAGGATAGAGAGACAGCGGGTAAGCTGCTGGATATGGGGTTCTACATCTCGTTTTCCGGCATTGTGACGTTCCGTAATGCGGAGCAGCTTCGCGATGCAGCGCGCTATGTACCTCTCGATCGCCTGTTGGTAGAGACCGATTCGCCCTATCTGGCTCCGGTACCGCATCGTGGTAAAGAGAACCAACCGGCATTGGTCAGGGATGTCGCCGAGTATATGGCGGTTCTTAAAGGCGTATCGCTGGAGCAACTGGCACAACAGACCACGGAAAATTTCGCGACGCTTTTTCATATCGACCCCTCCCGGCTGCAACCTCTCTGATATTCCTTATTATTTTAAGGCTCGTAATTAATAGCTAAAGCGAGTAAAGTTCACCGCCACAAATGGGGCGGTGAAGGTTTTTTGGCAACATTCAGACACGAGTTATGTAAACCAGTGTAAGTTTTTGGCTCGTGTCTGATTGAAACGTGATAGCCGTCAAACAATCATCCCGGTAATTATTTTACTCTGTGTAATAAATAAAGGGCGCTTAGATGTCCTGTCCACGGCGCGGTTCTCCCCCCGGGCCAATGCGTGAAAGCGTAAAAAAGCACCAAATACTCAGGAGCACTCTCAATTATGTTTAAGAATGCATTTGCTAACCTGCAGAAGGTCGGTAAATCGCTGATGCTGCCGGTATCCGTACTGCCTATCGCAGGTATCCTGCTGGGCGTCGGTTCCGCAAACTTCAGCTGGCTGCCAGCCGTAGTTTCCCACGTCATGGCAGAAGCGGGCGGTTCAGTCTTCGCTAACATGCCGCTGATTTTTGCTATCGGTGTCGCACTTGGCTTCACCAATAACGACGGCGTATCCGCTCTGGCATCGGTCGTCGCTTACGGCATCATGGTGAAAACCATGTCCGTGGTTGCGCCTCTGGTTCTGCATTTACCTGCTGAAGAGATTGCGGCTAAACACCTTGCAGATACCGGCGTACTCGGCGGTATCATCTCGGGTGCCATCGCAGCGTACATGTTCAACCGCTTCTATCGCATCAAGCTGCCTGAATATCTGGGCTTCTTTGCGGGCAAGCGTTTTGTGCCAATTATCTCCGGTCTGGCAGCGATTTTCACGGGCGTGATCCTGTCCTTTATCTGGCCGCCGATCGGTACTGCCATCCAGACGTTCTCCCAGTGGGCTGCTTACCAGAACCCGGTTGTCGCGTTCGGTATCTACGGCTTCATTGAACGTTGCCTGGTGCCGTTTGGTCTGCACCATATCTGGAACGTACCTTTCCAGATGCAGATTGGCGAATACACCAACGCAGCAGGTCAGGTCTTCCACGGCGATATTCCGCGCTACATGGCAGGCGACCCAACGGCGGGCAAACTGTCCGGCGGCTTCCTGTTCAAAATGTACGGTCTGCCGGCTGCCGCTATCGCTATCTGGCACTCTGCTAAGCCAGAAAACCGCGCGAAAGTGGGCGGTATCATGATCTCCGCAGCGCTGACCTCGTTCCTGACCGGTATCACCGAGCCGATCGAGTTCTCTTTCATGTTCGTTGCGCCGATCCTGTACATTATCCACGCGATTCTGGCGGGCCTGGCCTTCCCGATCTGTATCCTGCTGGGTATGCGTGACGGGACGTCGTTCTCTCACGGCCTGATCGACTTTATCGTTCTCTCCGGCAACAGCAGCAAGCTGTGGCTGTTCCCGATCGTCGGTATCTGCTACGCGATCGTGTACTACGTGGTCTTCCGCGTGCTGATTAAAGCGCTGGATCTGAAAACCCCGGGTCGCGAAGATGCAACCGAAGACAGCAAAGCTGGCGCGACCAGCGAAATGGCTCCGGCACTGATCGCTGCTTTCGGCGGTAAAGAGAACATTACTAACCTTGACGCATGTATCACTCGTCTGCGCGTGAGCGTGGCGGATGTGGCGAAAGTTGATCAGGCTGGCCTGAAAAAACTGGGCGCCGCAGGCGTGGTTGTTGCAGGTTCGGGCGTTCAGGCTATTTTCGGTACTAAATCCGATAACCTGAAAACTGAAATGGATGAATACATCCGCAACAGCTAAGTTGTGATATGGGGAGACTAAGGCAGCCAACTGGCTGCCTTTTTTAATGGCCGCAGGCGTTAAAAGCGCGCCCGCGGATTTTGTCACGTTAACCAGAGATCAGAACTGATAGCTGGCGGTAATGCTGAAGTTGCGCGGTTCGCCGTAGACAATTGAACCATCGATGTTGGTGTCGTAGGTTTTATCGAACAGGTTATTGACGTTACCCTGCAAAGCAAAATTTTTAGTGACCTGGTAGCGAGTGAACAAATCAACCAGCGCATAGCTGCCCTGTTCCGCACGGAAGGTGCCGTATGGCGTCGCGGTATCTTTATATACCCGGTTCTGCCAGTTAACGCCGCCGCCAACGGTCAGTTCAGGCATTACCGGCAGACGGTAGCTGGTAAACAGTTTGACGCTGGTTCGCGGCAGGTTGGGATTCACCGCATTGCCTTCATTATCTTCAGCGACAAAACGCGTCGCCCCAAAGGTCATCTGCCAGTTATCGGTAATCGCACCGTTGATTTCGAACTCCACCCCTTTGCTCACGGTTCCATCGACGGTTTTATAGGCTGCTTCGCCGTTGCTACCGGGGATTTGCCCACCGGTCGCCTGGCCGAGATTATCCTGCTCGATGCGGAATATCGCGAGAGTCGTGGTTAATCGGCTGTCCATCCAGTCCGACTTCAGGCCCACTTCATAGTTATTCCCGGTAATCGGCGTCAGATACTTACCCGAGCTATCGCGCTTGTTCTGCGGCTGGAAGACCGAGGTATAGCTGGTGTAGGCCGACCAATTGTCGTTTATGTCGTAAACCAGCCCGGCGTATGGGGTGGTATGATTTTTCTCCATGTTGTAGGTCAGCGTCTCAATGCTCCAGTTGTTATAGCGGACGCCAAGGATCAGATGCAGCGGATCAAGCAGGGAAATACGCGTCGCGGCATACACCGATTTCATGCGCGTGGTATCGTCCTGCGCCAGACTCTGCGGGCCCCAGCTGGTTTCCGGGAACCCAGCGCTATTGAAGCTGTAGAAGCTGCCAATCTCATTGGGGAAGACGTTTGCCCACGAGCTGAAATAGCGGTTATTTTGCTTGCTGTAGCTGCCGCCTATCATCAGATTATGCTGGCGGCCGAACAGGTCGTAGCCGCCGTCGGTGAACAGATCCACGGCGTCGACTTTACGCTTTCCGCTATTCCAGCCGGTACCGCCTACGTAGTCATAGCCCGGACCGTAGCTGCTATAAGGCCCCTCCAGCATCCCGGTCGCTTTATTGACGTAAGCATCTACGTACATCATTTTGCTGTCGAACTTGACCTCGGAGTGAGTGGCGTTCAGCGTTGCCTGCCAGGTATCAGCAAAGCGTTGTTTCAGCGTAACGAAGACTTTATTGATCTCTTTGTCGTTATAGGCCCAGTCTGGAGCGGTGCTGTGGGCGCGATCGTAACGGTTTGTGCTGCCATCGGTATTCCAGCGCGGCAGACCGCCCCATGTCGGGCTATTGACGTTGATACGCTGATACTCGTAGCCGGCGGATAAACTGGTCGACGTCGCGAGATCCGCATCCACAATCCCCGAGAAGAACGTTTTTTCGCTGTTGTAACGATCGAGCCATGAGTCATTATTTTGATAACCAGCGATAATGCGCGCCCGCACGTTGCCATCTTCAGTTAGCGGACTTTGCATATCGGCAACGTAGCGCTGCTTGTTCCAGCTGCCGTACTCCGCAGAGACATTTCCCTTGAACTCGCGGCTGGTCGCATGCTTACGGATCATATTGATCGACGCGGCGGGATTACCGGTGCCGGTCAGCAGACCATTCGCGCCGCGGACGACCTCCACCCGTTCGAAAAGAGCCATATCGGAAAGCGCGTCGCCCAGATTCCAGCGGGATTCAAACCAGGTCGGAATGCCATCGACCATATAGTTATCGATCTCAAAACCACGAGAGTAGTAGCTGGTGCGGTCAGAATCTGCCTGGCTGCTGCTGATCCCCATGGTGTGCTCCATCACATCACCCAGCGTTTGCAACTGCTGATCGCGCATCCGTTGTTCGGTGATGATACTGACCGATTGCGGGATATCGCGCTGGGCCATCTCCATTTTTGTCCCTGCGGAGGTAGTTTTGACGCTGTAATCCTGTTCTTGCGTATCCGAAGCGCTATCTGCGGAACCTTCTACAATAATAGTGTCTTCGGAGTGACTGGCAGCCTGGCTAAGGTTTGGGGAGAGCGCCAGCGCTATGCCCATCGCAAGCAGGGATGGAGCGTTTCGCCCATCCCGGGAGTGAGTGGAGAGAGACATCATAAACCCTTGATCATGAGATAATTGTTATTCGCTACGGCTCTCTGGCCGCGGTCGATCGTAAGCGCACTGCATTCATTTTGAATACAAATGAGAAATATACGCATTAATATTTAAACTGTAAATAAGGGTAAGCATGAAGGTCATAAAGGCGTTATTTCTGCCGTTGCATCGTTTCCAGGTAATAAACGATTAATCCGTCGGCAGCCAGGCGCTTTGTGGCGTAAGAAAAAACGCATTCAGGTTGAAAGAGGGGGAGTAACTCGCTCATACTCTTAGAGGAATTCCGTGCGTCCGCGTTTACCTGCAGGGGCAGGCCAGTGCACGGTATAAAAATGATTAAGGAATCAGTCATGGCAGAAGAAACGATTTTCAGCAAAATCATTCGCCGGGAGATCCCGACGGATGTGGTTTATCAGGATGAGCTCGTTACCGCTTTTCGCGATATCTCTCCGCAGGCGCCGACCCATATTCTGATCGTTCCCAATATCCTGATTCCCACCGTCAATGATGTGACCGCAGAGCATGAGCTGGCTCTGGGGCGCATGATGACCGTAGCGGCGAAAATCGCCCGCGACGAGGGGCTCGCCGACGATGGCTATCGCCTGATCGTTAACTGCAATCGCCACGGCGGCCAGGAGGTCTATCATATCCATATGCACCTGCTGGGCGGCCGTCCGTTAGGCCCGATGCTGGCTCATAAAGGTTAAACTCCATGCGTGCAGCCCATATCGGCGCATTACTGGCCGTGACATTACTGGCCGGGTGCAGTTCGCATCCGGAAATACCGGTCAGCGATCAGCAAAGTCTGGTGATGGAATCAAACGTACTGGCAGCAGGAATCAGCGCTGAAGTACCAACGGTAACTGCATCCGAGATTCAGGCGACGGCGACCACCAGATTGTTCAATGAACGCCAGGTTCCGGTGACCGTGCATTATCGCTTTTTCTGGTATGACGCCAGGGGACTGGAAATGCATCCGCTGGAGTCTGCACGCAGCATAACGGTTCCTGCGCACTCTTCCGTTACGCTTTATGGCAGCGCCAATATTCTGGGGGCGCACAAGGCCCGACTTTATCTTTATCTGTAAGAGGTAATCGTAATGATTAAACTATGTCGCTATGCATTAGTTACCGCACTGGCGATATTCCTTGCCGGATGCGTGGGTCAACGTCAGGAACCCGCTCCCGTTGAGGAAGCGCAGCCGAAGCCGCAGCAGCCTGTTCAGCCGCAGCCGACTGTGCCGACTATTCCCGTGATACCGACCCAGCCGGGTCCGATTGAACACGGCGAGCAGCCTGCGCAGCCGGCGCCGCGCGTGCGTCATTTTGACTGGCACTCCGCGGTGCAGCCGATGATTGGTCAGATGCTGCAGGCCAGCGGCGTAAATGCGGGCAGCATTTTGCTGGTCGACAGCGTCAACAACCGCACTAACGGCACGTTGAATGCGGGTGAAGCCACCACGGCGCTGCGTAATGCGCTTGAGGGTAACGGAAAATTCACCCTGGTTTCCCAGCAGCAGCTGGGCGTGGCCAAACAGCAGCTTGGCCTGTCGCCACAGGATAGCCTTGGTAGTCGCAGCAAAGCGATGGGCATTGCGCGCACCGTTGGCGCACAGTATGTGCTCTATTCCAACGCAACCGGCAACGTCAATTCACCTGAGCTGAAAATGCAGCTGATGCTGGTACAAACCGGCGAAATTATCTGGTCGGGTAAAGGTGCTGTTCAGCAACAATAAGCTCACGCGCGACGAAGTGCTGTCGCGCTTTTTCCCCCACTATACGCCTGTCGCCGCGCTGTCCGAAACCGGGCTGAGCGGCGGCAGCTGTATTCTCAGCGATGGCCGGCGAAAGCGGGTGCTGCGCCAGCCGCACGACCCGCATGCGCCGTCCTGCGACTTCCGCCGCCAGTACCGTGTGCTTTCCCGCCTTCCCAATACCTTAGCGCCTGCGCCGGTTTTTTATTCTCCCGCCTGGATGGTGGTGGAATATTGCTCTGGCGACGTGGTCAACGCATTACCGGAGTGTCCGGCGCTCGCAGGGTTGCTGTATCATCTGCACCGGCAGCCACGCTTTGGCTGGCGTATCGCGCTGCGGCCGCTGCTTGAGCGTTACTGGCAGCAGTGCAGTCCTGCGCGCCGTACACCGCTGTGGCTACGGTGGCATAAGCGGCTGCTTCGCCGGGGCGAACCGCAGCCGTTACGTCTGGCGCCCTTACATATGGATGTCCATGCGGGCAACATTGTTCGCGGCGAGGCGGGACTGCGGCTGATTGACTGGGAATATGCGGGCGATGGCGATATCGCGCTGGAACTGGCGGCGGTGTGGATCGACCCCGTTGCGCATCGCCAGCTTACCGCAGAGTATGCGCGACAGGCGCACATTGATGAGCTTCAGCTCTGGCGGCAAATTCAGCGCTGGCGCCCTTGGGTGCGGCTGCTGATGGCGGGCTGGTATGAACGACGCTGGCAGCAAACCGGCGACCGGCAGTTTATCACGCTGGCCGATGAGATATGGCGTCAGTTAGACAAAAAATAAAAGGATAAGAGAGGTGGCTGTGGGCCCGGTAATGTTGGATGTCGAAGGTTTTGAACTGGATGCGGAAGAGCGTGAGATTCTGGCGCATCCTTTGGTTGGCGGGCTGATCCTGTTTACCCGCAACTATCACGATCCGGCGCAGCTGCGTGAGCTGGTTCGCCAGATCCGCGAGGCTTCGCGCAACCATCTGGTGGTGGCGGTCGATCAAGAAGGCGGTCGCGTGCAGCGTTTCCGCGAGGGCTTTACCCGTCTTCCTGCAGCGCAATCCTTCGCCGCCCTGCTAGGCATGGAAGAGGGCGGCCGGCTGGCCGCAGAAGCCGGTTGGCTGATGGCCAGCGAAATGATCGCTATGGATATTGATATCAGCTTTGCGCCGGTGCTGGATGTCGGACATATCAGCGCCGCTATTGGCGAGCGCTCTTATCATCAGGACCCCGACAAGGCGCTGGCGATAGCTCGCCATTTCATCGATGGCATGCACGGCGCGGGTATGAAAACCACCGGCAAGCACTTCCCGGGGCATGGGGCGGTGACGGCAGACTCTCACAAAGAGACGCCGCGCGATCCGCGTGCGGAAGCGGAAATTCGCGCGAAAGATATGGCCGTGTTCCGCACGCTGATCGGCGAGCAGCGTCTGGATGCTATTATGCCCGCCCACGTTATTTACAGCGACGTTGACCCCCGTCCCGCCAGCGGCTCCGCGCACTGGCTGAAAACGGTCCTGCGCGGCGAGCTGGGATTTGACGGCGTAATATTCTCTGACGATCTGTCAATGGAAGGCGCGGCGATTATGGGCAGCTATGCCGAACGCGGCCAGGCGTCCCTGGATGCGGGTTGCGATATGATCCTTGTCTGCAATAATCGTAAGGGTGCGGTCAGCGTGCTGGATAACCTGTCGCCGATCAAAGCAGAGCGTGTTACGAAATTGTATCATAAAGGTTCCATTAGCCGTCAGGCGTTAAGGGATTCCGCCCGCTGGAAGACAATAAGCGCGCAGCTGGAGCAGCTTCACGCGCGCTGGCAAGAGGCGAAGTCCGCGTAATATACCTGAAAGGCGTTGTTGTCTGGTGAGGATGCGATGATTATCTATTTACATGGTTTTGACTCAAACAGCCCCGGTAACCATGAGAAGGTGCTACAGCTTCAGTTTATTGACCCCGATGTCCGGTTGATTAGCTACAGCACGCGGCATCCTAAACATGATATGCAGCATTTGTTAAAAGAAGTCGATAAAATGCTGCAGCTAAGCGCCGACGATCGACCCCTCATTTGCGGCGTGGGTCTCGGTGGTTTCTGGGCGGAGAGAATTGGCTTTCTTTGCGATATTCGCCAGGCCGTTTTCAACCCCAACCTGTTTCCTGATGAAAACATGGAAGGCAAGATTGACCGGCCGGAAGAGTATGCTGATATCGCCACCAAGTGCGTGAATAATTTCCGTGAAAAAAACCGCGACCGCTGCCTGGTGGTGCTGTCACGACAGGATGAAGCGCTGGATAGCCAGCGTTCTGCGGACCTGCTGCACCACTACTATGAGATCATCTGGGATGAAGAACAGACCCACAAGTTTAAAAATATCTCCCCGCATCTCCAGCGAATAAAAGCCTTCAAAACCCTCGGCTGATCGCTCCCGGCCCGCAATGTGAAAACAATGCGGGCTTTTTTTATCCATTTCTGCGATTGCGCGCTCAAAAAATATGCAGTAAAACTTGATGCATATCAATTTTGGTATGACCAATGCACCGTTCATGTTATTCTCGATCTCGCTGAATGGTTTCAATGCCGTAACCTGTTGTTAATTAAAGGCTATATCAATAACCTTTAATTAACAATTGGTTAATAATTTTAGGGGGTCGCGTGACTACACCATTGAAAAAAATAGTGATTGTGGGTGGTGGTGCCGGTGGGCTGGAGCTGGCTACCCAGCTGGGTAAAAAGCTGGGCCGCAATAAGAAAGCCAAAATTACGCTGGTCGATCGTAACCACAGCCACCTGTGGAAACCGCTGCTACATGAAGTAGCGACCGGTTCACTTGATGAAGGTGTAGACGCGCTGAGCTACCTGGCCCACGCCCGTAACCACGGCTTCCAGTTCCAGCTGGGGTCAGTGGTAGATATTAACCGCGAGACCAAAACGATCGCCCTTGCTGAACTGCGTAACGAAAAGGGTGAGCTGCTGGTACCTGAACGTAAGCTGCCTTACGACACGCTGGTGATGGCGCTGGGAAGTACCTCTAACGATTTCAATACGCCAGGGGTTAAAGAAAACTGCATTTTCCTCGACAACCCGCACCAGGCGCGTCGTTTCCATCAGGAAATGCTGGATCTGTTCCTCAAGTACTCGGCGAATCTTGGGGCGGACGGTAAGGTGAATATCGCCATCGTAGGCGGCGGCGCAACCGGCGTTGAGCTGTCGGCCGAGCTGCATAACGCGGTGAAGCAGCTGCACAGCTACGGCTATAAAGGTCTGACTAACGAAGCTCTGAACGTGACGCTGGTTGAAGCCGGCGAGCGTATTCTGCCGGCACTGCCGCCACGTATCTCCGGCGCGGCGCACAACGAGCTGACCAAGCTGGGCGTTCGCGTTTTGACCAAAACCATGGTCACCAGCGCCGATGCTAACGGTCTGCACACCAAAGAAGGCGAATTTATTAACGCGGATCTGATGGTCTGGGCGGCCGGCATTAAAGCGCCGGACTTCATGAAAGAGATTGGCGGCCTGGAAACCAACCGCATTAACCAGCTGGTGGTTGAGCCGACGCTGCAAACCACTCGCGACGAGGATATCTACGCCATCGGCGACTGCGCCTCCTGCGCCCGTCCTGAAGGCGGTTTTGTCCCACCGCGCGCTCAGGCTGCGCACCAGATGGCGACCTGCGCTCTGCACAACATTCTGGCGCAGATGAAAGGTAAACCCCTTAAAGCCTATACCTATAAGGATCACGGTTCGCTGGTGTCGCTCTCCAACTATTCCACCGTGGGCAGCCTGATGGGCAACCTGATGCGCGGTTCAATGATGATTGAAGGGCGCATTGCGCGTTTCGTCTATATCTCTCTGTACCGTATGCACCAGATTGCGCTGCACGGTTACTTCAAAACCGGCCTGATGATGCTGGTAGGGCGTATCAACCGTATTATTCGCCCGCGTCTGAAGCTGCATTAATGTTGTTCGGGCGGCAGAGCCAAAAGGTGCTGTCGCCCGGATCCCTCCGCTAAGCTTTCCCCCGGAAATATCCAGAATATCCTCCTGTCTTTTCCTTAAAACCCCCTCAGATTTCTCCGAATCACCTTGATTTGCCGTACGTTCACGCACTTTTCATCCGCTTTCTTATTTGCAAGGCTTATGGCTGAGCGGCAAACTTAGCGGTAATAGCAACAAAGGAGGATGTCCCGTGAATAAATCTATGTTGGCGGGTATAGGGATTGGCGTGGCTGCCGCGCTGGGCGTTGCAGCCGTTGCCGGTCTTAACGTGTTAGATCGCGGACCGCAGTATGCGCAGGTGGTGTCCAGTACGCCGATAAAAGAGAGCATTAAAACCCCGCGTAAAGAGTGCCGAAACGTCACCGTCACTCATCGTCGCCCGGTGCAGGATGAAAACCGTATTGCCGGTTCAGTCTTAGGCGCAGTGGCCGGCGGGGTGATTGGTCATCAGTTCGGCGGCGGCCGCGGCCGCGACGTTGCCACCGTCGTGGGCGCGCTGGGCGGCGGCTATGCTGGTAACCAGATTCAGGGCTCAATGCAGGAAGGGGACACTTACACAACCACGCAGCAGCGCTGTAAAACGGTGTATGACAAATCGGAAAAAATGCTCGGCTATGACGTCACTTACAAAATCGGCGACCAGCAGGGCAAAATCCGTATGGATCGCGACCCCGGCGCGCAAATCCCGCTGGACAGCAATGGTCAACTGATTCTGACTAACAAAGCGTAAAAAAGATGTTTATCTCTATTAGCCCCTCAGTCGCTCAGGCCGAGGGGCTTTTTTTATCAGAAGCTCAGTGCGTAGTTCAGGCCAAAGGTACGGCCGCGACCTTTATATTCGTACAGAGAGCTGCTGCCGTAGGTTGGGCTGTAGAGCAGCGGCGCGCGCTGGCCCCAGACGGTGACATAATCTTCATTAAGCAGGTTCTCGATACTGAAGGTCAGTTTGCCAAGAGGTAGCGCGTAGCTGCCGATAAAGTCCACGGTATTATAACCATCAAGCTTATTGCCGCTGGCATCGCTGAGATCGAATACCTGTTGGCTCTGTACCCGCAGCGACCACGGTTCGGGCGCCCAGCCAACCCAGGCGGTGGCTTTTGACGGCGAGGCGAGCGTCACGTCCCACTTCTGCCAGCTACCGTCACTCTTCACCTGAGATTTCAGCAGGTTAAAGTTAGCTCCGGCGCTCCAGTCGCTATTCGGGAAGAAGTAATCTACGGCTCCTTCAAGGCCGTAAATACGGCGTTTATCGGACTGCACGTCGATGGTCATGTCGGTACGGTTAACGACAATCGTCTTATCGGAGGTCGAATAGTATGCCGCCAGCTGGGTGCGCAGGTTATCACCGGTATAGCGCCAGCCCAGTTCGTAAGAGTTGACTTTGATCCCCTGCAGCGGCGAGTCGCCGACGTTAACGCTGGAGAGAAGCGGGAGATGGCCGTTGACCGCCGCGCCGTACTTGCCGATGCCGTAGTATTTCCCCGGGTCCGGTAGCTCAACGCCCTGAGAGAAGTTAAACCAGGTTTGCTGGCGGTCGGTGAGATGAGCAACGATCCCGGCGTTAAACAGGAAGTTATCGTAATCGGTTTTTCCGCCCGGAATGGCATCCGCCGAGCTGACCTTACCGCCGGCGACATCCTGCTGCTGGGCATAGCCAACAAAGTCATCGACCCGGTTTTCCGTCCACTGGTAACGTACGCCGCCGCTGAGGGTGAAAATATCGTTCAGATCGTAGCTGGACTGCAGGAACGGCGCCAGGTTGGTAATGCTGTAGCCGGGATAACGGCCAGTGGTATAGATTGCCTGGTTATTCAGGCCCCCGGAAGACATTGATCGATTCAGATCGAAGAACATCTGATTGGCGTTGAACGTTTCGTGGTCCGCATCCAGCCCCCAGGTCAGGTCCAATCCGTCCAGCGGCTGGCTGTTAAGGGTGACTTTCGCCCCGTATTGATCGGTATCCTGTTTTGAGGATGAGAAGCTGCTAACCTGGCCTTTGCTCAGCGTAGGGAAGGGATAAAAGGACAAGGATTCATCGCGATAATAAACCTGACTGACGAGGTTCTGGCCAAGGAAATCGGCATCGGAATACTGCAGGCTAATGAGGTGACGCTCGGTGCCGGGTACGCGGTCCGAGTTCAGACCATCGGTGGTAAAGGCCTTGCCGTCGCCGGTCACCGCCGACATATTTTTCCCCAGGTACAGGCCATAATCGTCGCCCTGGCTTTTATAATACTGCGTAACCAGCTGCAGCTGACGGTTATCGTCAATTTCAATGGTTCCCGTCCCCATGACGTCGAGGCGATCGGAATGCTGCAGGCCGGTCTGGGTATTATCCAGGATTAGCGCATCGTGGTTACCGTCATACCAGCCGCCGAAGCGCTGATAAGCGACCGACAAACGACCGGAAGCGTGGTCGGTACCGCCGCTGACCGCTGCCGCCACGCGTTCATCGCGATCGTTGCTATTAGCAAAGCCGGATTTGCCTCCCAGTTCCAGATCGACCTGACGCTCTTGTTGTCCCTTTTTGGTGACGATATTGATAAGACCACCGGTACTGCCGCCGCCGTAGAGCGAGGTGGCGCCGGAGATCACCTCAATGTGTTCAATGTTAAACGGATCGATTGAATCCAGCTGGCGACTGTCGGTACGGGAGGAGTTAAGGCGAACGCCATCGATCAGGACGACGATCGCGCGGCCGCGCATGTTCATGCCGTAGTTGGTGCGTCCCTGGCTGCTGACGTCGATGCCAGGGATCAGCTGCGCAAGCACATCTTTAAATTCTTTACCGCCCTGTACCTGCTGTTCAATCTCCTGGCCTTCAATGACCCAGGTGGTCTGCGCCATTTCAGCGACGGTGCGATGCGTTCGGTTAGCGCTGACGATCATATTGTCATCAGCGGCCCAGGCGGGCAGGGCGGTTGCCAGCAGCAGTGGGTTGAGTACCCAGAGACGCTTGTTCATGCTCATTCCTTTTATGAGTTTATGCCCGTCATTCTTCAAGTCGCAGGTGTTGGCTTTGGATTACTCGGCCCATCCATGGCGCTGGCCCCTACGGGGCCAGCACTAGCGCAGTTCAAGGCACAAGTACCTTGTCCTGCAACTCGAATTAGTTAGGGCTAACGATATCGTTGTTTTAATTTTCCGGTACGGGTGCACCGGTTGTTACAGGGTGAAATAAACAGAAATGTTTAAGGCTGAATTCTGCCCGTATTGATTATTGTTATCAATATCATTCTCGAGAAAAAAACAAATAAACGACTGAAAACATGACGTAATGTGTGGGTAAGGCGGGGTGAAACCGGTGGTGCGCCCACCGGTAAAGGAGAAATTAGCGCTGAAGAACCTGGGGCCACAACCGCAGCGTGGTTTCGGCAATTTGCATGATTTTAGTGAAATCGGCGCCTTCGCGGGCGCTGATGGACATCCCCTGCAGTATACAGTTAAGGAACTGCGCCAGCTGATGAACATCGCCGTCTGGCGGCAGTTCGCCGCGCAGCTGCCGCTGCTGGAGAAAATGAGTGAGCGTCTGTTCCTGCATCGCGTGCCGCGACTTCACGGTATTGGCGATATCGGTTGAGGAGGCCGCCAGCGCCGCAGAGGTATTGATCATAAAACAGCCTGCCGGCGTCTCTTTGCTGGTGAAGCAGGTCGCGACGGCGGTGAAATAATCGCGCAAGGCCCGATCGACGGTTTTCTCGTCGTCAAACAAAAGCGCCTCATGCCTGGCGGCAAAACGCGAGATGTAGCGATCCAGCACCGCCCGAAACAACCCCTCTTTATTCACGAATTCGGCATAAAGCGTTGGCGCTTTTGCGCCCGTCGCTTCGACCAGATCGGCGAGAGAGGTGGCTTCATAGCCGTGCTGCCAGAAGAGTGTCATGGCCTTATCCAGCGCCGCTTCCCTGTCGAACACTTTAGGTCGGCCACGGCTTTTTTTCGTGCAACTTTGAACGTCAGTTGTCATGGTGCCGCTGTACCTGTGTTGGTGTGTTGAAGAAGCATTATAAAAATAAAGCTGATGGGCTGCCAGCGATGCAGGCCTAAAAATAAATAATTCATATATGTATGAATTTTAAGCTGTTTGTAAATAGTTAAACGAACGTTATAAAAATAGTTTGACGTGTGATGTGGATCACATTATTATTTACCTATCGATCGTTAAGTAAATGCGTTCGTCCCTACAAAAATATTCATCTGCACAGGTTTAATAATCATGAAAAATGTTAAAACATTAACCATCGCCGCTGTTCTCAGCTCGCTCTCTTTCGCCAGCTTTGCCGCTGTTGAAGTTCAATCCACTCCGGCGGGCCAGCATAAAATCGGTACCGTTTCCGCCTCTGCTGGCACCAACCTGGGTTCTCTGGAAGATCAGCTGGCGCAAAAAGCGGAAGAGATGGGTGCAACCTCTTACCGTATCACTTCAGTAACCGGTCCAAATACCCTTCACGGAACCGCGGTTATCTATAAATAATTTAGCACCACCCCTGTTTTGCCACTGACCACGCGCGGTTCTGACCCCCTTCAGTTGACCGCGCGAAGTAAGAAGTAAGTTATTCCCTGCTGAGACGCGGCGCCCACCCCTTTATGGCGCCGCGAAACGCAGTAAAGCTGTACTCTGTTTGATTATTGCCATAAAAAAACCGCCTCAGTGTGAACTGAAGGCGGTTTTTTTACGTCCGTTAGCGGATGAACTATAGCGACTGTTCGCTGGCCCGAGGGTGACGGGTCACATCTACCGGCATACCGGAGCGCAGCATCATTGCACGTTCCATCACTTCGGTATCGGTCAAATGCGCCTGTTTGAAAGCCTGCATGCTGTCAGTGAGCGTAATCGGCAGGGTCTGCGGATCGTCGTCAATATGCTTTGACAGCGGCTGGTGCACTTCTACCAGACGGGTACCGTTCGGCTCAACGGATACCTTAATGGGCGTATTGATTATCGTCACTCGGGTGCCCGGGCTAATTTCATTGTACAACGCTTTGATATCATCATCGCGCAGACGAATACAGCCGGAGCTTACGCGCATGCCGATACCGAAATCGGCGTTGGTGCCGTGTAGCAGGTAGACGCCGCCGTACGCTGCCAGACGAATGGCGTGGTGGCCCATCGGGTTATCCGGCCCGGCGGGCATAACGGCAGGCAGGTCAATGCCCATCGCCTTATAGCGGGCGCGAATATTGGCCGTAGGCGTCCAGGTCGGGTTGGCACGTTTGTCGGATACGGTGGTGACCATCGTTGGGGTGATGGTATCACCGCCGAGCTGGCCGATGCCGATAGGGTACACGGTCACTTCATTTTTGCCCGGCGGATAGTAATAGAGACGAAGTTCGGCCAGATTCAGGACTAATCCTTCCCGCGTCGCGTCGGGCAACAGCGTTTGCAGCGGGATGGTCAGTACGCTACCGGCTCGCGGAACGTAAGGATCCACGCCGGGGTTCGCCTGAAGCAGGGCCAGAAAACCGACGTTGTACTTCTTAGCGATCGCTTCCAGCGAGCCGCCATTATTCTCGACCACGTGGAACTGGTTCTGCCCGACCAGACGGCTGCCCGGAGGCGGCAGGGGCCAGGTATTGGCGCGAGCGGGCAGCGCCAGCGCGGCGGCGATAGCCATCATCCCCAGCCAGAAAGAAAGTCGCGAAAAGCTCTTCATCACCTTAATTCCATATTAAGTAAGTGGTTATTTTTATAAGAAAAGTCCCTGAGATTATGGTCGAACGAGTGTGTGGAAGTGCAGAGGGATTGCAAAATGTTTGTAAATTTTGCCGAATATGAGGGGGCCGGGATACGACGCGCGGATCGTATCCCGGGCACCGTTAAGCGGTGGCGTTCTCTTCCAGCTGAAGCATAAACTGGCGCACCCAGTCCATCCGCGTTTTACGCTCGGCGAGGTCCTGCGTAAATTTGAGGCGCGTCGGGCCATCCAGTCGATAGTGCTGCGGCTGCTTCTGCAGCAGGCCAATCAGCCACATCGGATTAACGTTATTCTTCTCGTTAAACTCAATGGTGCCGCCTTTTTCGTTGCTCTCAAGCTTGCGGATCCCCAGCTTCTGCGCCTGCTGGCGCAGCCGGGCGATATCGAGCAGATTGCGGGCCGGATCCGGCAGCAGGCCAAAACGATCGATAAGTTCGACTTTGATCTCCTCCAGCTCATTCTCACTCTTCGCGCTGGCAATGCGTTTGTAGAACGACAGGCGAGTATTCACATCCGGGATAAAGTCGTCTGGCAGCAGCGACGGCATCCGTAGCTCAACTTCGGTTTGCTGGCTGGTGAGATCTTCCAGCGAGGGCTCGCGCCCGGCCTTCAGCGCGTCAACGGCGTTTTCCAGTAGCTCCATATAGAGGGAGAAGCCGATGGTTTCCATAGAACCGCTCTGATCTTCGCCCAGCAGCTCGCCCGCGCCGCGAATTTCGAGGTCATGGGTCGCCAGCGCAAAGCCAGCGCCGAGATCTTCCAGCGATGCAATAGCCTCAAGGCGTTTTTGCGCATCGGGGGTCATCGCTTTCGGATGCGGCGTCAGCAGCCAGGCATAGGCCTGATGGTGCGACCGCCCAACGCGTCCGCGTAGCTGATGCAGCTGAGCCAGGCCGAAGTGATCGGCACGCTCAATAATAATGGTGTTCGCCGTGGGTATGTCGATCCCGGTTTCGATAATGGTGGTACAGACCAGCACGTTAAAACGCTGGTGATGGAAATCGTTCATCACCCGCTCGAGCTCGCGCTCGCGCATCTGTCCATGACCGATGGTAATGCGCGCTTCCGGCACCAGCTCCGCCAGCCTCTCGGCGGCTTTCTGGATGTTTTCCACGTCATTATAGAGGTAGTAAACCTGGCCGCCGCGCAGCACCTCACGCAGGATCGCCTCGCGTACCACCAGCGCGTCATATTCGCGAACGAAGGTTTTGACCGCCAGACGGCGGGCGGGCGGCGTGGCGATGATCGAAAGATCGCGCATACCGCTCATCGCCATATTCAGCGTGCGCGGAATAGGCGTCGCGGTCAGGGTCAGGATATCGACGTCGGCGCGCATTGCCTTGATGCGCTCTTTGTGACGCACGCCAAAGCGGTGCTCTTCATCAACAATCAGGAGACCGAGATCGCGCAGCTTAACGTCCGGCTGCAGCAGTTTATGGGTGCCGATAAGAATATCGATTTTTCCTTCCGCGACTTGCTCAAGGATCTGCGCCTGCTCTTTGGCGCTGCGAAAGCGCGAAAGCATCTCAATACGCACCGGCCAGTTAGCAAAGCGATCGCGGAAGTTATCGAAGTGCTGCTGGGCGAGCAGGGTGGTTGGCACCAGCACCGCCACCTGCTTATGGTTTTCGACCGCCAGGAAAGCGGCGCGCATCGCCACTTCCGTTTTGCCGAAGCCAACATCGCCGCACACCAGACGGTCCATCGCCAGAGGCTGGCACATATCGCTCAGGACGGCGTTAATAGCCTGCGCCTGGTCGGGCGTGGTCTCGAACGGGAAGCTGTCGCAAAATAGCTGATACTGCTGTTTATCATGTTTAAACGCATAGCCGGCTTTCGCCGCGCGCTGGGCATAGATATCCAGCAGCTCGGCGGCCACGTCGCGCACTTTCTCGGCCGCTTTCTGCCGCGCTCGCGCCCAGACGTCGCCGCCCAGTTTATGCAGCGGCGCATTCTCTTCCGCCCCGCCCGCATAGCGGCTAATCAGATGCAGTGAGGACACCGGGACGTACAGTTTGGCGTCGTTGGCGTAGGTCAGCATCAGGTATTCGCCATTAATGCCGCCCGCTTCAAGGGTCGTCATTCCGGCATAGCGCCCAACTCCATGCTCCAGATGCACCACCGGCTGACCGATATGCAGCTCCGCCAGGTTACGAATCAACGTATCCGGATTGATGGTGCGGCGTGAATCCTGACGACGGCGGGCAACGCGCTCGCCCAGCAGGTCGCTTTCGCAAATCAGCGCCAGGTTGCGCTGGCTATCAATAAAGCCATGCTCGGCGGCGCCGATCATCAAATAGCGGCCGTTACCCGTCGCCTCTTCAAGACGCAAAATATGCTTTGGCGCGATCTTGATGCGGGCCAGCATTTCACCGAGTGCTTCGCGGCGTCCCTCGCTCTCAACCGAGAAAATCACCGGCCCGCTAAAGGATTCGAGGAATCGGCGCAGGTTATCCAGCGGCGCTTTGTTCTGCGCCTGAATCGCCAGCTCGGGTAATTTTTGATAGCCGAGATTGGTATTAGCGGCCTTCTCCGCCAGGCGTTCGGTTTTGAGCTGCACGCGCGGCCATTTTTTCAGCTCGCTGAACAGTTCATCGCTGCGCAACCACAGCTGCTCCGGCGGCAAAAGCGGACGCATCGGATCAACGCCGCGATTTTCAAAGCGAGCGCGGGTTTCATTCTGGAAGCGTTCGGCGCTGGCTTCGAGATCGCCGGTGTTGACGATCAGCGTTTTCGCCGGGAAATAGCTGAACAGCGGCGGCAGCGGTTCGTTAAAGAACAGAGGCTGCCAGTATTCGATCCCCGCAGGCAGCGTGCCTTTACTGACCTGCTGATAAACATGCTCGGCGTCGCGCTTAACCTCGAAGCGGTCGCGCCACTGGCTGCGAAACAGCTCGATAGCGGCCTGGTCGGTCGGAAATTCGTGCGCCGGAAGCAGGTTGATACTGGCGACTTCCTCCAGCGTTCGCTGGCTGTCGACGTCGAACAGACGCAGGCTATCGATCTCATCATCAAAAAAATCGAGACGGTAGGGCTGCTCGCTGCCCATCGGGAACAGATCAAGCAATGCGCCGCGCGTGGCGTACTCGCCGTGCTCCATGACCTGATCGACGTGACGATAGCCGGCGCTATCCAGCTGCGAGCGCAGCGCATCCCGCGACAGCCGCTGGCCTTTTTTCATCACCAGCGCGTGGCCGTGGAGGAAATTATGCGGACAGACGCGCTGCATGAGAGTGCTGACCGGGACGATCAGCACGCCGCGTTCCATGGTCGGGAGCTGGTACAGGGTAGCGAGACGTGAAGAGATAATATCCTGGTGCGGAGAGAAGCTATCGTAGGGGAGCGTTTCCCAGTCCGCCAGGCCTGCTACCATGCTGTCGGTAAACTGCCTGATTTCATCATTCAGACGCAGGGCGTTCTGCATATCGGGGGCTATCAGTACCACCGGGCCGCCGTGGCGCTCGGCCATTTCAGCCACCAGAGTGGCGCAGGCCGCGCCGGTCAGTTCGCCAAGCTGGCGCTGATCGCCGGCTTTAACCGGCAGAGAGTATCGGTATTGTTCAGGCATAGACGGTATCATGATCTCTTGAGGATTCGCTCTGCCGATATGGAGGGCAACTCGCTGATATTCAATAGTCTGATTATCCGCGATCGACCAGAATTCGCCAACCCGTATCGCAAAGGTCATGTTAGGGACGAAAATGTAACGAACTCCGATAAGCGTAAAGTTAAATAACGACTTATGTTTCTATGTTGTTGTTTATATTGATTTTTTACTGATTTTGCCAATAAAATCTACAGGTTTCAGTCATTTACGCTGCTCATAATCGCTTATATACTCGGACATCGGCTATCAGCAATCAGATGGATTACATGTATCAACCTGCCGCACTTTTTATCGGCCTTCGCTATATGCGCGGGCGCGCAGCCGACCGCTTCGGTCGTTTCGTCTCCTGGCTTTCCACTATTGGCATTACGCTTGGCGTGATGGCGCTGGTGACCGTTCTTTCGGTGATGAACGGCTTTGAGCGCGAGCTGCAAAACAACATCCTGGGGCTGATGCCGCAGGCCATTCTCAGCGCACAGCAAGGGTCTATAAACCCGCAAAAACTGCCGGAAAGCGCAGCCAGACTACAGGGCGTCACCCGCGTGGCGCCGCTGACCACCGGCGATGTGGTGCTGCAAAGCGCCCGCAGCGTAGCGGTTGGCGTGATGCTCGGCATCGACCCGGCGCAAAAAGATCCATTGACCCCTTATCTGGTTAACGTGAAGCAGAGCGATCTGCAGGCCGGAAAATATAACGTCATCCTGGGTGAGCAGCTGGCAGGGCAGTTGGGGGTCAACCGCGGCGATCGGATCCGCGTGATGGTGCCTTCCGCCAGCCAGTTTACCCCGATGGGGCGGCTTCCCAGCCAGCGCCTGTTCAACGTGATCGGTACCTTTGCCGCCAGCAGCGAAGTCGATGGCTATCAGATGTTGACCAATATCGACGATGCTTCTCGCCTGATGCGTTACCCCCAGGGGAACATTACCGGCTGGCGTCTGTGGCTGAGTCAGCCTCTGCAGGTCGACACGCTCAGCCAGCAGAAACTGCCGGAAGGCACCAAATGGCAGGACTGGCGAGAGCGAAAAGGCGAACTGTTCCAGGCCGTGCGGATGGAAAAAAATATGATGGGCCTGCTGCTGAGCCTGATTATCGCCGTGGCCGCCTTTAACATCATTACTTCTCTGGGCATGATGGTGATGGAAAAACAGGGTGAAGTGGCGATCCTGCAGACCCTCGGCCTGACGCCGCGGCAGATCATGCTGGTCTTTATGGTCCAGGGGGCCAGCGCCGGGATCGTCGGTGCGCTGCTCGGCGCCGGGCTGGGCGCGCTGCTTGCCAGCCAGCTCAATAATTTAATGCCGATTATCGGCGCGTTCCTCGACGGCGCCGCGCTGCCGGTGGCTATTGAGCCGCTGCAGGTCATCGTCATTGCCCTCGTGGCCATGGCGCTGGCATTACTCTCTACGTTGTATCCTTCATGGCGCGCTGCCGCCACTCAACCCGCTGAGGCTTTACGTTATGAATAAGATCCTGCTGCAATGCGACAACCTGTGCAAACGCTATCAGGAAGGCACCGTGCAAACCGACGTGTTGCACGATGTCAGCTTCAGCATTGAAGAGGGCGAGATGATGGCGATTGTCGGTACCTCCGGTTCCGGCAAAAGTACGCTGCTGCATCTGCTGGGCGGGCTGGACACGCCAACCTCCGGTGACGTTATCTTTTCCGGCCAGCCAATGAGCCGGCTCTCCGCCGCCGCCCGCGCCGATCTGCGCAATCGCGAACTGGGCTTTATCTATCAGTTTCACCATCTGCTGCCGGATTTCACCGCCCTGGAAAACGTAGCGATGCCGCTGCTGATTGGTAAACAGAAGGCGGCGGATATCGAGCGTCAGGCGAAAGCGATGCTGCGCTCTGTTGGGCTTGAGCACCGTAGCGATCATCGTCCGTCGGAGCTCTCCGGCGGCGAGCGTCAGCGCGTCGCGATTGCTCGTGCGCTGGTTAATAAACCGCGTCTGGTGCTGGCGGACGAACCCACCGGTAACCTTGACGCCCGCAACGCCGACAGCATTTTTCAGCTACTTGGCGAGCTGAACGTCGCCCAGCGTACCGCCTTCCTGGTGGTGACCCACGACCTGCAGCTGGCAAAACGTATGAGCCGCCAGCTGGAGATGCGCGACGGGCGCCTGACAGCCGAACTCTCCCTGATGGGGGCTGAGTAATGGCTTCTCCGTTATCGTTATTGATTGCCCTGCGCTTTAGCCGTGGACGGCGGCGCGGTGGGATGGTGTCGCTGATTTCGGTTATTTCGACGATCGGTATCGCGCTGGGCGTGGCGGTGTTGATCGTTGGCCTGAGCGCGATGAACGGCTTCGAACGCGAGCTCAATAACCGCATTCTGGCGGTGGTACCGCACGGTGAAATTGAGCCGGTAAACCAGCCGTGGAACAACTGGAACGAGGCGCTGGCGAAGGTTGGAAAGGTCAAAGGTATCGTTGCCGCGGCGCCTTATATTAACTTCACCGGGTTGGTGGAGAGCGGCAGCAACATGCGCGCAATTCAGGTGAAAGGCGTCGACCCACAGCAGGAAAGCCGTCTCAGTTCGTTACCCAACTTTGTGCAGAACAATGCGTGGGCCAGCTTTAAAGCCGGCGAGCAGCAGGTGATCCTCGGTAAGGGCGTTGCCGATGCGCTGCACGTCAAGCAGGGCGACTGGGTGTCGATCATGATCCCTAACTCCGATGCCGAGCACCAGCTGCTGCAGCCAAAGCGCGTCAGGCTTCACGTTACCGGCATTTTGCAGCTCAGCGGCCAGCTCGATCATAGTTTTGCCATGATTCCCATGCAGGATGCGCAGCAGTACCTGGATATGGGCAGCAGCGTGACGGGGATCGCTATCAAAGTGACCGACGTGTTTCATGCCAATACGCTGGTACGCGATGCGGGCGAAGTGACCAACAGCTACGTTTACATCAAAAGCTGGATCGGTACCTACGGCTATATGTACCGGGATATTCAGATGATTCGCGCCATTATGTATCTGGCGATGGTGCTGGTGATTGGCGTGGCCTGCTTTAATATCGTCTCGACCCTGGTGATGGCGGTGAAAGATAAAAGCGGCGATATTGCGGTGCTACGCACGCTTGGCGCAAAAGACGGGCTGATCCGCGCGATTTTCGTATGGTATGGTTTACTTGCCGGTTCGGTAGGTAGCCTGATTGGCGTGGCTATTGGCATTATCTGCGCATTTAAGCTGACCGCAATCATTAACGGTATTGAGGATCTGATCGGGCATAAATTCCTCTCCGGCGACATCTATTTTATTGACTTCCTGCCGTCTGAACTGCACTGGCTGGACGTCGTTTACGTGCTGGTGACGGCACTGTTGCTGAGTTTGCTGGCCAGCTGGTATCCCGCCCGCCGCGCCAGCCGCATTGACCCGGCGAGGGTGCTGAGTGGCCAGTAATTTATCGTCATGGTCGGCGTTGCCGATCGGTAAAGAGGAATGGCTGAAATGTACTATGGATTTGACATTGGCGGCAGCAAAATAGCGCTGGGCGTATTTGATAACGCGCGGCGGCTGCAGTGGGAAAAACGCGTCGCCACGCCAAAAGAGAGCTATGAAGATTTTTTGCAAGCGGTAGAAGCGCTGGTGGCGGAGGCCGACCAGCGCTTCGGCTGTCAGGGTTCGGTGGGCATCGGTATTCCCGGCATGCCGGAGACGGAAGACGGTACGCTATATGCCGCCAACGTCCCTGCCGCCAGCGGCAGACGGCTGCGGGCCGATCTGAGCGAGCGGCTGGGGCGCGATGTGCGGCTTGATAACGACGCCAACTGTTTTGCCCTCTCCGAAGCGTGGGACGACGAATTTACCCAATACCCGCTGGTGATGGGGATGATCCTCGGCACCGGCGTTGGCGGCGGGCTGGTGCTCAACGGTAAATCGATTACCGGGCATCGCTATATAACCGGCGAATTCGGCCATATCCGCCTGCCGGTGGATGCGCTGGAAGTCGTAGGGCGCGATTTCCCGCTTACGCGCTGCGGCTGCGGCCAACTGGGCTGCATTGAAAACTACCTTTCCGGACGCGGCTTTGCCTGGCTGTACCACCATTTTTACCAACAATCCTTAACCTCACCCGAGATCGTCGCGCTCTGGCAGCAGGGCGACGCGAAGGCGCGCGAGCACGTTGAGCGCTACCTCGATCTGCTGGCGGTGTGCCTGGGCAATATTTTAACGATTGTCGACCCGGATCTGCTGGTGTTGGGCGGGGGATTGTCTAACTTTACAGCAATAACCGAAGGGCTGGCGCAGCGCCTGCCGCGACATCTGCTCCCCGTTGCCAGCGTGCCGCGCATCGAACGCGCGCGTCATGGCGATGCGGGAGGTATGCGCGGTGCGGCCTTCCTTCATCTGACTCATTAACGACAGAGGTAGCTATGCAGTCGCGCCGCTTACATCGATTAAGCCGATTTCGCCGCAATAAGCGTCGGTTACGAGACCGTCTGCGTCAGCGGATTTTCTTCGGCGAAGATAAGGAGACACCTGAAACGATGGAAAAACCAAGAGTCGTGGTGCTAACCGGCGCGGGTATTTCGGCGGAGTCGGGAATTAAAACCTTCCGCGCCGCCGACGGCCTGTGGGAGGAGCATCGGGTAGAAGACGTCGCCACGCCGGAAGGGTTCGCCCGCGACCCGGCGCTGGTGCAGGCGTTTTACAACGATCGCCGTCGTCAGCTGCAAAGTCCGGACATTGCGCCCAATGCGGCGCATCAGGCGCTGGCGCGGCTGGAAGAGAGACTGGGTGACCATTTTCTACTGGTGACCCAGAATATCGATAATCTGCACGAGCGCGCGGGCAACCGTCGGGTGATCCATATGCACGGCGAGCTGCTGAAGGTGCGCTGTTCGTGGAGCGGCCAGGTGGTGGCGTGGACCGGTGATGTGACGACGGAAGATAAGTGTCACTGCTGCCAGTTTCCCGCGCCGCTGCGCCCGCACGTGGTGTGGTTCGGCGAGATGCCGCTGGATATGGATGAAATCTACCTGGCGCTGGCGGAGGCGGATATCTTTATCGCCATCGGTACTTCCGGGCACGTTTATCCGGCGGCAGGGTTTGTCCATGAAGCGCGGCTGCAGGGCGCCCACACGGTTGAGCTAAATCTCGAGCCAAGCCAGGTAGGCAGCGAATTTGCCGAGAAACACTATGGCCCGGCAAGCGAAGAAGTGCCGCGCTTTGTGGAAAAGCTGCTGAAACAGCTGGCCGGGTAGACGCAACCTCACCAATACAGCGTTACGGAAAACAGGAGTGGCTATGGATAGCCCATTAGCACTATCTGCTGCGATATTTTTGGCCGCAGTGGGGGTTGGCCTGTGGAGTCAGTATGGCCTGCCTCGTCTTTCTGATAGCAGAAATATTCTGTTCATCCTCTCTCTTATTCTCGGCGTCGTATCCGCGGCTTCCTGCCTGTTTCATCTGCTGTTTCTGCTGATTGAGGGCCAGAGCGCGCAGGGCGGTTCGGCGTGGTTCGGGCCGCTTATCGTGCTGGGCGCGTTGTGGAAGCCGCTGAAGTATATTGCGGGCAAGCTTGATGCTGTCTTAACGAAAAATCAGGGCAAGAAATAATCCCGGCTTTTGCCACCGCCCGGAAAAAGCGTACGGCAATCGCCTGGGCAGGCCGCTCATGAAATTCAGGACGCCTCGGCGCCCTTTATTCATAGCGCCTTCTGCATATTGATCACCGCCCGGGCATTAGATGCGCTGGTGGCCAGCACATCAATTACGCCGGTGCGCAGCGCGCCGAGGATCGCCGTTGCCTTGGTGCTTTCCGAAGCAATGGCGATCACGCACGGGATGGCGCGAAGCTGTTCAAGGCTCAGGCCGATAACCCGATCGTTCATCACCGTATCAACCGGTTTACCCTGAATATTGAAAAAACTATAGCCAGCGAGATCGCCCACTACGCCCTGTTCCTGGCGCGCAGTCGCAATTTCCTGCGGGGAGAACCAGCCGAGCTGCACCATAAAGCTATTTTCGTTCATATCGCCAAGGCCAATGATGGCTACATCCGCCTTGCTTGCCTGTTCGAGCGTGGCTTTAATCAGCCGGTTTTGCATAAACGCTGAGCGCAGTTCCGGCGTTTCGACATAGGCCGGGGCGTACAGCGTTTCGCTAAAACCGTTGAATTTACGCGCCAGGTTTCGACTGATGTGATCGGCATCGATCAGCTGGTTGTCGCGCTTGGTGCCGCCGATACCGCAAATAAAGCGACAGTTGCGCTCTGGAAAGATCCCCACGTGGTTGGCCACGGCGGCGACGTTGCGACCCTGCCCGACGGTCACGGTCATATCGCTTTTGAGGATCCCGGCGAGATAGTTGCTGACCAGCGCCGCGACCTGCTGGCGCTGTTCATCCTCGTCGTGATGGTCCAGGGCGATAAGCGCGCGCTTGATGCCGAAATGGGAGATAAACTGCTGCTCAATCTGGGAGCTGAAGACCGGGTGGTATTTCACGCTGATCTCGACAATCCCTTCGTGGCGAGCTTTTTTCAGCAACCGACCGACCTTAATGCGTGAGATCCCAAAGCGTTTTGCAATCTCTTCCTGGGTTTGCTCCTGATCGTAATAGGCCACGGCAATTTCTGTCAGCAGCGCATAATCTGAGTCTTGTTCAGTCATAGTTATCGCCTGGTGTTTCCATCTTTGATGTCTCCCTAATACTACTGCGCCTGAAGAATAAATTCCTCTGTAACGCGTTGAACAATGTCGCAATAGCCGTTGGCATCCCATGCCGCGCGGCCAATAAACAGTCCGTTAATGTCATCCTGCTGAAGCAGTTCTACGGCATTTTGCCGATTGACGCTACCGCCGTACAGCAGGGGAATGCGCCGTCCGATTTCTTCGCCGAAGGTCTCGCATAACGCCTGACGCAGCGCCCGGTGGATCTCTGCGGCCTGCTCCGGCGTCGCCGGCGTGCCGTGTTCGCCGATAGCCCATATGGGCTCATAGGCAACCAGAGTGTGTAAAACCTGCTGTTCATTCAGGCCAGAAAGCGCGATTTTCATCTGCCTCACTACCGTTTCCCGTGAGACCTGCCAGCGTTTTTCATCGGCGCTGTCGCCGATACAGATCAGAGGTCGAAGCCCGTGACGCAGGGCGCGATGCACTTTTTGGTTAATGGCGGCGTCGGATTCATTGAACGCGCCGCGACGCTCGGAGTGACCAAGCTCGACCAGGGAGGCGCCGGTTTCAGCCAGCATGGCGGCGGAAATTTCACCGGTCCAGGCGCCGTTTTCCGCTTCATGCATATTCTGCGCGCCGGTCAGGCAGGGGATCTGATGCTGCTGTAGATACTGGCTGACGGGATAAATGGCGGTGAAAGGGGGAATAATAAACGGCTGGATTTTCGGATGCCTCACCTGCGGTAACCGCTGCGCCAGCGTTTCACAAAAGGCCATGGCTTGTGATAACGGTTTATTCATTTTCCAGCTGGTTCCTAACCAGATTTGTTCCATCTTGTTCTCCATAATAGGTAAATCAATAGCTTGTCGTGAAATGGCTTTCGCTTATGAGAGAGATTGAACTTTTTATCACCCAATGAACATATGTTAGATCACATTTTTTTATAAAATAAATCTATGGATTTTTTTATGTGATCTAAATCACCAATAACCTCTCAATCATCAGGTAATGTTTTGAGCATATGATTCACCATTGAACATATGAACAAGCCGAACTTCACTACGAGAGGTCCACGATGTCACAAGAGAAAAAGCCAGTTGTCGCACTTACCATTGGCGACCCTGCCGGGATTGGTCCGGAGATTTCAGTCGCGACGATGATGGAGAAAAGCGTCTACGACGAGTGCAAACCTTTTTTGATTGGCTCAGCGCCGATTATCGCCAGAGCAATGAAAATCATGGGCTGTGATTTTCCGATTAACAAAATTAGCCATCCGCAGGAAGCTCGCTTCAACTGGGGTACGGTGGACGTGCTGGAAACCGGTGAGTATGACTGCGAGAGCATTGAATGGGGCAAAGTGCAGAAGCTGGCGGGGCAGATGTCGCTGGACTATGTGCTGAAATCTATCGAACTGGGGAAAGCCGGCCTGATCGATGTGGTCTCTACCGCGCCGATTCATAAAGAAGCAATCAAGCTGGCGGGGTGTAAACTGCCGGGTCATACCGAGATCTATCAGGTTGAAACGCAATCCGATTATGGCCTGACCATGTTCCACGTTCATAACCTGCGGGTCTTCTTCGTGAGCCGTCATATGGCGCTTAAAGACGCCTGCGATTACGCCAATAAAGAGCGCGTTCTGGCCTGCGTGCAGCAGATCCACCATGAGTTTACCGCGCTGAATATCAAAAATCCGCGCATTGCGGTAGCCGCGCTGAATCCGCATGGTTCAGACAACGGCCTGTTTGGCCACGAAGAAGCCGATAACCTCATCCCGGCAGTCAAAGCGGCGCAGGAAATGGGGATTAACGCCATCGGCCCGGTGCCGGCAGATTCCGTCTTCCATCTGGGTAAACAGGGGCGCTATGACGCCATCCTCTCGCTTTATCACGATCAGGGGCATATCGCCTGTAAAACCCTCGATTTTGAGCGTTCCGTAACCATTACCTTTGGCCTGCCGTTTATGCGTAGCTCGGTAGACCACGGCACGGCGTTTGATATTGCCGGCACCGGTAAAGCGGGCACCGTCAGTATGCTGGAGTCCACGATGGCCGCGGTGAGCTACTGGAAAATGAAAAACCACTAATCGCTGAGGTTAATGCGAAGCAAAAGGGCAGAGAAATGGAAAAACATCTGTTAATTAGCAAAGGCTGTAAGGGCTGGGGCGGGCCGCTGACCATTAATATTAGCCAGGCGAAAAAGATTGCTTATATCACCGGGGGGATTTGTCCCCCGGTCGTTGAGCGCCTGAGCGAACTGACTGGCTGGCCTTCCGTCGACGTATTTAAAAACGGCGAGCCGCCGGAAGAGGAGATCGGCCTGATGGTTATCGACTGCGGCGGCACGCTACGCTGCGGTCTCTATCCCAAACGCGGTATTCCGACGATTAACCTCCATCCCACCGGTAAAAGTGGTCCGCTGGCGGAGTTTATTCATGAAGGGATCTACGTCTCCGGCGTGACGCCCGCCTGTATTGAAATGATCTGGCCGCAGGGGGAAGGCGGTAAGCTGGGGATCGTGGCCGACGATCTGACCGGTGCGACCACCGTCGGGGTGCTGCTGGCGCGTAGCGGGTTAAAAACCGCCGCGTTCTTCGATACTGAATCCTTCGCCCGCAATGAGGTGGAGTATCCGGCGATGGTCGTCAGCAGCGACAGCCGTCCTTTGCCGAAAGCGGAAGCCCAGCAGCAGGTCAGCGCCGCGGTGAAGCAGCTGCAGGCGCGCGGCGCGCACTACTTTACCAAGCGTATTGATACCACGCTGCGCGGCGGCATCGGCTTTGAAATTGATGCCATGCTGGAACAATTGCCGCTGGAAACGGTTGCCGTCGTCGTGCCGGCGATGCCGCAGTCGCGGCGTATTCTGGTTGGCGGCTATTCGGTAATTGACTCCGTCGCGCTTTCGCGAACCGATGTCGCACGCGATGTGCGTACTCCGGTTACCGAATCCTGGGTGCCGGGATTGCTGGCGGCGCAGACCCATCATCAGGTCGGGCATATCGCGCTGGCCTCGGTGATGAAAGGCGAGGAGCAACTGCAGCGGGATCTCCAGGAACAGCAGCAGCGCGGCGTGCGGGTGATCGTCGTCGATGCGATTACTGTTGACGATGTCGATGCGATTGCCGGGGCGGTGGTGGCGCTGAACTGGAACGTGCTGGCAGTCGACCCGGGGCCTTTTACCGAGCGGCTTGCGGTCCGTCGTGGCCTGATGCGGGAAGCGCGCAGCAGCGCGACAGCGTCGTCAGGGGCGGAAAACCCGCGCGGTTCGATTCTGGTGGTTGCCGGTAGCGCCACGCCGGTGACCAAAAAGCAGCTTCAGCATCTGATCGCTAATGATGAAAGAGTGTGTCACATCCCTGTTGATGCCGAACTGCTGGTTGACAGGAAAAACGCCGCTGAAATCGAAGTGAATCGCGTGGTGCAGCATGCCCGGCAGTGCGTGCCGGCGCAGCAGAACGCTATCTTCGTTTTTGAATCCGCGTTAACCGGGCGGCTGCTGAATCTTCAGGAAGAAGAGCAGCGCTTTGGGCTGGCCCACGGACAGGCTGCGGAAAATATTAACCAGGGACTGGGGAATATTGTTCGTGAAGTGCTTAACTGCGCAGCCGGAGAAATTAAAGGCCTGTATATGACCGGCGGCGATACGATGGTAAATGTTCTTAAAGAGCTTGGCGCGACCGGCATTGAAATGATCGACTACGTGATACCGCAAACCGATATGGTGCGTATTATCGGCGGCGATTATGCGGGATTGATTTGCGTCGGCAAAGGCGGTTTAACCGGACCAGAAGATATTATTAGCACGATTGTTGAAAGAATTTATAAAGAAGCGCAGCTATAACCCACAGGTCATATAAATAAAAAGCGACGTAATGGTCGTCCGGGTAGTATTGCGTCGTTATCTCTGTTAAATCATAATTTATGAGTTACCCTATGAACATAAATATATTAGAGAAGATGAATAAGGTGCCAGGCGGTTTAATTATTATTCCGTTGCTCGTGGCGATTCTTATTAATACCTTTGCTCCAGAAGTCCTGGGCATCGGCGGCCCGACGACCGCATTATTCAAAGTCGGTTCCAGCGCAATGATGGGGATTTTTCTGCTGATTTGTGGTACCTCGATCAATATCCGCCAGGCCGGCCTGCCGCTCTATAAAGGCGCGGTGCTGTTGTTGCTGAAATGCCTCGCCGGCGCGCTGGCCGTATGGGTGGCCGGGGCGATGTTTGGCCCCAACGGTTTCCTCGGTATTTCGACCCTGGCGCTGATTGCCTGTTTAACCAGCTCCAACAGCTCGCTGTATATCGCGCTGTGCAGCAACTACGGCGATGCCAGCGATGCCGGGGCGATCTCCGTCTTCTGCGTCAAGGATGGGCCCTTTGTTACCATGATGGTGCTGGGGGTCAGCGGCCTGGCCAATATTCCTTTCGCCGCGCTGCTATCGATGCTTATCCCGCTGCTGATTGGTATGCTGTGGGGCAACCTTGATGAGCGTTTCAAACAGCTGTGCGCCGCCGCTCAGCCGCTGATTATCATTATTATGTCGTTTGCCATCGGCGCCAATTCCAGCATTAACACGGTCTTTACCGCCGGACTGTCCGGGATCCTGCTTGGCATTATCTCTGCGCTAACCGGCATTGTGTTCTATTTTATCTACAACCTGTTCCTGAAGAAGAAAACCGCGCTGGGCGCCGCGCTGGGGACAACCGCCGCCAGCTCTGCGCTGACGCCGGCAATGGTGGCTCAGGCCGATCCCTCGCTGGCGATGTACGTGGATGCCGCGACCGCGCAGCTGGCGACGGCGAGCATCATCACCATGATTACCGCGCCGATACTGGTGGCCTGGTTTGATAAGCGTCTGAAAAAGCGCGCGCCGAGGGTTGAACCGGTAAAAGAAGAAACCAGTGAAGAGAAAGTGACGTTATCTTCGCCTGCCACCAAAGGGAACAAATAATATGACTGCGCCGTTGTATTCATTACTTATCACGGCTGTCGGGAAATATGTCAAAGACTATCTACAGGAGCATCAGCTGATTTTATTTTCTGAATCCGTTCCTGACGATATTGCGATGTATTGCGCCGTACATCAGAGCAGTGAGCTGACAGCTGAATTGGTACCCGGGCAGATAATGAAAATAAATGAGACTATTTATCGAGTCACGGCGGTAGGTGGTGTTGCAACGGCAAATTTAAAACAGCTTGGCCATATCACTTTAAAATTTGATGGCGCTGCCACCGCTGAATTACCGGGGATGGTGCATCTCAGTGGTGACGTCCCCCAGAATATTCAGCGTGGCGACCAAATCTTTTTCTATCCGGAACTAAATTAAGACGTACAGCTAAATTAAGGAAATTATCATGAAAACAATCGCTATTGGTGCGGATGATGCCGCCTATGCTTTTCGCGACGCTATCGTCGCTTATCTGAATGGGCAGGGAATTAAGGTCGCGGATTACAGCAGCGATAAACGCCAGGGCAGCATGGTCTACCCGGATGTTGCCCATGCGGTGGCAATGTCAATAAAGCAGGGCGAGCACGATCGCGGCATCCTGATTTGCGGCACCGGTATTGGAATGAGCATTGTGGCGAATAAAGTGCCGGGGATACGAGCCGCCCAATGCCACGATACTTTCTCCGCCGAGCGGGCGCGCAAAAGTAATAACGCGCAGATTATCACTCTTGGCGCGCGCGTGATTGGCCCGGAGCTGGGCAAAAAAATTATTCAGGCCTGGCTTGAATCCGAATATGAAGGCGGCGGCTCCGCGTCGAAAGTGGAGCGTATCGACTATTACGAACACCAGCACGCCAGAGATTAATATCCGCAGTCGTAATATAAGGAACAGACTATGAGCCAGTTAGACGAACTGAAAAAATACACCACGGTGGTTGCCGACACCGGCGATATCGAATCGATCAAAAAATTTGCCCCGCAGGATGCGACTACCAACCCTTCACTGGTGCTGAAGGCCGCGCAGCTCCCGCAGTATCAGGCGCTCATTGCCGACGCCATCGGCAAGGCGCGTCGGCAGGGCGGCAGCCCGGAAACGCAGCTGATAAACGCCTGCGATCAGGTGGCGGTGGATATCGGTACCGAGGTGCTGCGTCATGTGCCCGGGCGTATTTCTACCGAAGTCGATGCCCGTTTTGCCTGGGATCGCGGGATGTGCGTGTCGAAGGCGCGCAAGCTTATTCAGATGTATGAAAAGAACGGCGTCGGGCCGGAACGCATCCTCATCAAACTTGCCGCCACCTGGGAGGGGATTCGCGCCGCAGAGGAGCTGGAACAAAGCGGTATCAACTGTAACCTGACCCTGCTGTTCTCCTTTGCCCAGGCGCGGGCCTGCGCCGAAGCCGGCGTCTTTTTAATCTCGCCGTTCGTGGGGCGTATTTACGACTGGTATCAGAAAAACCAACCGCAGCCGGAGTATCAGGTCGACAGCGATCCGGGCGTGGTTTCCGTGCGCCAGATTTATCAGTACTACAAATCGCACGGCTACGACACCGTGGTGATGGGGGCCAGCTTCCGCCGTATCGAGCAGATCCAGGCGCTGGCAGGTTGCGATCGCCTGACTATCTCCCCGGCGCTGCTTGATGAGCTGGCCGCCAGTGAAGGGACGCTGAGTCGCCAGCTGGCGCCCGGCTGCGTGACGGAAACCCGCCCCAGCCCGATGACTCAGGCGGAGTTCCTCTGGCAACATCATCAGGATCCGATGGCGGTGGAAAAACTGGCGGAAGGTATCCGCCTGTTCGCGGTCGATCAGGTCAAACTGGAAAATCAGATTCAGCAGATGCTGTAAGGGCAGGAAAAGAGACTTATGAATACCACAAAAACCACCCGCAGCCTCTGCGCCAACGCGCTGCGAGCCCTGAGCATGGACGCAGTACAGAAAGCCAAATCCGGCCACCCGGGTGCCCCGATGG
>NZ_JBEAIU010000024.1:0-241389 GCF_040065135.1 Klebsiella sp. CN_Kp066 | reverse complement strand
AATCGCTGGCAACAAAGGATAAGGGTTGCGCTCGTTGCGGGACTTAACCCAACATTTCACAACACGAGCTGACGACAGCCATGCAGCACCTGTCTCAGAGTTCCCGAAGGCACCAAAGCATCTCTGCTAAGTTCTCTGGATGTCAAGAGTAGGTAAGGTTCTTCGCGTTGCATCGAATTAAACCACATGCTCCACCGCTTGTGCGGGCCCCCGTCAATTCATTTGAGTTTTAACCTTGCGGCCGTACTCCCCAGGCGGTCGACTTAACGCGTTAGCTCCGGAAGCCACTCCTCAAGGGAACAACCTCCAAGTCGACATCGTTTACAGCGTGGACTACCAGGGTATCTAATCCTGTTTGCTCCCCACGCTTTCGCACCTGAGCGTCAGTCTTTGTCCAGGGGGCCGCCTTCGCCACCGGTATTCCTCCAGATCTCTACGCATTTCACCGCTACACCTGGAATTCTACCCCCCTCTACAAGACTCCAGCCTGCCAGTTTCGAATGCAGTTCCCAGGTTGAGCCCGGGGATTTCACATCCGACTTGACAGACCGCCTGCGTGCGCTTTACGCCCAGTAATTCCGATTAACGCTTGCACCCTCCGTATTACCGCGGCTGCTGGCACGGAGTTAGCCGGTGCTTCTTCTGCGGGTAACGTCAATGAATAAGGTTATTAACCTCACTCCCTTCCTCCCCGCTGAAAGTACTTTACAACCCGAAGGCCTTCTTCATACACGCGGCATGGCTGCATCAGGCTTGCGCCCATTGTGCAATATTCCCCACTGCTGCCTCCCGTAGGAGTCTGGACCGTGTCTCAGTTCCAGTGTGGCTGGTCATCCTCTCAGACCAGCTAGGGATCGTCGCCTAGGTGAGCCGTTACCTCACCTACAAGCTAATCCCATCTGGGCACATCCGATGGCAAGAGGCCCTAAGGTCCCCCTCTTTGGTCTTGCGACGTTATGCGGTATTAGCTACCGTTTCCAGTAGTTATCCCCCTCCATCGGGCAGTTTCCCAGACATTACTCACCCGTCCGCCACTCGTCACCCGAGAGCAAGCTCTCTGTGCTACCGTTCGACTTGCATGTGTTAGGCCTGCCGCCAGCGTTCAATCTGAGCCATGATCAAACTCTTCAATTTAAGTTTGATGCTCGTAGAATTAAACTTCGTAATGAATTACGTGTTCACTCTTTGAGACTTGGTATTCATTTTTCGTCCGAAGACGTTAAGAATCCATGTCACTTTGAGTGCCCACACAGATTGTCTGATAAATTGTTAAAGAGCAGTGCAACGCGGCTTTCGCTCACCGTTGCGAGGTTGCGTATATTACGCTTTCCTCTTTCAGAGTCAACCCTGTTTTTCAGGATTTTTTCTCTTCAACCAACCGGCTGTTTGTGTGAAGTGATTCACATCTGCCGTGTCAGTGGGAGCGCATTATAGGGAGCTGCCGGGATATAGCAACCCTAAAAATACAAAAAACTTATCAAGCGCTCATAATTTAAACTTTTCACGACTAACCTTTGCTACGAAAAACCGTAAGAACCCAGGCACCACAAGGCCTGCAGCGCATTTTAGCCAAAAATGAGATTTTGCAAAAAACGGCGTTACCCACTTCAGGTTTTCCCTCTTTTATGGTGCCGTTAGTTCAGATGATGAATTAAGCATCAGCCTTGACCCATGACAAAGCGGCTTGAGGGTGCATATTTCTATAATCAGGCCCGTTTCTTCTTATTGGTATAAACCTATGGCTTATCAACTCAACATTAACTGGCCCGAGTTTTTAGAAAAGTACTGGCAAAAGCAGCCGGTGGTATTAAAGAAGGCTTTCGCCAATTTCGTCGATCCGATTACCCCGGATGAACTGGCCGGGCTGGCCATGGAACCGGAAGTCGATAGTCGACTGGTGAGCCTTAAGAATGGTCAATGGCAGGCCAGCAACGGGCCGTTTGAACATTTTGATGGCCTGGGCGAAACCGGCTGGTCGCTATTGGCTCAGGCGGTAAACCACTGGCACATGCCTGCCGCTGAGCTGGTGCGCCCTTTCCGCGTACTGCCGGACTGGCGTTTAGACGACCTGATGATCTCCTTTTCCGTACCGGGCGGCGGCGTGGGCCCGCACATCGACCAGTACGATGTCTTTATTATTCAGGGCATGGGTAGCCGCCGCTGGCGCGTGGGCGATAAGCTGCCGATGCGTCAGTTCTGCCCGCATCCCGCGCTGCTGCACGTCGACCCGTTCCCGCCGATTATTGATGAGGATCTGGAGCCTGGCGATATTCTGTACATTCCGCCGGGATTTCCGCACGACGGAATCACTCACGAAACGGCGCTGAACTACTCCGTTGGCTTCCGCGGGCCAAACGGCCGCGATTTGATCAGCAGCTTTGCCGATTACGCGCTGGAAAACGATCTCGGCGGCGAGCACTACAGCGATCCGGATTTAACCTGCCGTGAACATCCGGGCCGGGTTGAAGAGTATGAACTGGAACGTCTGCGCGGCATGATGATCGAGATGATTAGCCAGCCGGAAGATTTCCGCCAGTGGTTTGGACGTTTTGCTACCACGCCGCGCCACGAGCTGGATATTGCGCCAGCTGAACCGCCTTATGCAGAAGAAGAGATTGTCGACGCACTGGAGGGAGGCGAAATGCTGACTCGCCTGAGCGGCCTGCGGGTACTGCACATCGGCGATAGCTTCTTTATGAATAGTGAACAGCTTGAGCCAACCGAACCTGCGGCACTGGACGCGCTTTGCCGCTATACCCTGCTGGGTAAAGATGAGTTAGGTGAGGCCGCACTGCGCAATCCGGCCTTTATCGCCGAGCTGACCCGTTTGATTAACCAGGGCTATTGGTTCTTCGACGAATAGCGCTTCATCATCTGTTCATATAAAGAAGGCGCGAATAGCGCCTTCTTCTTTTATATCACTACGACGTTATTTTCCGAGCAGCGTCTCATACTGCGCCTGGAACTGCGGCGCGTTCCATGAACCATCAAACAGGGTGTAAGTAATATATCCTTTGTTGAGCCAGCCCGAGTCATTATCCCCTTCCGCCGGTTTTATCGCTTCCGGATTCATCGTCTGTTTTGCAGTGCCGTCCGCCAGCAGTTCATAACCAATCTGCGGCGCGGGGAACTGTTCATTCTCAATATAATGAACGCCCTTAATTTCAGCCGACGGCAGCGGCGGATAGTTAATGCTCAAACCGGACCCTTGCGGCAAAATCGGGCTTCCCGGTTTATGCGCGGCGTTAAGTTTATCAACCAGCGAGACAACGTAATCCACCGAGTCAGGCCAGTACTTATGCGTGCTCGGCCATTTGTTCTTCATCTCTTCTTCCGTGAATCGGTAGCCAATACTGGCGGCAATCGCCGGGAAGCCATAGCGAATGGCGCGGGCTGCAGCGCTAACGGTACCGGAGTTAACCTGCGCCATACCGGTATTGGGGCCGTCGTTAACGCCCGAGATCACCAGATCCGGCGGCGCGTCTTTCAGCACGCCCCACAGGCCGAAATCCAGCGCGTCGGCCGGCGTTCCCGGGAAGCAGTAGCGTTTGTCAGCGGCTTTTTTGACATCAAAGACCTTACCCGTCTTAAAGGTGATTGCCGACCCGATCCCGCTCTGATTCGTTGCCGGCGCCACCATCCAGACGTCATATCCTTTGGCCGCCAGTTTTTCCTGCAGCGATGTGGTTCCCACAGACTGGCAGCCATCGTCGTTAACCAACAGTATTTTCAGCGGTTTTTCAGCAGCCTGTACGCCAGCGGCAGATAACGCCAGAATGGCGGCAGTCAGAATTTTCGTTCTCATCATCACTCCTTGTTAGGTAGCAGAGGTATTTATCAGGCGCAAAAAAAAACCTAAGACTCCTGCCGCACGCCAAATTGGCGGACAGGAGTCTTAGGTTTTGCCTGTGGTCAGTAACAATCCCAGAGTGAAGCGAAAATAACGCCAGTGCGCGGCAGAGTCCAGAGCGGACATCATTATTTTGTGACGGAGATCAATCCCCAATAATTATTTAAGTCAAAAACTGCCAATTATTCTGAAAATTAAACTTAAGATACATCTCAACCAGCAAAATTACCTTCATGAAGACGATCACATTTATTGACAATAACAATAAATAGAGGGTGTCTTTTTGCATAATTAGTGCTAACGTCACCGCTGTTGGATTGTTACTGTCAAGAACAGGCGAAACCTACGTCATAGAGTTCGAGCGAACATAACTTTATTTATGCTTCGCGTCGAATATCTGACGTAGGTTTTTTTTTGCTTATAAAAAGACCATTCAGGTGGAGCGTTATATGAAGAAGTGGCTAATAGCATTAATGATGGCGGCAGGTGCGGCAACCTGCTCGGCAGCGGAAGTTAAAAACGACGATGGCGTGAATATCTATTTCGCTCGTCACGGCAAAACGCTGCTGAATACGTTTGACCGCGTACAGGGTTGGGCTGACTCCCCGCTTACTGAAGACGGCATTCGCGTCGCACGTTATCTCGGCGAGGGACTAAAAGGCATTCCATTTGATAGCTTCTATTCCAGCGATGCCGGACGTCAGCGTGAAACCATGCAGGTGATACTTAAGCAAGCCGGAGTAAGTGATTACAAACTTACTGAGCTAAGCGGCCTGCGGGAAGCCTTCTTCGGCGGTTTTGAAGGCGGCTATAACAAAGATATGGCCGACGCCGGCGCCAAACAGCTGGGGCTTAAAGATGGCGCTGCGCTGTTCAGCCAAATGAAAGCGGGCACCCTGGCCGTTGATACCAACCAGAATGCGCTGGCTGCAGCCGATCCCAAAGGCATGGCGGAAAACTATCAGCAGGTAAAAACCCGCACCCAGGCAGCGCTGCATACCATCATTGAAAACGCGCAGGCCCGGGGCGATAAAAACGTGCTGGCGATTTCATCCGGTACCGCAATGCAGATCATGATTTCCGACTTAACGGACGATAACGCGAAAAACAAACCGCTTGCCAATGCCGCGGTGGTTAAAATTGTTTATAAAGACGGCAAATATACCGTTCCTGAAATCGGCACTATGAAATATGTCGAAGCCGGAAAACAGGCTCTCGATAAAAAATAATACCCACGCTTAATTATTTATTACGGCAGACTTCAGGCGAAAACACCTCGCCTGGATCGCTGCGTCCCTACTCTGGGGTTTATTATGAAAATCAATACTACAACAGTCGCCATTATGCTGCTGGCTATTCCCGCCAGCGCCTGGTCAGCTTCGACCACTAACAGCCTGAAGGAGCGCGATTATATCGATACCGTGCTCGACGATCCGTTATTCAGCCAGTCTCATCTGAATTTATCCTTTAAAAACTACTGGAAATATCTTAAGGAAGAAGAGACCGAGCCGAAGAAAGTCCATAATGCCTGGGGTCAGGGCGTCGCCGTCGATTATCAGTCCGGCTATTTTGCCGATATTATTGGCTTTGATGCCACATACTACGGGGCGGTAAAGCTCGGCGCCAGCGATTACTTTAACTCCCGCGGCGTACTCTATAACAACGGCAGCGGAAATAACAAAAGCAACGCTGAAGGCTTTTCCAAATTTGGTCAACGCAATATCAAGCTGCAGTATCGCCTGGCGGACACTCATCTGAACGCCCGCTGGGGCTGGCAGACGATGAAAAACTTTGGCGTCATCTCCAACTCGACCCGCCTCTCTCCGACCACCTACCTGGGCTGGACCGGCGCGGTGAACTACGGTCCCTTCACGCTGCGCGGCGCGTACATCGAAAGCGCGATGGATCGTAACTCGCCGGATAAGAAACGCTTCCAGACCAACAGCGGACAGTACATTAACCATATCGCCAGCGGCGATATTCTGTGGCAAAGCGAGCACCTGAACATGCAGTACGGCTATGGTGAAAGCGACAGCTATCTGCGCCGCCATATTCTGTTTACCAATATTAAGCCGATAAAAGCGCTGAACATCGGTACTCAGGTCTACGCCACTCACGCGCTGGACGAGTATAAAGCGATGCCGGCAAATAAGCGTGACTTTGACGATGATGCCTGGCACATCGCCATGGATGTGAAGTGGCAGGCGGACAACTGGAGCACCAAGTGGGGTCTGGGCTATACCGATGCGAATAAGGCCAATGAAGTGGGCTTCTACCCGCGCCATATGAGTAAAAACTCGCGCGGGACCTTTATCTCAATGGCTTACGCCGGCAACGACTATATGCGCGACGGTGAACTGGTTCTCTCTAATATGTCGGACTATAACCTGACGCCGGAGCTGGCTATCGGTCTCGCCGGCAACATCGCCCAGTTTAACTACCGCGGCAACCACGTCCGTACCGGGGAAATTAACGCCTTCAGCCGCTGGGTGCCGACGCACCCGAGACTGAAAAATCTCACCGTCTGGGCGATGTTCGGGCCGGGCTGGTCCTATAAGATGAATGGCAAAACGCCGGTGCTTACCGACGGCCATTACAGCCGGGCCAACTCGCTCTCTTCGGAAGTGATTATCGAATATAAATTTAATCTGTTCTGATACGCCCGCCCCGCCGGTCATGGCGGGGCAACCCTCCCCGGCTACTTCTTCACCTCATTAAGCTCATCGTTATAGCTTTCCCGCGTCACGCAGACGCACAGGATGGTAATTAGCGCCATGCAGGCGAGAAACAGCGAGATGGGCCACGATGCGCCACCGGACCACACCAGCAGTAAGGTACCGATCATCGGCGTTAAGCCGCCGACGATATTCGCCAACTGGAAGCCGAGCGACACGCCGGTGTAGCGCACGCTGGTGTCAAAAAGCTCCGAAAAGAAGGCGGGCTGGACGCTGAACATCATGCCCAGCCCCACGGAATAGCAGAAGGTGGTGGCGAACATAAACATCTTCACCGAGCCGGAGTCGATCATCCAGAACAGCGGGAAGGCAAAGATCAACGTGATCGCGGCGCCGGCCAGATAGACCGGTCGGCGGCCAATTTTATCGGAAAGCCAGCCGAAGAACGGAAAGGTAAAAATGCCGACAAAACTGGCCAGCAGCAGCCCGTTCAGCGCCGTTTCGCGAGTAAAGTTGAGTTCCCTTGTCACATAGGACATAAAGAACGCCACCGTCAGCCAGCCCAGAACAATCTCCCCCATGCGCATACCCATCGCCAGGAATACCGCTTTACGGTGATGTTTGAGCACGGTGAGAACAGGAAACTTCTGCTCGGCCGCTTTCGGCACGTTCTGCTGCTGCTTCTGATTCTCCTGAAACACCGGCGTCTCTTCGATCCTTGAGCGGATAAACATCCCGACGAACAGCAGCGCGATGCTTAACAGGAAAGGCACGCGCCAGCCCCAGGACATCAGGTCATCCTCCGGCAGCATCACCACCAGCGCAAAAACGCCGGTGGCGATAAACAGGCCAAGCACGTTGCCCAACTGAACAAAGGTGCCAAAAAAGCCCCGGCGATGGCGCGGCGCATACTCGGTGATCAGCGTCGTCGCCCCGCCCCATTCGCCGCCGATGGCAAAGCCCTGGCAGAGGCGCAAAAAGATAAGTATCAACGGCGCGGCGTTGCCTATGGTGTCGTAGCTGGGGATTAACCCTATGAAAAACGTCGAAATCCCCATAATCATCAGCGACAGAACCAGCGATTTCTTGCGGCCGATCTTATCGCCATAGTGACCAAATACGATGGCACCGATGGGCCGGCTAACGAAGGTAATCGACAGCGTCAGGAAGGATACCAGCAGCGCCATCAGCGGCGAGAGGTTAGGAAAAAACAGCGACGGAAACACCAGCGCGGCGGCGGTGCCGTAGATAAAAAAGTCATAGAACTCAATCGTTGTGCCAGAAAGACCGGAGCCCAGCACGGTGAGCAGCTTTCTTCTTTCATGGGTTTGTTGCGATGTTTGTTCATTTTTTGCAGGGGCAATGGCGGGCGAGGTAAGCAGGGTCATCATTAAATCCTCTGTCCTGAATCATTATTGTTTAGTCGGGCAGCGCCTGGCTAACATCGTTGGCGAGGGAAAATCACCAACAAGCTAACTCGAATTAGCTAATTATAACAAGATACAGAAATTCACAACGTAAATGCTAAAAGAGTGTGACCAGGATCGGTTAAATTTTAACACTCCTGTCAATCACCCCAGACAAAATGCTCAAACGGAAAAATAAATAATTCAATAATTTCAATTCATTAAATATCAAACCTGAATTTACCGTCCTCGCTGCGCTTCCCGCCCGCCTTTCTGCACGCCTTTAAACCGCCTCAGCAAACTTTCCTCGTCACTTCACCCCACCTTTTAAAATAATGTTTTTAAAATTAATTAGTTAAAAATTTCACATTGATAGCCATCACAAATCCCCGGCAAAGGGTTTGTCCCTGTCTTTTTTTTATCCTAATTTGCTAATTCGAGTTAGCCATAGAAATCAGTCTGCCTGAAGCGGCTGATGCGGCGCTAATCCCTGCGCAGAACGATCAACGATAACTAAGCGACCTACCCCCTACAGGAGAAATTCACATGTTGAATTTAACGTTACCCGCCGAAGCCGGGCTTATTACCCCGCAGCCAGGCGAAGTCTTGATGGTCACCAATGCGGATCTCCGCGAACCGGCTAACGTCACCTGCTGGCCCACGCAGAAGCTGTTTGAACAGCGTCTGGAAACGGCGCTGGAAACATTAGGCTACCGCCTGCGCCGCGCCCATCCGGTCAACGAACGCCGCGGCCACGGGTTTATCAGCAGCCAGAAAGAGGGTAGCGAGCTGTTCGCCGGGATCGATCCGGATGCGCCGATTATTGTCCTGCTTACCGCCTGGCAATACTCCCATCACCTTGCGCCTTCGCTGGTACATCATCGCGGCCCTATTTTGCTGCTCGCCAATTTTGACGGCACCTGGCCGGGCCTCGTCGGCATGCTCTGTATGGCAGGCTGCCTCACCAGCCTGGAGCGCAACTACTCGCGGCTGTGGTCGGAAACCTTCGCCGACGAGGCGTTTATTCGCGGCCTGGATACCTGGCTGCGCGACGGCCATCTCAGCCATAAGCTCGGCTATCTGCATCCGGTTGCGCCCAGCGCGCCGCTGCTGGCCAGCGAAGCCGGACAGATTGGCGTGAAGGTTGGGCAATCGATCCTCAAACACAAGGCCATTGTCGGCCTGTTCGATACCTTCTGTATGGGGATGATCAACGGCGTGTTCCCGCAAAAAGCGATGATCGACGTAGGGATGCCGGTGGAGTCGCTGTCGCAATCGGCGCTGCTGGTTGAAATGAACAAAGTGCCGACCGACCTGCGCGAAGCCTGTCTCGACTGGTATGAGACCCGCGGCATGCGCTTCCGGTTCGGCGCCGACGGGACGAAGGATCTGACCCGGGAGCAGGTGCTGGAACAGTGCGCGATGATGATCGCCATGGCGCGCTTCGTGAAGCGCTTCGGCCTGACGGCGGTGGGCGTGCAGTATCAGCAGGGGCTCAAAGACAGCTGCGCCGCCTCGGATTTTGCCGAAGGCGCCATCGGCAACGCGGAACGTTTCCCGATCCCGGATGAGAACGGCGAGATCGTCTGTCCGGACGCGCCGATCCCCTGCATCAACGAGGTGGATATGGGCAGCGCCATCCCACAGGTGATGCTGGCGAAGCTGCTCGGCGCACTGGGCATGGCGAGCGAAACCACCCTTCACGATATCCGCTGGGGTAGCGAATACAACGGCACGTTCTACTGGGATCTGGAGATCTCCGGCGCGGTGCCGTTCGCCCATCTGAAGGGCGGGATCGCCGGGGCCACCGGCTATCGCCAGCCGGCGATGTTCTTCCCCTACGGCGGCTCGACCATTGCCGGTCAGGGCAAAGCCGGACGCTTTATCTGGGCGCGAGCGCATTACGAAGGTACCCAGGTGATCCTGCATATCGGCACCGGCACCGCCGTCGAACTGCCGCATGACGAATTCGAACGCCGCCGCCGGGCAACCAACTACGAGTGGCCATTACTCAACGCCGTTCTCGACGGGGTTTCGCGCGACGATTTAATGGCGGGCCACCAGAGCAACCATCTCAGTCTGGCTTATGTAGAAGAGGAGGTATTATCCGAAGTGCTGAACGCCTTTATTGCCCAGGCGCTGACGCAAAATATGAAAGTCTTTATCGCAGGCGATGCGCATTTATTAATGAAATAACAACTGATTCGCTTATGTAATTTTTACGTTGTTAGCGATCCTGGCAAACATCCGCTTCATTCGTCTCTTTATCGCCCATAAAGAGCGGATTAACGCGCATCTGTCCGGGCGGGCCCTCCGCCTGCCCGGATAAGAGAGGATTATATGTATCAGCAGCAACATATTGAATTTATTATCCAGAAGGCAAAGAAACGGCTCGATCAGCAGGAGGCCCCCGGCTGCACCAAAGCGGGATGGCTGATGATCACCGCATTATTAATTGAGTCATGGGATATTTATTCCATGGCGTTTATTTTATTCGCCCTGAAAGATATTTATGAGCCCAGCAGCTGGCTGCTTGGTTTTACCGCCGCCGGCACCCAGCTTGGCGCGGTGGTCGGCGCGCTGCTCGGCGGCTGGCTGACCGATAAGCTCGGACGGCGTAAAATTTTCCTCTGGTCGATGATCCTGTTCGCGATCTTCGCCGTTCTTCAGGGCCTGGCGCCCAATATGTACTGGCTGGCGATTATTCGCTGCCTCGCCGGGATCCCGGTGGGCGCGGACGTGGCTAACGGCTTTACCTACATCATGGAGGTGATGCCGAAGGGCAAGCGCGAAGTGATGGCTAACCGCTGGCAGTTTATGTTCGCGCTGGGGATTATCGCCGCCATTCTGCTGGTCACCACGCTGGTGGCGCTTGATGTTCATCCGGATATGATCTGGCGCATCGTGCTGGCGGTCCCGGCGATCCCGGCCTGCCTGCTGCTGTTTATGCGTCGGGAGCTGCCGGAGACGCCGGCGTGGTTCGTCGAACGCGGCCGCTTTATCGAAGCGAAACAAGCCTCCCGTGACTATTACGGCGAACAGGATGGCCGTCTGCTGGACGATATTCTGCCCAACGAAAACGTCACCATCGCCGACCCGACGCTCAAAGAGACGCTGCACGATCTGTTCCGTCGTCCCTTTACCCGCCGCACCACCCTGTTCGGCTGGTTCTCCTGCGCCGTGCAGTCGTTTGAAAACTACGCCTTCTCCTTCTTCCTGCCGCTGATCCTCGTCACCATCGGGATTTCCGGGCAGATCCAGAATAACCTCGCCCTGCTGGCGGTGAACTGTATCGCCGCGCTCTCGGCGTTTGTCGGCCCGCTGCTGTTGCCGAAGCTCGGGCATAAGGGACTGAGCAAATACGGCTTCCTGCTGGTCACCATCGGCATCTCAATTTCGGCGTGGGGCGTCTACAGCAGCAGCTTTGGTTTTATCATTTTCGGCGCGGCGCTGATGCTGTGGGGCCATTACTGGGATTCCGAAAGCGGCATGACGGTGATCTCGCTGGTGGCAAAACCGCGCTATCGCGGCGTGGCCTCCGGCATCGGCTATACCATCGTCAAGGTCACCGCCTTCGTCACCACCCTGGTCTTCCCGGCCCTGTTTGAAGCGGTCGGCGTACCGGTCGCCTCAATGATTATCGCGATCGCGCCGTTCTGCGCCTTCCTCGCCTCGATCTTCCTGCTGCCGGAAGTCTTCGGTCATGCGGTGGGCGACGAGAACGATCGAGAACATGATGCCAGCCCGGCAATCGCCCTGGAGGGGCATGAATCCCCGGCCTCCAAACATTAACCGCCCGGGCCGCAGGGGCGGCCCCCGCTGAACCCATAAAGGAAGGAATCAGATGAACAGCACAAAAATGCCCGTGATTGAAAATATCGAACTGATGACCGCCCGCGTTCCGCTGCCGGAAGGCCCGTGGGGAGATCAAATTCACCACGTCACCGATATCGAAGTGGCGATAGTTGACGTCTACGGTTCTAACGGCCACGTCGGCACCGGCTTTAGCCACACTTCCGGCTGGTGCGGGAAAACCATCTCTGCGTTGATTGCCGAGATTATCCCGGACGTTATTGGCCAGCCGCTCTCCCCGCGCGGCCTGTGGCATCGCTCGTATAAACACGTACACGACGTCGGCGGCGCGGGCGTCACCACCCATGCCCTGGCGGCGCTGGATATTGCCTACTGGGATCTGTTAGGTAAAACCCTCAACGCGCCGATTATCGACATTCTTGGCCGCGTGCGCGATCGCGTTCCGCTGTACGGCAGCGGCATCAACCTGCATCTGTCCATTGAGGAAGTGATCGACCAGGTCAAGCGCTGGAAAAGCACCGGCTATCTGGCGGCGAAAGTGAAAGTGGGCAAACCGACGCTGGAAGAGGACGTGGAGCGGCTGCGTAAGATTCAGGAGGCGGTGCCGGGCTTCCCGCTGGCGGTGGACGCCAACCAGGGCTGGAACTTCCCGCAGGCGCTGCGCGCATTCAAGCTGTTCGAGCCGCTTAACCTGCTGTGGATTGAGGAGCCGCTGCCCTCCGACGATATCGCCGGCCACCTGCGGCTGCGCGAACGCAGCGCCACGCCTATCGCGCTGGGAGAAAACGTCTATAACTTAAACCAGTTTACGCAGTACATCGAGAGCGGCAGCGCGGATTACATCCAGGCAGATCTCGGCCGCGTCGGCGGGATCACCGGCTATCTGGATATCGCCGCCGTCGCCCGCGCGCACAACCTGCCGATGACGCCGCATTTTGTCATGGAGCTCAGCGCCAGCCTGCTGGCTACGGTGCCGAATATCTCATACGCCGAGATGACCGACGGCGGGCGCTGGAAAGATCTGCGCATCATCGCCGAAGCGGGCGAAGAGGTGGACGGCTACTACGTACCGAGCGAACGGCCGGGCCACGGCATTATTCTCGATCGTGATTACCTCGCAACCCACAAAATCTAACCACGCAGTGAGGGGAAAGGACAATGGAAGACACGTTATTCTCGGTTAAAGACAAGGTCATCATTGTGACCGGCGGCCTTGGACAGCTGGGGGCGCAGTATGTGAAGACGTTACACGAACGCGGCGCGAAGGTGGCGGCGCTGGCCACCCGCGTCGATGCCGCGCGCGTCGACCGCGTGCTGGGGACGATTAAGGACTCCGACCGCCTGCTGTGCGCGGAAGTGAATATTACCGATAAAGCCAGCATTAACCGGGTGCTGGACAGCATTGAAGCGAAGTGGGGCGTGCCGGATGGCCTGGTCAACAACGCGGGCGTCGACACCCAGCCCAGCGCGCCGCCGGAAGTCTCCGGGCCGTTTGAAGAGTTTCCGGAAGAGGTGTTCCGCGAGGTGGTGGAAGTGAACCTGGTCGGCACCTTCCTGATGACCCAGCAGGTCGGCAAACGCATGAAGCAGGCCGGCAAAGGCGGCTCGATCATCAACGTCGGTTCGATCTACGGCGTGGTCTCTCCGGTGCAGGATATCTACAGCTACAAAAAAGAGGACACCGGCATTCCGTTCGTCAAACCGGTGGCCTATTCGGCGGCAAAGTCCGGGCTATATAACTTTACCCGCTACTGCGCCACCTACTGGGGGCGCGACGGCATTCGCGTCAATACCCTGACCCTCTCCGGCGTCGAGCGCAGCGATCAGGACCCGCGCTTTCAGAAAAACTACACCCACCGTATTCCCATCGGGCGGATGGCGAAAGCCCACGAGTACAACGGCGCGGTGGTGTTTTTGCTCTCCGACGCCTCGGTCTATATGACCGGTTCCAACGTGGTGGTGGATGGAGGCTGGACCGCATGGTAAGCGATAAATGGCAGCGTTTTCGCGGCATTATCTCCGCGGTGGTGACGCCGATGCACGCCGATGAGTCGGTGAACTACGCGGCGCTGGACGCGCTCGCCCGCGCCCAGCTGGCGCGCGGGGTTGAAGGCTTTTACTGCTGCGGCTCCTCCGGGGAGGGACCGTTGCTGCGTTTCGATGAGCGCAGGCAGGTGCTGGCGACGCTGGTGCAGTCGGCGGGCGGTCAGGTGCCGGTGATCGCCCACGTCGGGACGCCACGCACCCGGGACGCCGTCGAGCTGGCGAAGCACGCCGAGCAGGACGGCGCCAGCGCGGTGTCGCTGGTGCCGCCCTACTACTACAAATATAGCCGCGAGGAGATTATCGCCTACTACCGTCGGGTGCTGGACGCCATTTCGATTCCGGTGATTTTGTATAATATTCCGCAGTTTACCGGCGTCGAGCTGGATGCCCAGAGCGCCGACGCGCTGCTCGGCGAAGAGCAGGTTCTGGGGGTGAAGCATACTTCGCATAACCTCTATTCGCTGGAACGCATGATCGCCCGCTACCCGGAGAAAGTCTTTTTTAACGGTTTCGATGAGATCTTCCTTTCCAGCCTCGCGGCGGGCGCGACGGCCACGGTTGGCACCACGGTTAACCTGCAGCCGGAGCTGTTTCTCGCCCTGCGCAGCGCTTTTCAGCAGGGCGACATCGCCCGGGCGCAGCGCCTGCAGCAGCAGATCAACGAGGTGGTGGAGCAGTTGGTCGCGCGCGGCGTGTTCCAGTCGGCGAAGTATCTTACCGCGAAAGAGACCGTCGATACCGGCCCCACCCGCGAGCCGTTTGTGGCGCTGACGGCGGCGCAGAAAGGCGAGCTGGATGACCTCTATCTGCGCTTAAGGGGGTATATCGCCGATGCCGGACAATGACGCGTTCTGTCCCCAGGTCCGTCTGAACGATAGCGTTGTATGCCAGCAGGTCGCGCGGTTTTTACAGGAGACGGAAAGCGATGCGCGAACCCGGGGGCTGGCAGTGGCGGTTGTCGGGCCGGAGGGCGAGCTCATCGCCTTTGGTGCGCACGCTCGCTGCCCGCCGCTACCGCGCCAGCTGGCGCAGCGCAAGGCCTGGAGCGCCCTGCGCTTTCGCCGTCCGACGGCAACGCTGGCGCAAGAGGTCAGCTCCGGTACCCTGCAGCTGGCGGTATTTAACGACCCGCAGCTGCTGGCGATGCCGGGCGGCGAGCCGGTGATCGTCGACGGGCTGGCCATTGGCGGCGTCGGGATCAGCGGCCTGCCGCCAGAGCTGGACGCCGGGCTGGCGGCGCGGTTTGTTCAGCGATTGACTTGATGAGGGATCGTTAAGGGTTCCCGGATTGCGGCGCCCGCGCCTTATCCGGGCTACCAGCGCGCGCAGGATGCGGTATTTGTAGCCCCGGCCAGCATAGCGCGGCCGGGGATTGACGTGTTCACACAAGCCGTGTCATTTACTGGCTCCGCTGCTTCTCTACCGACAGCGGGCGATGAATCAGGGTCATCGGGACGGTGATCTTCACATCGGCATTTTCCCCCTGCAGCTTCTGCTGCATCAGATGAAACGCGTGCTGCGCCCAGGCGTCCTCATCCTGGCGCATCGACCACACCGCGTTCGGCAGAAATCCCAGCATCTGGTGTTCATCGAAGGTGCCGATGGGAATATCCGACGGAATAAAGCCGTAGGTTTCCCGCAGCGCGCTCAGCGTCCCTTCCAGAATGGGCAGGGAGGAGGCGATAAACGCCTTCGGCGGTTCGCGATGCTGACGGAGAAAATCGAGCATCAGCTGCTTGCCCTCTTCCTGACGGTTATGGCTGGCGGACAATATCCACTCCTTCCCCGCGGGCAGCTCGCTCAGGTAGCCCTGCAGACGACGCTGGATCGACGGCTGCTGGGTATCCCCGGCGATAAAAAAAATCGGCGAGACGTCCACCGCCTGGGTCATCGCCTGCACCAGCTTTTTGCTGCCGTTATAGTTATCACTCACCACCAGCGACACGTCGCTCTCGCCAAAATCGCGGTCGAGCAGCACCAGCGGCCGCTTGCGCGCCACCTTCTGGTGATGCAGCTGCGTTTCCCGGGTAGAGGGCACCACGAAGAGCCCGTCAACGTTGCGCGCCAGCAGCCCTTCAACCAGACTATTTTCATGCTCGCTGTCGCTGTAGGTGCAGGCAATCATTAGCTGATACCCCGCCTGACGGCAGCAGGCTTCAAGCTTTTCCGCCAGGGTGGAGAAAAACAGGTTGGATAAACGCGGGATCACCAGCCCTAAGGTCTCGGTTTTATTGAGCTTCAGGCTGCGGGCGATATGGTTAACGACCAGCCCGTTCTCGGCGATGTAATCATTAATACGCTGCTGCGTTTTGGCGCTGATGCGATACTGCTCAGCTTTGCCACCCAGCACCAGGCGCACGGTGGTAATCGAGATTTCCAGCGCCCTGGCGACTTGCTCAACGGTTTTGGCCATAAACTCATTTTCCATAACGAACAGAACGGCTTAATCATAAACTAATTCGAGTTAGCAATACATTAGCCGCGCTGTTATTTTGAACAAGGCGTCAGTTTTCTGCCGCCTCTGCCGCTCTCGATCGCGATCCTGCTACGCTGGCGATCGTTAAGATCCTTCTCCGCCCTCTCTGTCGACGTGTGTGCCGGGAGAGATTCTGGCCGCGCTATTTCATTTTGCCAGTTTAACCTCGGTCACCCAGGTGGGGAGATCCCATGTCCCGCCGAGGCGAAGATAGCGGCACATCCCGGTGGTCGCTTCACGGCTTTTACGGAACGTTGTGCCATCCCAGAGCCAGCTTGCCGTCCCCCAGCAATCGCCGAGCCCTCGCCCTTTCTGGCTCATAAAAATCTCGCCGTCACCATACTCAGAACCGGAGACCGTGATAAGCGTCGGATTGCCCTCAAGTTTGCTATCCACAACCCAATAGCCATATCCCTCGTTATAGGCCGCCCGCCAGCACAAGGCCGAAATCAGAGAATGGGCGTGATCCAGCGGCGTCAGGCTAATGGTTTCAGGCTTCTCACCCTCCTCAGGCTGGAGGCGATCGCACCAATCATCGTTCTTTAGCGTGGCCAGAAGCTTCGGCTTGAGCACCGCCAGCTCAGGCGCGGTTAACGCTCTCTCCTGCGTTTTCTCAGGAATGACCCGGTGAATAACCGGGGCGGGAATCGCTGCCCGGACGCTATTTTCCGGTCTGTCGCCTTTTTTGGTCAACGCGCCCGGCGTGCCGATTCGCCCCTGAACATCGTCCATTTTCAGCAGTACCGCGTAAGCGCCTTCGCCGGAAAGCACAAACGGCGCCTCCCCGCCTGTAAATTCGACCTTCCCGCTGCCTTTGATGGTGTTAACGATCGCCCGGGCCTGATTCTCCGACAGCGGCCAGCTCTCTTTTGCTGGCTTCACATCGCCTGCCGGCTGGCCGTTGATCAACAGCGTCAGTTTGCCCGGCAGAACGTCGCTGTCGGTCACCTCCGCCAGCATCAGCTCTCCCGAGACGGCAGTGCCCGCTCCGGCCTGGCGGGTCAGCAGCACCGAACCGCCTTTTCCTTCTTCAGCGCTGTATCCCGCCGCCCGGCAGGTCAGCGTGTTATCGCATACCACTTCCCAGTCTTTGTGGCTGAATGAAACGCCGGTTTCCGCCAGCGCAGGGAGACTAAGTATGGCCAGTGCCAGCACGCCTCTCCAGCGTTCCTTTTTCATAACTTATCTCCTTAATCGGTCATCCGCGTAGTCTGAGTAATCCTCCTCGCAGAGAGAAGCGTTTTCCCCTGCCGCGACATTTTTTCAGACAACGACATGGATGCCGCACCGCTTTACGCTTCGCTGGACATATTCCCGCCCGTTCAGCCCGGCTGAAAATAGCGGGCAGCGAGTCTGATTACCTCATTCAACATCATTTCTGAGATCACAAAATAACATCCGCCGTGATGTTAAATCATCTTGTGATATTCCGCGCGGCTGCGACCGGCTAACTCTTTTTACGCTCTCACTTCATCTTTGCGATTCATAGGTGAATTCCGCTCTGATTATTCAGGGGGTTCTTTTATGCATCGATTCATCTTCTCTGTGACGTCATCAACAACATGAAGCTATTCAGAATATTCAGCGTATTGCCGTCGTTATTTTTTGCCGCCGCGTGCGTTGCCGGGTTATCCCACGTAGATAATTGTGAAGTGGGCTGCCCGACCGGTGGAAGCGACCAGACGCTGGTTCGCGAAGCCTATACGCTCAACAACAACAGCCACCGCAAATTCGCCAATTGGGTGGCGTATAAAATCACCAAAGCCAGCCTGGCCAGCGGGCGTTCGCGCAGCTGGAAGCGCGATCCGGATTTACCCGCTGCGGATACTCTTGCCCCCGCGGCATACAAAGGGGCCAGCGCAGCATTGGCGGTCGATCGCGGGCATCAGGCGCCGCTCGCCGGGCTCGGCGCCAGCGCAGACTGGCAGGCGTTAAACTATCTTTCCAATATCACCCCTCAGGCCTCCGACCTGAATCAGGGGGCGTGGGCGCGGCTGGAGGATAAGGAGCGCGCCCTCGCCGAGCGCCGCGACGTGGCGGCGGTGTGGTCCGTTACCGGGCCGCTGTTCGAACGGCATATCGCCACCCTGCCCGCCGCGCCCGAGGTGGAGCTTCCCAGCGGCTACTGGAAGATTATTTTTATCGGCTCCAGTCCGGATAAGGGCAAATACGCGGCGTTTTTGCTGGATCAGGCGACGCCCAAAAGTGCCAGTTTTTGTGATTATCAAGTGACGGTGGAGGAGATTGAGCGGCGGACTCATCCGGCGCTCTCGTTCTGGTCCACCCTGCCGGCAGGTATCGCTCGCCGCCTGAAGTCCCGGAAGGGGACGCTGGCAAAAGAGATGGGGTGCCCGTAATTAGGTATGGGCATCCTGTTGCGTGCATTATCTCGCTTTTATTTTTTGAATCTGCTTTACGGTTATTTCAGCAATATCAGGAAAGTCATTTTCCACAGGCGCTAATTAATAGCATCATGCATTCTGTTAATTCTTAATTTGCGGTTAAAAGCGTTTATTATGTCCGATTAAAGTCTGGACTTTATTTTTATTACTGGTTAGGTTTACAGGTGTTATTTAGCGCGGTGCGAATGTGTTGGCGCACACCCGCACCGCTGATCACAATTACTATTTACCAGGAATAGCAACCATGACTAATGCTGATTGTATTGTAGATTCGTTTGATCCAGAAGTGTCACCGAAAAATAAGCGTCAGTTGACGGTGAGTTATGTGAGACGTTTGCCAGATCGTCGTCTTGTTCCGGCGCTGATCATGAAGGGCGAGTGGCTGGCGGCGGCAGGGTTTTCGACCGGCACCCGGGTGGAGGTGCGGGTGATGGAGGGCTGTATTGTGCTGACGGCGGTTGAGCCGGAACCGGAGCTGGAAGCCGCGATGCGTAGGGTGGAGAAGCTGTCGGCCAGGAAGCAGAAGCAGGTCAGAGAGTTTATCGGGGTGATTGGGGGACGAGGTTGAGGGGTCAGGATTGCGGTGACAGACTGGATTTTAATGCCATGCTCTATATCGCCACTCCGGACCTGTACTTATCCATCAAATCCCTACAACGCTCCTTTTAGATAACAGATAAACACCTGTTAATACGACTGAATGAGGAAACCATCATGGAGACTTACCGATTACATCGCGGCAGGCTTATCGACCATATCCAGCTTGTGGTAAATGATTTCGAGGCCAGCAAAGCGTTTTATACAGCCGTGCTGGCGGTCCTTGAGATCCCTGTCGTGAATACCTACGATGATTATTTTTGGGCTGATGAGCTTGTTGTTTCATCCATTAATAGCCCCGGTTCCACAGGTAAGCCGACAGGACGGCATCACCTGGCTTTCCAGGCCAGGGATCGTGAGACGGTGGATGCTTTTTACCAGGCGGCGCTGGCACACGGCGGCAGTGATAACGGCGCACCCGGTGAGCGAACTTATCACCCGGGGTACTACGCGGCCTTTGTACTCGATCCCGATGGTAACAATATCGAGGCGGTTTACCATGGCGAGGGGGAACGCAGTGCGGCATCGGTGGAGATTGGCTTCAGTCTTTAAGCATAACGGCCTCCGGGCAGGGGCCGTATTGGGCGGATGGCATTAAGTCAGACCAGAAGTAAGCCAGGAATTAGCCATATCGAAGCCCTCATAATAATGAGGGCTACATAAAATAAAGTTGGTGCTGTAAATTCATTACGTATTCATTTTATAGAGGAATAACGATGGGAGCCATTAATGAGATAGATATTGCAAAGCTGGTTTTGCTACCCGCGATTTTATATGTGGCTAAAAAGATGATCGACTGGGCGGGAAAAGTGATGTCCAGCCCGCAAACGAAGCGAAAAATTCGCTTTGAAAAGGTACCTATTGAAACCAAAATAGAGGTGCTGAATAAAATCGCTGAGATAGCGAACGCTGACATACCCGACACCAAACTCTCGAGGACGCATCAGACCGTACAAATAAAGTTTTTGTATGAGCAGATCGGGATTACCCTCCCTGTCTGGCACGCCCATCAGTTGATCGCGTTTATCGCTGATAAAAATATCGGCTCATATGATGTACGATTAATAAGTTTCCTTAAAAACCCATCCTTATATCGTTGTGAAGAAAATCATTTTTCTGTAGATGCTAAAAAAATTAAAACTTTTCACCTCGTTAGCGGGGGTTTCTGGCTATTTTCAATAGTTATTTTCGCTTGCGCCTGGTGGACGACAATACAATCGTTACTGGCCAGCGGGGGCGTAAATTCAGCTATCGCATTTTCACTGTTTTACTTTATTTCCGCTATTGTGGTCACTGGCTTTATCTTGAGCCAGGTTGGAGAAACCTGGCAAAGCGCCAGATTCGCCAGGCTGTTTGAAAGGTGGTGTGAGGATGAAGCGCGGGTGGATAGTGGGGAGAGTGCTGTGCTAGCCGCATCGGGGCCAGAAGAACAGATGCCTCAACAGGAGCTTTTCAAATGATGAAATGCAGATACAAAAAAGTATTTTAGTGGTCTGATTGGGGGATTTGGTGCGAAGGCCGGACTCGCCTTTTCTTTTAAGTAATTGAAAATTAATGGGTTGTTAGAATTTAGTTTGGGGATTTGCCCCCAGAATGGGACATGAAATTGAATACTGGGTGGAAGATCACAAAGTTGGATCTTTATTCTCAATAAATGGAGCCAATATGATTAGTAAATATATATCATCGGTCACGATGAATAATAAATCAGCAGTAAAGGTTACTCTCCAATAGGAGTACCCACCTGTATTATAAGTAGGCTATCTCCTAAAAAACACATTGGGATTCAAACTATATGACTAAACCTAAAGAAGCCACGCCTTCTTGAGGTAGACGCTGATGGATCGCCAGAAGAGTCTTCATTTCTCGTAAAACAAACTGTGGCATCCACCTACACTGCAATTCAAAATCAAACCGTTCGTTATTGGCGTTCCCTTCTGGCGTCATTAGACCATTTAAGATCAGTTCATTATAAAGCCATTCATCCAAATGTAAGCTGATACCGTAATCACTAAGCAGCTTACACTGCAACTGATGGGCGATTTTTAAGCCCGCTACATCCAGATCGCCAAAATAAAGTAACTGTTTTACCTGTTCGACCTCAAGGAGTTGTGACACGCACTCCGCCTGGCCGGACACTTTGTTACCTGCGCCATAAATGACCAGTGACCAACGAGTCTCAACTCGATTAAGTTGGCATAGTCGATAATACACATCGGAGTTTTCAACAATGATAGCCGGAAGATCATGGCAACATGATGACTCATACGGTAAAGGCGGTGCACGTCGAAACGCGCCCATATCAGCCAAAGTCAGAGTGACATGCTTCCAGCCATCAGGCGGCAAGGAGTCCAGCGCTTTTTCGTCACCAAATATAAGCAGAGACCGCTCACGATGCCCAAGCAAGCCCGGGAATAGTGACTTGTCGCCCTCGGTTTGGCGAAAAAGATATGTATTCAGCTGTTGTAAGCGTGCTTTGATTGGCTGGGTCAGTTGTCCTGTAATACGTCGGGCCAACCAAGGATGCCAGGCTATTTCTGATGTTGTCTTCGTAGGAACGATGGCACCTTCGTAAACAAAAGTACTTGGCAGGCTCATACCCCGCCAGTAGCGCTGCCAACTCGCTTTGCGCTTAGGCTGAGCCCGCCAGTCCCTCTCAAGCAGTAGCGTAACAGCCTGACTCAGCAAATCAGGCACCTCCTGGCTCAAGGCCTCTTGATTGTGTGCGCGTAATACCTCATCCAGCACCGCATTAGCTTTCACTGTACGGGCGGCCTTACCAGCGGCAAGACGATGTTTATTGGCTGTCGACTCCAGTCGGGATAGCCAGATCATTACGCTACTCATCTCATATCAGCCTTAAATGACGGGATCGAACTGTGGCTTAGCAGCCAGAGAAGCTGCCCACAGGGCATGGCGTTCTTTATCAACGGTTACCAAATCGCGCCGCCTCAGTTTTTGAACTTTATTCAGGAAGAGATGGTTATCAAACATTGATTGGGCGTTTTCATCCGAAATACCAGTCAGGTAGATGAGCTGAATTTTATAGGCTTTGGCCATTTGGGTTTGAATTCGCATTAGATCATCGGCATTCGATTTACCCAGCGGGTTATCGGCTAACAAGAATCCTGCACTTGAAATACCCGTATCGTACTCTCGTACTTTACCAACCGTCACAAACAGTAAAAAGGCAGATGTAAGGCGCTGTCCACCCGAACCTTCAAGTCGGGTGACAGGAGTCCATTGTGGACGGCTGGCATTCGTCTTCAGCAAACGCACCTCCAGCTCCCCTTCGCCAAATACCGACTGTATCAAATCAGCTGTTAAGGCGTCTCGATTGGGCGATCGGGGTATCTGTCCCTTGGCTATCCACTGCTGCAAGCGGCTGCTGGCAAAACCCCTGAGATCAGCGGCAACATCATTCAGCCGGTCGGTCATTTTGATAATGGGCCGGCCAGGCAGTACGGGGCAATCCTCAGGAATTTTGACCGACATCGCGCGCTTGAGAAGTTTAATCGCCCCTTCCAGATGAGCAGTCAGATGGGTGACAGTCAGATCAATCGAACGCTGGAATTGTTCCAGGCTATCCTGCACAGCTTCAAATACCTGCGTGATCCCTGTACCGACCCTGTCCAAATCGCCCAGCACTTCATGATAAGTTGCGATTGAGTCCAACTGCCGTAAGTATTCCTGACTGGCTCGGGTATCTAGATCCTTGGCCAACTCTTCTTCGATCCGTTTGCGGAATTTTCCCCAGACCGTAGAGACGCGTATATTTTGCTGTTTTAGCGTTTCATTTAGACCGGCATACATTTGGCATTGTGTAGCCAGATCGTCAGCATATTCTGTGATGCTCAGGATCCTGCCAGGTAGACCCGCGGCAGAGCTCGGCGTAATGGGCTGAATCATCGCTTGAGCTGTTTTGGCGTTCTGCAGCCGTTCTTTCACATTTTCCATCTTTTGCAACTGCAGCTTCTTTTGCTCCAGTTGAAGTTTTAGCTGGTATTCAATTTCATGGAGGCTGTTGACGATTTCAGCCAGAGACGTTTGGATTGTCTCTATCTCAATGGGCTTCTCTTCCCAAATAAAATCCTCGTCAAGTGCTTTACCAGCCTCCTCACAGCTTTGAGAAAAATTTTTCAGAGTTACCTGAGAATTAATTAGATTTTGCGTGAATTGCTTTTGCTGTTCCTTCAGGCGTACGATACGGTTATTAATTACCGTTAGCTCATTGATAGCCGCCGCTTTTACCTCGTCCGGATATGTATTGTAGGTGGGTTGAGCAGTCAAACGCTCAGAGGCAGAACGTTGTGCCTGTTCAGCATCTTTCAGTTGTTGCTTGAGAGCGGTCACTTGATCACCGTTGGCTGCTTCGAGCAATTTTTTGTGCGCCTGAGCTGCCATCTCATGGGCATCTTCGGGGCTTCGTCCGGCCATACCTTCAGTCGCCGTAATCTCTGAATAGAACGGCTCGTTACACAGATTACCCCAGTTGCCCATTTGGATATTTAAAAGGGTTTTCTCGGAGCGCTTGTTCTTCTCGATCTCGTTCAGCCGTTCCAGTCTCTCTCTCTGGGTGCAAAGAGTGTCCTTGCTTCGTTGAATCTGTGCAGCTAACTGCTCCAGTTTCATTATCGCCGTTTCACGCTTCGCCCATTCAGTTTCTACAAAAAAACTCAGTTTATCATGTGCTTTTTCTGCCTGAATTTTCTGCTGTTGGGCGTTGTTTAACCGCACCTGAGCATGTATCTTCTCGTCACGCAGTGTTTGCTCATCATGCTCAGCTTGCTTAAGTGCTGCATCAGCATTTTCCAGTATTAAGAGAGCCAGCTCCCGTTGGTCAAGCAGTCCCCCCCAATGCTTGCCATACTGTTCGTAATGCAGACGCCAGTCATTCCTGAAAGATTCCAGTACCTTAAGGGCGCTCTTCTCCGCCTTCACACTGACTTCCTGCGACGCTACGATATTCTCCAGGTCTTGCAGCCGGGCTTCGTAAGCGGCCTGGCTATATCCGTGCTTATCGGGGTTTGAGAGGACGACCTGTACTAATTCAGACGTTTCTCGGCGGAGATCTTGTGCTTCATCCAGCAGGTAAATAGCAATAGGTGCCTTCTTCCAGGGAAGGAGCTCACTAATTTTATGGACCTGTTCAAAAGTTACATTGTCGAGCGCGACCAGACTCAGGTAGCGTCCAGGGTTTTGATCGATCACCGATGCAATCTTTTGTGCATCATCGTTGTAAACAGAGGCCAAATAGTGTGGAAATGTCCAGAGCTTATCCCGTGCAATGCCCGCCGCATAAAACGCTTCAAGTGCCTCATTGACCTGCTTAGCGACCAGTTCATGTCCCGTCATCCTTAACTCGTCCAGTTCGTGCCGGGCTTGCAGTAAACGCTCTTTCATTCCATTCAGCGTGTGAGAGTTCGCATTCAATACCTTGTCGAGCTGCAATCCACACTGCTCGCTGTGCCAACTCGTGTCTTCAATATCTAGATCATGTTGCATTGACGTTGGCAGTTTTTGATAGGTTTTTGCTAAAACTAAAGCACTATCCACAGCTGACTGGTGTTTTTGTTCAGCCAGAATGAGTTTTTGCTGGGCCTCACTTTTCTCAATTGATGCCTCCCGCACAACATTCAGCTGTGCTTCCAGCGCCTGCTCTTTCTGATGAAGAATTGTATTAGCCAGTTCTTCACTCTGCTTTGCATTGCGTAAGGTTAATTCCAGTCGGTATTGGGCTGCTACTGGTGTTTCATCCTTCTGGATCAATCCAGCTTCACATAATTCATTCCGTTGCGATTCGCCCTGCTGTTTGTCTCTTTTATATCTCTCACGATCCGCCTCCAGGCCACCCAGCATCTTTTGTAGTTCGTCGTATGATTGTTTAAGGGCATTGCTTTCTCTATCCATCTGCCCTAATTCTTCCTCAAGCGTAGCCTCCTGCTGGCGATGCCTGTCAATTGCCCACTCTAATGTGCCTAAGGCTTCGCCTGCAGTACGCTCGAAAATAACCTGTAGCGGCCTTTCCGCTTTACTTTGGAATACCTTCAGATCTTCATCTGCCTGGAGATACTCATTCTGGGCCTTAGCATAGGCTTTGTAGTCTATAGCAGCGTGAGTAATCTCAATCTGGCGCTGATTGGTATCGGCTTCGTCTTGAAGCGCATCGACTATCGCTTTTTGTTTGTCGAACTGATGCTGCGCGAGATCATATTCAAGCAGTGCTCTGCGCTTACCTAACTGCTCACGCAGAGACATCGCCTGGCCAATATGCGTTTGCAAACTATCCATGTTATCTTCAAGCTGCGTCTGTTCAACCTGAGCATCCCTGACAAAGGCTGCGAGATCGCGCATTGCTTCCCGGAAGCCATCATCCAGCAGTTGCTGCTGCGCCTGGATGCTTTCCAGCTGTTTAGCCGGATCAAGAAACGCCAGCCAGTTAGCCAGCACATCCTTCAGGAAGGACTCGTTACGACGGATCCCCTCTAACTCTCCCTGACGTTCAACTTCATGCGCTACCAGTTCCCGCAGCCGCTCAGCCGCATCTTTAGACATGGTGCAGGCGAAAAATGCGCCAAGGAAATCATGTTCAGTTTTGTATTCGATAAAACGGGTCAGGCCACCTTCTTCGGAGTTGAAGGTCACCATTGTTTTGATAAGATCAACGTTAATTTGTTGTTCCAGCAAAAATGCGCGCCACTCGTTCTGTCTGGTGGTTTTACGCCAATGCATGCCGCCTTCACTACCGGCCTTGAGATTAAGCCAGCTATCAAAGCTGCGCAGGCTATTGGCATAGGGACGTAGCTCAGAATTGCGTTCCGCGCGGGAATAAGAAGGGACTTCATCAAACGGCGCGCCCATCAGGGCGTCGGGCGCATCACAAATAAACAGTGTGCGGTCAACATCATCTCCATTACGCTGATGAGCATGTCCCAGTAATAACGTTTGTCCTGATTCATTGACCATCTCAACCAAAACAACAGAGAGTTCTTTATAGAAGTAATTGCGGTAGTGGTATTCACTCTGGCGATGATTTGCCAGATATTGGGTGAAGTCACTAACGGACGGCTCAAAAATCGATAACAGCAGCGCGATGTAGGTTGATTTACCGCCCCCATTCACAAGCTGCTGATAGGTACTGGTCACCACCTTCGCATTCCTGACGGGCGAGCGCAGGCCTTCAACAACAGGGCTACCGACCGCTTGAGACAGGCCAATATAGTCCAGTGTGAGGTCCTTGTAGAAAGCTTCTTCATGGCCTGCGCCATCCATATAAACCCGCTTAATCAGCCACATGATTAAATCTCCGTCAAACGTTGTGTTTCTGTGGTTCCAGTTGTAACTGGACGTTCATTGAGCGAAGAAAACTCCATGGTATCTGCTAATGCTGCAATATCGCTTTCAACTAAGTCTGACGACCGTTCTTCTACGGCTGGACTGATGCTCATGACAAAACGCACCGTCTCTTCAATGCCAGTATGGCGCAGATAATGTTTGAGTTTTTGGGTCGGATACCAGTCGGACTCTCCCGACAAACTGCTGTCTTCGGCCAGAAAGCCTTCCTCCTGCAGCAGTTGTATCCAGCGCGTTGCCATTTCTGTTTGCGAGCGAATACTTGAGACACGCCCCACCTTTTCGTCGTGAATACGGGGAATACGTTCTTCCTGCACAAACCTGGCCGCCATAAGTAGGCCATCTACGGTATCGTCCCCCTCGGCCTTGCGCTGGGCAATCACCTGGTCGGCAACATTATTGAGCCTGGCTACCACCGAGGCGGCATTAATGGCGTTACTCTGACCGAACTCGACACGAACGGTGTCTGGAGTTGGAAACAAATCAGCCAGCAACGCAATCAGTGTTAAGCCTGCAAACAGACGCTGTTCTTTCCGTTCCTTACCCTGTTGCTCAGCCATTGTTTCAGGTAACAAGCGTTTGTTCAGCCAACCCAAAGATGGGGAAAACGGGCCTCGGCCATCTGCAGCCAGTAATACCCCGTAGGTCTCATGAATCCCGAGATACCGCAATTTCATACCTGTCGCGACGCCACGGATAATCTCTGCGAACAGGGCATCACCTTGCAGATCAAGCGCACGTTGAATCAGCTCATCCCCCATTTTATATCCCAGTGAATTCATAATTGCCTGCGTGGCAATCTCGGCGTAGCGTTTCGCTTGTTGATGCGCGTTGTCGTACATAACTACTCCTCAAAGGGGTATAAGGGAGCGACCATTAACAGTTTGATATTGTTAGCCCGCCAGAGCGTTGTTTCGATAGCGTCGTCTATCTCTACTTCTATTGCGGGATCGCTGTTAGCTGCCAGACTGCCAATATGAAGTAAACAAACCTGTTGTTCTTGTTCGGATAATTCTTCGCACTCATAGGCGTCGAAAACATCTCTAAAGCTCACATGCCCCCAATTCTTCAATCGGTCACTAACCCAATCGCTGCATTTTTTAATGACAGATTCAGGGATACCTCGCAGGTTGGTTTCAATAGCTACAGGCTGATCGGTGAGGTCCTGTATCTCATGTGGAAGCGCCTGTTCAAATCTATCGAGATAAAGGTTCAGCAGCGCCTCAAGGTCAAACAGAATGTGCCGATCATCATCCTGTCTTCGGGGAGCCAACAGGCGTGCGGTGAGACCATCGATTTCCTTTTCGACAGTGTCGGGGGGATGAGACAGCAAGGGCTTGAGTACACCTTTTTCAAGCGTTTCCCGGAAAAGGGTATTATCTCTGGGAATAATGAGTTTCAGACGAGCTCGCTCAAAATCTTTGTTAACATCAAGTAAGCAGTCTTGATAGCGCTGCGTAAAAGCGCAGACCTCAGCAAAAATCTCCTGTGCCTTACGTAGCTTATTTAATTTGTCGGGATTTAATTTCGAACTTCCTTCAACCAGCATTTCGGTAATGGCCGACATTGAGTTCTGGATATGTTCCAAAACCTCTCGGGTTTTATCAAAGGAATCATTGAGTACGGGACGGATATCGTGTGCATAAGATGCACTCAAATCACCAGACTGGGCAGCACGCACTTTCATCCGCATCCCAATCAGATATTGCTCCAGTTGCCGCTGCGTTGATTGGATCTGGTGTACTGCCTTGTCGATCTCACCGCGACGGATGGTTTTAAGCGTGCGCCAGGCCAGAATCGCAGCGCGTTCTATCGGCGTTTCATCCAAACGGAGGGTATAGAACAGCATTCCTTCATCAGTCAGCGACCAGAGAATATCATCTGAGCCGGATAGCTGGTCATAGCGTACCAGACGGACTATCTGCTCTTCGGAATGCGTTCGTTGCGAGAAGTCGTAATAACTGAGACGGAAAGGGTCTTTGATCGCCGCAAAAATCTTGCTGGCAACTTGCGCGTAGTCGGACGCTTCTTGTCCCGGATAGGCTTCATTGAGGTGCCCAACCAGACATAGCTCAGCTTCTTTACGCGTCATACCTGGCTGGCGCTCGCGGTCAGCATAATAAAGCATGGCGTCAAAGAGATACATAATTGCCGCCAGTGCATCAAGCTCGAAGCCATCAAACGGATTGCGCTGTAGGGCGCTGTATATTGAATCCAGCGTCCGCACTACCAGCAACGCGTGAGATTGAATCGTCAGCTCGCGGCGTGCCATAGATTCATTACGAGCCTGCTCCAAAAACCCTAGTGACATAACATTCTCCCTCTGAGACGGAAGTCACTATAGTACTCCCCGCCCAATTAAGCAAAGAAACTTTGCTTAATTTTCTTTGATAACAATGTTATTTGTTTTGATGTCATTCGCCTTCTATACTTAGTCCGTATATCAAACCGCAATTGATTAACCTGCAAATAAGAATAAAACTGATATGTACTACTCAATGTTTCTTGATAAACACAAATCCCCCCTCAGCCACGCACAATGGTTGCGCTTGCGCTATATTGAGCGCCAGCTACTGTGGGAACGAAAAGTCACTTCGCGCATGATTGCTGAAGAGTTTGGCGTCTCGGCGCAACAAGCTCGTACTGATGTAAGAACCTATATGGAGGTCGCTCCAGGCAATGCTATTGAGAAGGGGGCCGGCCGAAAAGGGTATTTCCCCAGTACGACGTTTACGCCTGTTTTGCTGGGAGAAAACGATCTGGTCTGGCGTGCGACGGTAGAATTTCAACCGCCGCAAGCGGCCCACGCGCAGGAAATCCCGCTCATCCATCGCGCAGTGCATAGCCGCACGCTGGCAATTTTTTTGTCAGCAATCGAACAGAAGGGGCAAGTAAAAGTGACTTATGCGTCAATGGAAAACCCGGAAGGCATATCCCGTACACTAAGCCCTACGGTAATTATCACCGTTAACGGGCGCCAGCATGTGCGAGCCTATGACTGGGGCAGTTCGGCGTTTAAGGACTTTGTTTTGGCGCGATTTCTGGACTCGCCGGAACTGATTATTCCTGCCGCCCCCCCTCCGCGCAAAGATACCGCATGGGAGGTCGTAATCCCCGTGCGTTTTATAGCCAATCCAACACTAAACAAAGCGCAACAAGAGGTAATTAAGCGGGACTACATACTTGAACCATCTGAATTCAGCATTCGTGCACCAATGATTTTTTATTTATGCCCTGAAAACAATCTGCCTAAAACAGATGATGAATATGCACAAGCTACTGACGCCAGCAGCCAAGGCCCCTTTGTCTATCCTGTTCTAGCTGTGCACGCCCAAACAGGTGAGCCTATTCATAAGTACCGCCATGCAGGTGAGAGATAGACATTCTGTTTACTAATAATTTATAGCCATTCACTGTGACTGTTCCTGTATCAGAGATATGATGCAGGAATATAAAAAACCAGCCACCTATAAATTATGATTTTTAATTTCTGATTCAGTTGAATCCCCAATCCGTTCCATACGTGAAAAATTTTTTTGATTTTCAAGCCCTAAACCCATTTCAATATAGAGTTTTAAATTTACTGAAGTTCAGTAAATAAGGTTACGTTTGAATTGCCTCACAGAACAGATAACTCATATATCACTTAAAATAACACCGCAAACTGATGAACCCAAATATTATTACTCACAGAGAAACGAAATAAGCCATAAGTATAAATTTATTTCTAATAGTGCATTGTAGGGGCTATTAAAACCGCATTATCAAATCAAGCTAATAATTTTTGTTTTAATAAGATAGAAAAGATGCTCATTAAGTTGCCTTGGAATACTTCCGCCAGAAATAAGCACCCCGGCTTCAATATTTTTTTCCATAGCATACCCAGTAAGGTTTGCACTAGTGATAAAGCACTCCCGAGCATCAGCAACAGCAACTTTTGCATGAACACATCCGCCATAATATTCATTATCTTTATTATTCCATACATAAAGTTTGGCTGAAGGGACCTGTATTCTCATCTTCTCAATGGTATCAAAATTTAAACTACCACCTTTCTCTTGCGATAATTCAAGTAAAATTGAGATCATAACTCCGCGTTCATTTGCAGCATTTAATGCTTTCACTATCGTTGAAACATCATAAGCGACGAAGCTGGTTATAAACAGAGTGCGCTCAGCGGTACTAATAACTTGAAGCAAAGCCTGTTCAGTACGACGTGCTGAAACAAATGGTGTTGTGGGGCCAGTCCACACTAACTCGGTAGATTGCTCTGAAGTGGCTTTTGAATAGACATGGCTGGCAGTAAGGAGCATTGCAGCCAACTCACTAGAACTGACAGACGTTTTTTGCCAGGCCATAGTGAGTTGTTTGACTATTGTTACAGCTATTGGAGTATTGACCACATTGTATAATGTGGCCATAGATTTATTATCATCAATATGGCTAATATTTTCAGCGATAGCTCTTATTTTTTCAGATGATATTAGAGAGCTCAGCGCTGTAATAGCGTCCAGAAGATCATCCATTTAATAAATCCTTGAAGAAAGCTGCTTCAGTATGCTCCAGTGTTGGTACAAGCAGGGCTCTATCTAAATAGCGATTCCCTTTCTCGCAAGAGGTTTCTGCAACTAAGCTACAGGCATGGCAAGCAGCTCCATGCAGCGAACGATCCTTCTCTGGATCATGCTCTGAACATAATGGGTCTGATGAGCAGATCCTTGAGCGATTTAATGCTTGTTCAAGTAAACGTCCAAGATTTTCTGGTTTGCCAAGATCAACCAGTCCCCCTAAAGTACCGTCTGAATCAGCGGCAGCGGTATAAATAAGGATACCCGCCTGAGGAGTGCCATTGGTTGTATTTGCATAGATACGCTCACGAATACTCGCGGCATTATATCCACATTCCAGAGCCAATTCTCGAATCAGTAAATGGGAAAGTGTATGCAACATAGCATAGCGAATGCCGGGATAACCTTCTTCTGGATCCAAGTGACGAGCATTTCTCCAACCTGTATGCCCACCGCGAAGCATTTTGTCCGATTGTTTTACAGCGTCCAGAGATTCCCATGCCACAAGCGCTTGTTCATTGAACTGCAGAAATATCCCTTCACCATGGACCTGATTAGCAGGTACCCAATCAGGTTTGCTCCGTGACAGGCTGGCCATTTGTGGTCGTTCATTGGGATCCTCAGATTCTTCAGGAGCTTCGACCCGGGTAAAACCAAGTAAAGCATTAACCTCACGTAACCGTTCTAAGAGTAAAACTCGCTCAATATATGGCGTAAAACGCGTCGGAGTACTAGCTTTTTTACTCATAAAATGAGGGTAATCTGCGGGGGGATTAGGTTCTATCAATACATCCCATTCAGGACCTTTAATATCAGCCTCGCCGACAAACTCCTCACCATAATGTGAGCGATGAGCTTCAATTGCAGACCATATTTCCTCTACAGCATACTTTTCAATACCTTGAGCTTCACCACGTTTGTTGAGGATTTTTAGTGTCCCTCTAAGTTCAGCAGGATCTTCTACATCCGAAAAATCATTCCAATAATCAATGACTATCTGATGTAATGGGGTAACGTTTGATAATGGGATCACTAGTGCTGAAAGCGTTATAGGAAACCAGCTATTCGTGGCCCCAAGCAGTACTGCACGTGGTTCTTCGTTACATTCAGCATCAAAGTAATCCAGATGAGGATGACGTCCTCTACATGCAGGAAGATTTTCTTTACCGGCCTTACCAAATGCATGCGCCATACTCCTTGATGATTCACAAGAATCGCATTTTACCCACAGATTTTCTGTCTGCAATGAAGCACCACTTTCAAAGAATCGCAGTGTCCCTTTGCACGAACTGTTTCCTCCATGAACAAAATAATGCCACGGAAAATCATCAAGGTGGCCATCGCGACAAGCTAGAAGAAAACGGGCTGGTACTGCATCAGCATCCCTGGCTGGTTGATCGCCCTTAGAACCCCGGCAATCTTTATGGACAAAACGAGTTCGTTCAGGTCTATATTGATTTGGTTTTATTTCGAAAAGCCCGGCATCGTAAGGTGAAAGTAACCCACATTTAACGCATCGTAACCATCTAGGGAAAGGACGAACAGGTACCCCGATATTTGCCTCGGCAGACAACATATCTGTGACTTCGCCTTTTTTAAATGGTGGCATTCGCAAGCTTTCAACCTGGTCACCTAATACCTTTCTAACGGCAGCTAGTAACCGGGTTTCCTGAATTGGCTGACAACGGTTCTTTTCCCACCTGTCGATTCCAAGTGTTACAACTGACAAGTTGGGCAAATCAATGAGGGCTCCAGGACCATATGTCCAAAGCAATTGGCTCGGGCGAACTTCACCAACGGGTGTTTTCTCATTAATTTTCATAATCAGTCCTCATCCTTAGTTGCGGGACGAGGCTTCCAATTGTGATCGTCCGCTATATGGTTGGTGTTCATTATAAGTCTCACACCTGGTTCAACTTCTCGCATTGACATAGGCACGGTCCAGTTGTCCCAAGGCTTCAGGCCTGGTGAGTCTATTAAACTAACTGTCTTATCTATTTCAGGCCCACGTTTTTCATATGCGAGAATCCGCCCCCCCATAGACGCTTTCTTTGCCCATTCATCAGCACGCTCTTTCAGTTCATTCTCTGCCAATTTTTTACGAGAATTATCTTCTGCAACGTTACCTGCACGATTCGCCAGAGCTTTGATTGCATTACAGATCTCGACTTGATTAGACATATTCAACTTACCAGCCCCATCGTTTGGACTGAATTCGTCGTTTTCCAGACGAACAAGACTTAATAACGCACCTGTTAAACCACGGTCCATCGCTCGAGGAGAAAAAGGAGTAACAGACTGGGCCTCTACATGCTTGTAGAAGGTGGCATGGTAATGTTCGAATGTTTCGTAATGAGAAAGGTCTCTTGGACGAGCCCATGTTAGTACGGTACAAACTAAACCGGGAAATGAACGCCCTACACGACTGGTAGCCTGGATATATTCGGCCGTTCCTTTAGGCTGACCATTTACGGCCATAAGACCAAGTCGGTTAACATCGACGCCGACAGACAACATATTAGTAGCAAGGACGATATCAATAGCCCGTGTATCCCCCTCCTGCCATTTAGTCACATACTTACCAGTAGTAGTATCAAAGTCAGATTTAAACTTAACCTCTAAATTATCAAGATATTTAGGGATATCCTGACTGGATACTCGGGAAGTTAATTCACGAATATTGCTTATACTACGTTGTGCCAATGCCGGTCTTTCCACCATGCTCATTCGCACCCGGTAAGAACGTGTTTGTACGTCATCCTCTGCAAGTCGCTTCATCCCGCCTAATTCGCGTAGCGAGTTGAAATAGCCAACCATTGTCATATAAGGGTCAGCAGGCTCGCCAAAGTGGTTGAATAATTCCTGTGCTGCGGTCAGGAATGCAGTGTAAACACGGATCAGCATTGCGGGCCTTGAACTGCCAGGCGAGCATACCCCAAGATAACGACGTCCATACTTTTCTTTTATAGGTCGTTGTACTGAGAAAAAGTTATCCTCAACGTCTATCCCATGTGGTGGAAATACTGCCACTTGGCGCATAAAAACATTATTTACCTGTTCCTTAGCTTTACGGACTGTTGCAGTTGAAGCAATGATCTTTGGTCTGACCGACTTCCCGTCAAGATTCCAACTACATAATTCATCAACAGCAGTCTCATACAATCCAACCATAGTGCCCAAAGGTCCACTAATTAAGTGGAATTCATCCTGAATGATAAGGTCCGGTGGCCGTATTGGATTGATAACCTTAACTTTAGTTGAAGGTTGTCCTTTGGCTGCGGGATGATTTCCTGTGCAGCTAGCCCCCTGCCAGAGCAAACCGTGTCGTTCACATTCCAATCCTACACGGCCGAAAAGTGTTCTCACCTGGCCACGCCATGCCATCATGGCAAACTTATCTACAGTAGCAATCATCATTGTGGGAGGGCGATGATAGATCTCTTCATCCACTACTAATACTGGCAATCCTGGATGGGCTTGTTTACTTGATTTTCCTTTGGAAAAGTCACAACGCCCCTTTTTATCACCGCAAAAAACAAACGTCCTTCCCCCCAATTTATCCTTTTTAACTTCAACATCCTGTCCGGGGATAATTGATGAACCACACCATGGACAACTAGTTAATTGTGCAGGTGAGGCCGTTCCCGCATGGTTTTTTCCCGGATTACGGGCATCTTCAATAGCTCGATGACTCTCTTCAGTCGAACCAGGCGTTACTTTGTTGCCAACCCAAAGACCAATAGTAAATGGTTCTAATCCGAGAGACACGTCGCCATTATTGAGTGCTTCTCGCCGCAAAACTTCCATAGCACAAATTAAGGCTGTCGCACGCTGGAATTGTTGTAATGTTAGCAGGCGCAATGTGTATCGCATTATTACCGCCAAGCCGCGCGAACTATCATACCCCCCTAAATTACCCTGCATGCGGCGTATGGCCATTGTAAAAGCCGCAACGCCTAAATAAGCTTCAGTTTTACCACCACCCGTGGGGAACCATAAAAGATCAGCATAGGCATTTACAGGCTGCACGCGATCGGAATGGTTTGGGTCTGCCAACGAAGGTATAGAGAGCAATAAGAATGCCAACTGAAAAGGGCGCCAGCTACGATTCTTTTCAATATCAAATGGTTCAATAGTTGTATCTTCACCACGGCGTTTAGCCAACGCGTATAAACTTCGTACTCGCTGCGTTGCCATTGCTTTGTTGGCGAAACGAAATGCTGCCAGCGCTTTTTCATTAAGCTTAAGTGTATCAATACCCTTTTGCAGGCGAGAATGGATCTCCTTACAACGATCCATTGCGATCTGAGATTGGGTTTCAAAACCTGTAATTTTAATACCTACACTGGCACGTTGTTCACTAATCCAATCCAGATAGTCCTTGGTTAGTACATTTAATGCATCGATCAGTGGTTCCACTTCCAAAGTGGCCAGTTTCTGCATGTCAAGTAAACCACTTTTGACCATTTCTTGCATCGCTGGACGATCTGATGGATCAAGACCGGGAGTCTCTGTTCTCTGGACTTCGTACTGTGGCATAACAGTCGTGCGAATTTCAGTCGCAAGTTCAGTGTTATCTGCAGGTTTAGCATGCACAGCAACACCATGCCCTACTGCAAATTCAACATGGTTACGGTAAATCATTTCCAGCGCTTCACGTTCGGGATCCATACCATCAGAATCCAAAACGGGTTTACGCCTGAATATTGCTTTCTCAGCAGCATCCTTTACTGGTCTAACGATCAATTCTGGTTGGAAAATCCATGCCATATCATGATTAGAAGGTGGATCTTCCTGATTATTTACAAGGAATATGGTGATCAGGCGATCCCCATTTTCATTCTTGTGACGAATTGTGCCCTGTACCAAAACATCTGGGCATGTACTATCTACAACTTGAGGAGGAATCGTGCCTTCTATCAGAGATAATGTAATCTTCCCGCCACTAGGGAAACGCTGCCAGACTTTTACTTTGGTCTGTTCTTCGCCCCCTGTATCCTTGTTCTTGCGGATTCGATAAATCTCATGGTCATTGCTACGCTCATAACGTCCCCAACGAGCTTCTAGTTCTATTTGATCAATATCGCCATCGACACAAAAAGTAATTCCCAGACTACTTGGTACCAATGATTGGTTGCTGGCAGCATCAATTTCTTCCGGGACATCAGGTTCTCCCCGGCCAGACACTTTTGGAGAATCCACTTTTGTTGTCTGAGACTTAACTATTTGGTCACCAACATCATCATCAGCATTCTCTGGATCCACAGAAAACTCAGAACTGCGCTCGGCGGCTTCACGTGGAGCAAGCTTACCAACAAGATATCGATCCCTTACGCCCATATCGACGATAAGCTCATTAGGGCCGGCTGCCGGCCCGAGTAAATCATCCATAACTGCTAGTTGCAGTAATTCGCGAATGTAAGTTTGATCTTCGATCGTTGGTATTTCAGCAATGCTTGTATTTAGTGAATTTGGTAGCATTTCAATGAATTCTTTCCACTGAAGCCGGCCATAACTTCCTTTTGCAGGTAGTGTAAGTGAGGTCGAACCAATGGAAACAGGCGATACAACCCGAAACATACGATCGAAATAGAGCGTAGTAGTTTCGAGATCAGAGCGAATGCGCAGAATGCGTCCGATTCGCGTGATATACCCTGACGTATCAAGGACTACTACCCAATCACTTTCAGCAATCCCTTGATTTAGGGAGCGATCACCTTTTAAATTCACTGTATGGAGGTTTAAAGTGGAATCGCTAACGAAGCCACGGTCAAAAGCAAACCATGCGTTAGCTGACTTATTGTTATCTGCCATATATATCCTCATCAATAATCAAACAAGTCAATACCATCAGTGTTCTTTCGACTGTGGGCCAAAATCCTCAATAGCTATTCGATTTTTTCAAACGCAACTTTTAGAGCGTCATCTTCGTGCATCTGGGCTAGCTACATTGCCTTTTGTTCCAGAAAGCCCTTCAACGTAGTGTCGGTTGAGCTCTATTAATTTACTCATCAACTCAGCGGTTAGATCTTCTGATATAGCCCAACGCCATGGATCTTTTGATGAACCACCGTCAAATTTACGAAAATCATATGAAATATCAAGACCTTCCCAACCATATGCCTGTGCTACCTCAACATCTATTGCGGCCATAATTTTACGTAATTCACATATTGTTGGATGTTTGCAGTTTGGATTATTCACTGAATTCAATGCTTCAGTTATTCCACTTTGATTTTCATCACTCCAATTAATGATTAACTCTTGAAAGCGAGCCGCATGGAACTGACCTGAATTAGACACCATTTCCTTTGGTAAAGCGAAAGTTGATACTGCCTCACGGATGGAAAGTGTAAGAGTATTAGTGTCTGCACCTAGACTACGAACTGAGAACGCATATAACCAATTTCGGAAAAATGAACTCAAGCAAATGGCAAAAAGATCCTTTCTCCCTACCTCAATAAGCAGAATTTTATTTGTATAGTTCCAATCAGTAGGAGCCATCAAGCAAAATGGATATTTTGTGACCTTTGCAAATGCAATAAAATCATTTCTTTTCCTTAATTTTCGCATAAGGTCAGCACGATTGTTCCAGAATTGCCACCAGCGCTCATAGAGCCCTTTATAGCTCTTCAACGCCTCAGTTGTACGAGTCGGCTGAACTTCTTGAATTAAAAATTGGAATGCAATGGGCCAGTTTTTCTCAATTTCATCCAGTTTTCTGTCAGCTATGTCCAGAGCCCATCGTTCAACTCTTCGTAACGCATAGCTGGTTAAATCATCACCAGTGATATATGGCCGGAGAAGGCTATTCTTTTCACTCTTAAGTAGTTCGAACCACGGTGAAGCCGTCGAGATCACAAACGCCATGCCTTTACTATTATTTACGCCTTCAAAGCTGAATATTGACTGAGGGAGTGTTCTGGGAATCCAAACATTTTTAGATTCAGGTTCTAAACGCGCACCAATACGATCACAAGCTTGTCCTTCCGAAATACATGTACCATTCCAGCTTCCTTTGAAGAAGCAAATTATTGATACAACCACTGAAGCTTTACCTGGCCATGGCATCCCTTTTTTAGAGAAATAGATACTTCCATTCCGAACTATAGTTCCAAGCCCTACTGAGATAGCACTTCCTTCCGCTATATTGCTAGTAGCAATTAATCCATAACAACCATTAGGGCGAAGTAGATCAACTGCCCGACGATGAAATACAACACTGAGATCGATCTTTCCTGGCGAGGTACCCAGTATCATCTGGCATTGCCACTGCAGTACTTCACCCATTGATGATTTCCATAAACGATTACCCAAAAAAGGGGGATTTCCTACGAAAGCATCAAACCCTGCGCACTCTCTTGTAAATACTTCGGGAAATTCAAGTGGCCAATGAAATGGCTTATGACTCGACGGTTCATTCGTTACATTAGTAATAAGGCCATGGGAGATATTTTTAGCAACAAATGAAACGTCCTCATTACCTCGTTTAAGTGCATCACTTGCAAAAACAGAGAAAGAAGCAAGATCATTCTTGAGATTTTGTCCGCCCCCCTTGGAAAATAAGACCTTCTTAATAAAGATATCAGCAATCTGCTTAGAAACTCTCAGACGAGAACGGGACTTTAAATCTAATAATGACATAGCTTCAATATCATGAATGTCACGGACAGCCATTTTCCGCAATTTTTGCCGTAACTCTAATGCTTCCCAAACGTCCTTTTCAATATGTTGCTTGGATAACTGTATTTGCCCTTTGACCGTAGGCTTAAGTGAAAGTTGGGTTAGTTGATCTAATCGGTGAATACCAAGTAAGCTATCCCCACATCGTAAATTATGGTCAAGGAATCCAAAAGGTCGGTCTTTAGCTAAAGTTACGAGCCAAATTGAAAGTTTAGCTAGCTCTACTGCCAGTGGATTAAGATCTACACCATATAAACAACGTTCGGCAATAAGGCGACGGGCGATGAGAATGCGAGCATCCATATCCTGTGGCAGGAGCTCTTCAGCATTAGGAATCTCCAATATGTCTCCGATTGCACTTATCACTTTGCCAGATTTTTCAGCAAGCGACCAAGCTTCGACAAGTCGTTCAGCGAGCCAACGGCAAGTCTGAACTAAGAAAGCTCCCGAACCCATTGCTGGATCACATATTTTGAGTTCAAGCAGTTCAGCGGATGATTTAAGTTGCCACTCTTCATGCGGAATACCTTCTACTGGCCCAATATAAGACAGAGGAATAAGTGTTTGAGCAACAACCTCCTCGGTAAGAGATTTCGGCGTGTAATGGGTGCCTGTTTCGCGGCGATTGGATCCGCTAGTAACAATAAATGAACCTGCCGGATAGACAAGCGGATAACCCCATGGATCGGTACGAAGAAGATGTGCGAATGGTTTAATACGGTCACGTAGCTTTATATCACCTTGGCAAGTAATTAAAAGACGCTCGGCTAAATTTTCATCGATTAGTTTGGATAAATCCTTACGAATTCTACTGACGGAACAACCGGAACGTTCATGAAGCAATGCAATCAGTTGTTCAGCTCCATCCATATTCACAGATTCTAGTTCAGCCAATGTTACCCAAGGTGATTGAGCTTTTCTAGTTGCATCCAACTCTAACGTAACTTTATCGGCACGCCTGACAGTGCGTTCCAGCAAACCTTCATAAACATAACCAATCTGCTCAACATCTAATGCGCGGTAAGAAAGAGTCCTCCCCTGAAAAATCTGAATAGCTTCCAGTAATAGTAGGACTGTTCGATTATCAATTGGTAAAGGTACAGCTGTATCGTTTTTCCAGTTGGATTCTTTAGCCCTTCCCTCAAGAAAAGGAAAATGGTCAGGATCAAACAATGAACTCCCTAACGCCGGTAGACGTAGATTCTCATGCTCAATGCCGCTATACATTGCTCGGAAGGTTGCCAGTAATCGTGTCCAAGCATCCCAACGCCTTTCCAGGATTTCTGAAGGTTCTTGCCGTAGTTGCATACGCAAAGTGGAAATCGCGTAATTAGACTCATAACACTCGTCACCTAAGAGCAGCAGCCCCCTTTCTTCAGCTGAGAGCAAAAATACCAAACGCATCATCACTGTTAACGCGGCTTCATAAAGCTCTGATTCACTGACATCGCACAGCAATTCACGATTGCGATCCTGATCGGCTTTGTCCAGCGATTGAATTAACACTTCTACAGCACGACAAACTTGTTCACCTAAAGCATCAGTTACATCATCTTGATACTCCAATGAAGCATCAAACAATGCAGGTAACTGTTCAGTTTCATCAACGAAGAAGCGGCGAATGCCAAGTAAATGAACAAACGCTTGCAGTGTGATTGGTTCCAAACTCCAAAGACGCGCATACCAACTGGAGAAAGAAGTGACAGCACCAACTGGAGCATCTACTAGCATCCAACGTTCTCCGTTGGTTACTAATCCGAGGCGACAATCGAGTGAACGACATAACTGAACCATACGATCTGCCGGAGTGGTTATCCATCCCTCTTGCTTAACTGTTGATTCCAGATCTACATTTGGTTTATAGGTATGTATGAGTAACAATGGCTTATTATCTTGCTGCTCATCGACAACTGCTAAATCGGGATATTGGACCACTCCCTGGTCCGGCAATAGTGATTTCAAGTGGCTTCCACACCACTCCGCACGTTTCAGCACATCACCTTTACCATCATCATCAAATTCCAACACTCGTGACAGCACTTCGTCTATCCATGCAGAGTGCAATTCTTCTAGCTGAGGATCTTCCAGTTCTAATGCCTCCCGCCATTCGTCATAGGCTTGGCGCAGCCGCCTACACTTGAAGCTACTAAGCACCTCTAGTCCCTGAGGAAATGTATGCGTTAGTACCGGGATAGCGAGAAAAGGTCCCGAAATATCTACCAGAGAAAGCCATTCAGCGTGAATATTATTTAAACTCATGCTGCACCTCTCTGAATAGTAGATTCTGGGACGAGAAAAATGACGGCGACAGGGAATGTGCGATCATCAATGTTGGTATAGCGAAGTTCGATTGTTTGTACTTCCTGTTCCCGCTCTGCGGGAATGCGAGCGAGACGGGCTTCGAGCGCTGCATTATCACGCTTGATTTGAGCGCGTTCATCTTCTGAAAACAATGAAAACTGCATAGGTTGTTGATCTTTAGCTAACTCAGATTTGATAGTTATTTCAAGTTCATTGAGTATGTTATTGATATCAGACAATTCACGCTCTTTGCGGGTCTGAAGGGTATTAGTCAGATATTGCAGGCGATCTTTTGATCTAGCTTCAACGGACTGGAGAATACTGTTTTGTGCTCGCTCAAAACGCATGCGAAAGGCATCCAAAAGCGAAAATTCAGTAGTCACAGGTTTCGCCTGCTCAAACCATTGCTGTAGTTTATTAACACCATCCTCGCGCCTAAAATTTTTGACGCCAAGATAGCCACCAGCTATTGTCAATTCTTCATGAAGTCGATGGTGATTACCTCCAGTAATCACCAATCGTGAAACAACAGCGACCGCAGGGCTTTCAAGTAACATGTCTGGTACTGAGCGCACCGTAACTCGATGTAATTTTTTTATATCATCGCGCGCCCATATTTCTGCTCGTAATAGACGTAGACACATCTGCACTAACAGGTGATTTAAATGGACGAGTACGACATCATCACGTCCTTTCGCCACGCTGTGATCAAAAGTGACAGGACGAATCTCCTGTGTATGGGGATGACGAAGTCCTTCAAGACAACGTGCCCATGTACCTGAGAGAGCAGGTATCCTGAATACAGAACCTGAGGGAGCATCGTGTAACTCAAAAGGTTCAAGAGTTGTACGACCAGCTAACATGAGAGCTGTATTGACGGCTATTTGTATATGCTCAGGTGTGAGATGAAGCTCCTGTCTGGCTGAAAGGAGTCGATCATGTAGCTTCGCAATTCTCTCTTTTAGTTCGCGCTCAACACTAATAAAACGTTTCGTTTTTGCAATTCTGGCTTCAGCCAGACGTGTATCAAAATCTTTGATAGTGCCTTCAATCAGTCCTGACATTTGAGGTGCGATGACTGGATTGACGCTACCCATGTCAGCCCGCATTGATTCAAGTTTGCGTAATGCTCGTAGGATATCGTCACCGTGACCACCGATACGAGCATTCACCTTATCCACACCATCAACTGGATGCCAAATTACAACTTCTTTTTGGCGTTGTCCGTGGCGGTCTATACGACCGTTACGTTGTTCCATTACATTGGGGTTATATGGAATTTCTAAATGGATAAGGTAGTTACAATAGTTTTGCAAGTCGATACCTTCTGAGGCGGCATCAGTTGCGAGGAGTATGCGAACAGCAGAAGCCTTTGGTGATGTCTGGAAGGCGGCTTTAACTTTTTCTCGTTCTTCTTGCGGCATGCTACCATGTAAAACAGCTAAGCGCTCACCAGCAAGTCCGTGGCTGGCCAGAATCTCATGCATCCATTGATGTGTCGTTCGATATTCAGTAAACAGAATTACTCGGTACTCATTCCACTGATTATTTGTTTTAAGATTCGTATTAATCCAATCAAGTATTGCCTTGGCTTTAGAGTCTACCTGATTCTTAGCAACTTGCGCCCATTGACGCAATACATCGAGTATTTGTTTCTGTTCATTCGTCAGCGGTTGGGTGTAATGTGTTGCTTCTTCCACCGCTTCAGATTGGGCATTCTCTATCTCTTGATCGTCGGCGTAATCTTCTTCTAGACGAAGGATTGCTTTATGAAGGATACGATCAGCCATGGCATTTTTATCATTAGGCCGTTTGCCATGCATCAAAGTTGATATGTGCCTTTCAAGAGTAGATGCAAAGGCTGCTGGTGATGAAAAAAGTCTTTTTTTAAGTAGCTGGTTGACAAAGGTCGTCCCAAAAGTATTGCTGGCTTTCTCTGCTCCTTGCTCCCGGCTATGGCAATATTCATCCAGTTTTTTGTGGATAGAACGCTCTTGAGCCGAATATTCGACGGATAAGGCTTTGAGCTTACGTTGGGCGTAAAGTGGATTGCCCTCTGAATCGACCAGATCACTTTTGAGGCGGCGTATCATCACCTGATTCAACAACTTCTCATCTGGAAGTACATTTCTGGCAAAACGTTGATCATCCAGCAACTCAAGCAACGAAGTGAAAGACTCGGTATAGCCATTATGTGGAGTCGCTGTCAAAAACAAACGGTGTTGGAAGTGTGGGCTTATCGAACGAATAAACCGAGTACGCTGGCTTTCCATTGCATAGTTAGCTCTACCCACTGGGGCTATATTGTGTGCCTCATCAATGACAAGCATGTCAAACTTTCGTGGATAACTAGGCTTTAAGGGAAGGACGTCACGCATAGAACGCAAACCTTCCCCACTTTTGGCCCAATCCATTGAAGTGATTAACCGTGGATGCGATGTCCACGGATTGGCATGAATGCCACGTTCTCGTCTTAATCGCTTAATATAAGCGGTGTCGACGATTTGAAATTCAAGACCGAATTTTTCTAACATCTCAACACGCCACTTCTCTTGCAGCGACGCAGGGCAAACAATCAAAACTGTGCGAGCTCGATGCCGAAGTAACATTTCCTGGATGATTAGCCCAGCTTCAATGGTCTTACCAAGTCCAACATCATCGGCGATAAGAAGGTTGACACGGGCCATATCAATTGCACGCACCAACGGATCAAGCTGGAAGTCTTCAATGCTTACGCCACTACGAAAAGGTGCTTGTAAGAAGTTACGATGGTCAGCTTTAGTGACAGCTCCCCAACGCACTGCATCAAGAAAAGCCTCAAGAGTGTCAGAGTCATCCAGGCCATTAATCGAAGGTAAACCAGCTCGTTCAATTACTTGAGCGCCAGGTTCAATTTCCCAGATAACATCAAGTAGTTCTCCTAAACCATCTTCATCTATGGATGAAAGAGTTATGAGATGCTGCTGAGACGAAGGCGGTGGTAACTGGGAAGATGAAACCTCAACAACGATCCATTGGCGTCGACGAACTTCAACAAGTTGCCCTGGCTCTGGAATAATTTGTTGAGGATGATTTTTTTGATTCGAAATATCCATAAAATGTTCAGATTCCGGTTCAGTACGCCCAGAGGCTGGTTAAAGTTTCACTTTGTTGCGACCAAGTTCAAATCGTCAAGGTGTGAATTTATACTGCGAGCGATTGCCTGACCCAGCTTTACCGGAACTGCATTTCCAATCATTCGGCCCAGAACTCTAAGATTGACATTGCTATCATCGGGGATAAATACGTAGTCCTGCGGAAAACTCTGAAGAATAGCAGCTTCTCTCAATGAGATTGCACGATCTTGCTCTGGGTGACCAAAGCGGCCATTCCCGAAACCATAACACTGAGTAGTCATAGTCGGAGCAGGTTTATCCCATTCCATTCGACCATAGACACTAGAGTATGTTTTTCCTCTATCTGTACGATGGCAATCAGCAACTAAATGTTCAGGCCAGTCACGCCACGTTCCACCGGGTTTTGAAGCTTTAATACGTTGCAGATTTTTTTCCGACAACGTTGAAGTCACATGTAGCTTATCCCCAGTACTAGTTTCGCCTGCTTTTAAAGCTGGCAGATCGCTTATGGCTTGTCTCACTGTAATTGGCTGAGTACACGTTGACTCGGCGAGTTTTATCTCACCGTGTAAAGAAGCAAGCAGTACCATGCGCTTACGCATCTGGGGGACGTCATAGTGAGTGCAATCAACGACATTAAACCAAACGTGATAGCCAATACGTTTTAAGGTATCGACAAAGTCGCTGAAAACTTCATGTCTTGCAACGGAAGGTACATTCTCCATAGTGATCAGATCAGGGCGAGTTTCCTCAGCCAAGCGAGAAAACTCGTACAACAGCCCCCACTTACCATCCTTACCACCATGCTCATAACGCCTTGCATAGCTTGAGAACGGTTGGCAAGGTGCGCAGCCAGCAAGAATCCTTACATCTGAATCAGCGTAGAGCTCATTCAAGTCTGAAGATGTAAAATCGCTTACGCTTTTCTCAATAAATTTTGCTTTATTATTAGTCTCATAGGGAAACTTGCAGGCAGGATCAATATCAATACCTGCGACAACAGGTACTCCTTCAAGCACAAGACCATGTGTTAACCCACCTGCACCACAAAATAAATCAACACAAGATACTTTTTTCATCTGACAATCATCTCGTTCTTCAGGGGGCTCAATGAATAAATACCAACAAAAACCATAAAAAATACAACTAGTTAAACAAAAAAGACGCTAACTGTTTCTCTTTTGTCGGTAAAGATTAGCTCAAAAAGCTTAACAATAATCCAACAAATTCTAGCAAAGAGCCCCATGGTTTCACCGTTGTAGGTATGATCTCATGAACCGTAAGTTAGGTAAACGCTTGTGCATTCATAAAAACAGCCTATAAGGAGAGTCGCAGCTCCTCTTGAGAAGGTTAGACTCGACAGATTAAACCGCCGATTTTTTAACAAGTACCTCAGAGTCGAACCACGCAAACTAGCTCATCAAATTGAGCGATGGCATAAATTCCTCCCATAGGATCGCTAAAGGAACATTACTCAATTTCACAGACTCTCAAAATATATTTTAAATTAAGTAGTAATTTATTTTCCCAATTCACTTTCATCGAAGTAAATTCTCCCGATGCCATTCCAAATAACAATACGATTCAACAGGAAAAGCCCTTATTTTCTCCGGCAATAAAAACTGTTCTTTAACACTAATCTCCAGCTCATTACTAATTAATAAACGCCCATCGTTCTCAAACGAAATCCATCCCTGATCGAAAAGAATATCAATATGTGCGGACAGTATAATTCCATTAAACGGATCAAGGCGTTCATTCCCATTCTCGCAGGCAGCCCACGGTTTTATATGGCTGGCACGGAGTAACGGCGCAAACGTCGTTCCCGTAACAGGGCATGCCGGATACAGCATGAGACAATTTTTCCGAAAGGTACCCTGCCCCAGCCGTGCCGCAATCAGCTGCTCGCGTACGGTATCTTCAATACTTTTATCCTGCTGAATAATAAGACAGTCTCGTTGTGCCTGTTCATCTCCAGCAGAAGATATTAACGAGAGAACGCGCTGCTCAATCACACTCTCTGAAAGCACACTCAATCGCTGATGCACACGCTGCGCTGAATGAGAAAGCGCAGCAGGAGCGCCCTGCTCGTCACGCCAACCAACACGCACATCACTAAGCCAGGAATCAAAACGGTCACGACTATTTTTCAGACTATTGTGAAACTCGCTGGCGGTTTTACCCGCTCCAAAGCGAGGATAAAACAAGGCAAAAGCCTCTTTCCATTTCTGAACACCCAGTCCCACAGGTGGTTGAGATTTACCGTACTTCGACAAATACCACGCCACTTCAAGCAAATCGTCTTCCGAGCTATTCAATGTTACATCCTGTTTTTCCAGCGTAATTCATCACCAGATTATGTCTGAAAAGATCGTTAACTAAACTGATCAGGTTAGTTGTTTTAGCAAAAACATCGCACACCGGTTTTCACCATCAACAATCACGACACGCAACCCACAACACAAAAAGGAACGCCCCATGCCCCCACACAAAATCCGCCAGGAGTGGCTGACGCTGGACGAGGCCGCAGAAGTCATCCGGCAGCACAACATCACGTTGCTGCCCGCCGACCTGATCCGCCATGCCCTGCACGGCGATCTGCCACTCTCGGTCTACTTCCCCTCGCCCGTACTTCTGAGACCACTCAATCCCCCTTGCCGCTTTGCCTGCCGATTCAGCAAGCCTCCCTTTCCGCCTTCGCAGTGCAACAAACCCGGCAACCGTAAAGTGATGGCCAACTCGCCGCCGTGCAGGCGCGACCCGACTCTGCAACTGACCACCAGCCATCTGTGGAATTTGCCGTTAATCGGCCTTGAACGTCTGTTGCTCCACCAGCAACTGGCGAAAACGTTGAATCGCCCTTGCCCCAATGATACCCATTGCTGCAACCAGATTGGCATCGTGGTCTGCGATGAAAACGACAGCTACTACCAACTCTGTTGCCGCAAATCGTTGCGGGAGCTTTTACTGGAACTGCTCGCCACGCAAAACAACCTTCAGGAAGAGCTACATCTACTGATTGGCCAGTTATATGGTAATGGCCGCAATGACCTGAAATCCCGGCTCAGTCTTTCCGTCTGCTACCTGCAGGACACGCTGCCTCCTGACGCACTGTTCGTCATCCGTCGCACGCATCTCGAAGCCTTCCTGACCCGTCATCAGCCGGAATCAAAGGAGCGGATAAGCTCTGCGCTTTCCCGTTTGCTGTGGCTGGCCTGCAAGCACAACCCACAACTGGACGATGAAATGCTGGAGCATCCCTACAAACTGCTGAACATTTTCGAATGCTGGGCACGCGAGGAAGGTATGCACCTGCCGCTGAGCCCCGAGACGTTGAAAACCGCCCTCCAGCGCGGCGCACCGCCTTAACGCGATCAACTAACCCTTTCAACTAACAACTCTCACTAACCCAGATAAGGATTTTTACTGCCTGGCAGGGACGCTGCTGCTTTGATAACCACGCCCATCGTGCTGATGTGAACAAATCTGGACACAGGAGGAATGGTTATGAATAGCGACAGATTTTTACGCTTACGTCAGGTGGAAGACAAAATCGGCTTCGGTAAATCGTGGATTTATCGGCAAATCCAGCTACAACAGTTTCCGCCGTCCATTCGACTCAACAGCCGCCACGTCGCCTGGCTGGAAAGCGAGGTGGATGCCTGGATCCACCAGCGCATCCGGCTTACCCGCGATGTCTGAATGCCGGAGGAAGATTATGTGCGCTTCACACCTGCTCAACCGCTGGCTTCACGGTGCCAGCAATAGCGGAGAACAGGAGATGGTCCAGGTCAGTCTGGAGCAAATCCAGCCGTTCTCTCTCAATCCCCGCGTCACCCGCAACCCCGGCTATGACGTGCTGAAGGCGTCAATTCTCGCCCGTGGGCTGGATAACCCGCCGGTGTTGACCCGTCGCCCCGGCGACGAAAAATACATGCTCGCCAGCGGTGGCAACACCCGCCTTGCCATCCTCAATGACCTGTGGCTAGAAACGCAGGACGAACAATATCACCGCTTCTGCTGGCCGTTCCGACCGTGGCCGGAAGCCTTGTCGCCCCAGCAGGGCGAGTTACAGTGCCTGATCGGCCACCTGGCCGAAAACGACCTGCACAACGGGCTGATGTTTATCGAACGGGCGGAAGGCATTCTGCATCTGCGCGACCTCTACCGTGACGCGGGCATTGAATGCGCGACGCAGCTGGCGCTGGCGGAACAACTCACCCGCGACGGCTATCCCGTCAGCCAGTCGCAAGTCAGCCGGATGTTACAGACCGTCGACTGGCTGCTGCCCTGCATCCCTAACGCATTGTATGGCGGCCTTACCCGAAAGGTTATCGATCGCCTGCTGGCGCTACGCAGCGCAGCGGAACAGGTCTGGGCAAAGCTGATGCCGCTGGAACGCCAGCCGGAATTTGCCGACCTGTTCAGCACCGCCCTTGCCACCTTCAATGGCGAGCCGGAAGGCGTGGTTCCGCAACTGGTGCAGGACGAACTACTCGGTGAAATGAGCTGTCGCAGCAGCATGAGCTGGAATACGTTGCTGGCGGAACTGACCGATGGCCAGAGCAAGCGGCAGGTGCTGCTGGGACCTCCGGTCGAAAAGGTCCTCTGGCCGCCACCGCCGGAAGCGGAAAAAGCCCCACTACCAGAGCCTGAGCTACCGACTGAACCCGCCAAGCCAAGGCCCTCACCGCTGGTGCATACGGCACGGTCGCTGTGTGCCTGCTGGGGACTGGATGCCTGTATCCAGCCGAACGACAGTGCTCCGGCCGGTTTCACCCTCGCGCCCTGCGACGAATTTCCCCATCCGGCGGCACAGCGCTGCTATCAGGTGCTGGCAGCCCTGAATGGCGACACCAGCACGCCGATGCCCGCCCTCGAACTGCTGTTGTCGCCGGACTACGACAACGCTCAGATCCAGCAACTGATGCAACTTATCAGCCTGTGCCGCCAGCGGCGGCTGCGGGAGGTTCGCCATGACGCCCTCAGTTAACCAGGCGGTGCTCACCCACATCGTCCAGGCGCTGAAGGAGGGGCAGATCCGCTACTGCGAATCGCTCGGCTTCAGCCCTCAGGAGCTATGCGAGCTGACGCGTCTTACCGCCGACGACATCCTGTTTCTCAGCAACAGCGCGGTGCAGTTCATCACCACCCACATTGACCACGAGATGCTGGGCCGGATGCTGGCGAGGATGGAGCAGGAGCGGCTGTTCCAGCAGCGTCTTGAGGAAGCGCTGTCGCTCGGCGCGTCCATCGAATTCATCAACCACTACTTTGGCCTTTCCACGCCGGAGGTCTGCGCCCGGCGGCGGCTGATTGGCCTGTTTGTCCGGCAAGGGCGCAACAATGCTCCGGATGAGCAGGTGGAAACGCTGGTATGGAACGAGTGGCAGAAGACGGGCGTGAACAAGCTCGACTCACCCGACGCGCTGACCGCCATGATGGCGATGGCCCGCGAACACGACCTGTCGCTGACGGTTATCTGGAACCTGCTGCGCCAGTGGACTCAGGAGAAGCTGCTGCATGAAGAGTGACGATCGGCTGCTGTTTCTTGGCAACCCGCAGCAGAGCGTGCCAAAGCGCCTGCTGCTGGCGCGCAACCTCTCCCCGCGCGACAAGTTCACGTGGCAACTGCTGCGCCTGCACGCCCGCGACGACGGCAGCGGCGTCTTTCCCTCCTACAATGAACTGCAGAGCTGGCTCTCCGACAAGCCTGAGAGCGATAAGGCCTCGCGCAGTACCGTCAGCAACGCGCTGATGATGCTGCGGATCACCCGCTGGCTGAGCCTGTGCCAACGGCTGCGCGACGAGCAAAGCGGCAGGATCACCGGCAATCTTTACGCCCTGCATGATGCGCCCTTAACCCATGCCGATGCCTGCCGGATGGACAGCGAATATCTGGCGCTGCTCACCGCCTGCTCCCGCCACCGCAACCGGCGTATCCGCACCACTGCCATCGGGTTACTGCTCACCCTGCAACAACCTGTGGACAGTGGACGAACCTGCACTGAGTCTCCATTGAAGACCGCCCCTGGTCTTAATCGAAGACTCAGTAAAAAATGCCCGAGTCTTCAATTAAGACTCAGTGATGCGGCGGGGGCTGGCGGGCAGCCGGAGCCGCATTGCGTACATACTGGTACAGATTTAAACAATAAACATCAAAAGCGTACGCAACTGCTGCACTGGCCTGTGGATAATCCCTTCAGCGCCAGCGAGCGCCGCGCCGCCGAACGCGCCATGCGCAATCTGGATCCCGACCTCTGCCAGCAGGTGCTGGACGACTGTCTGTGGCGGATCGCCGCCCACGATATCCACCGCCCCCTCGCCTATCTGCTGGCAACGCTGGAGAAAGCCAGGCGGGGCGAGTTCAATCAGCTTCGGCGCAGATAGCCCGGATTTTATGCGCACCGCATAAAGCCTGTGTACCAGCTATCAATCAAACCTCATTCATCGGCGAAATTAACTTTCTGCGAACCAGATGGGTTTCCCGTCGCCTGACTGATTGCGCGGACCGACACTGCGGGCATCTGAATCCATGGAGAATTTCCGATGCCTGGCACAACCCTGTTCAGCGATATCCGCATCACCCTGCACACCCGCGTCGCCGCCCGGCTGTGGCAGGCGCATCCCACCGGCATGCTGCTCTGTCTGGCGTTACTCAGGCGTCTGCTGCGCGCCGAAGAGGCCGACGATCCGTGGGCCGCCCACTGGCTGAAGCAACTGCGCATCCGCCTGAACCTGATCGCCCACCTGCTGAAGCAAAAAAACATCCGGCTGGACCATGCCTTCGCCAGCCTGCCGGGCGCTATCCACACCACGCAGGTCAGTAACCCATCCCCGACCGAATTCATCCTGCCGCTGGCGCTGTTCTCACCGCCCGGTTCGCGCCTGCTGCAACAGTTGATTGATTACGATCTGCTGGTCCGCCGCACCCTGCTTGCCTGGCACCTCGGCCTTATCACCCAGGCGGAGAAGCGCGATTTCATTGCCACCATCCCACGGCTGATGCTCCAGGTGTTCAGCTTCGTGAACCGCTTTCGCACCACCGGCGTGACCCGCGCCGACGTGCGGGCGAACAGTCCGCTGGCGCAGACGATGGCGCATAAGCTCGGGAATTTGCCCAAAAAGATGCTTGCGGAGATACAGCGCGATGTTCAATGACGATGATGATGAACGCTCCGCCCGCAAAAGCTCGCTAAAGGGCCTTTTAAAGGCCTTTAAGGGTAAGGGAGAGCTGCGAGCGCTGGTGCTGGAATTACAGGCGTTGCGCGCGCAACTGCAACAACGTCAGCCGGTGCTGAAACAGGCGGTGTATGAACTACCGGGACGCAACGTACCACTGATCCTGTGCAGCAACCCGGCGCGCTCCGGCGTCAGCTATCTGCGCTGGCGTAATCTGGACAACAACCGTTCGGGAGGCGTGGCGTTGCAGGAGGCCATTCAACAGCCGGACGCGAGCGATGAACTGCGCGATGCGCTGATGGCGCTCGAATGGCGGCGGCAGATGCTGAATACGCAGCTTTCGGTGGTGATGTTTATGCTGCGCCGGATACAGCCCTTAACCACGCTGGTTTAAAATTTTGTGCAAAGTTAAACCCTGAGTGTCACTTTAGCGAAAATTTTAAATTCACCTCATGCACCTTAAAACAGGCACTATCCGTTTAATGCGCGTTTTAAGGTGCAATTTTTACCTTCTCCCTCCAGTTTCCCCTGTCGCCTGATCCCTCCGGCACACCATGCTGAACTCCCTTTCACCGGAGACAGCCCATGCAACTTTACCTGTGCGAAAAACCCTCTCAGGCGCGCGATATCGCCCGCGTTCTTGACGCCCGTAACCGCAGCGATGGTTACCTGCATAACGCCACCGTGACCATCACCTGGTGCTTCGGCCATCTGCTGAGCATGGCCGCGCCGGAGGATTACGATCCGGCGCTGAAACACTGGCGGGCAGAGCATCTGCCGTTTATTCCCCCGGCATGGCGGCTGGTGATCCGCCCGGAGGTACGCAAGCAGTTCCGTATCATCGAAAAGCTGCTGAAACAGGCGGATGCAGTGGTGATTGCCACCGATGCCGATCGTGAAGGCGAAACCATCGCCCGCGAAATTCTGGAACAATGCCGCTGGCGCGGTCCGGTCCAAAGGCTGTGGCTGTCGGCGCTGGATGACGCCAGTATCCACAAGGCGCTCGCTGCGCTGCGACCCGGCGACAGCACGTTTCCGCTGTATCAGGCTGGACTGGCGCGCGCCCGCGCTGACTGGCTGGTCGGCATCAACATGACCCGCGCCTGCACGCTGATGAACCGGCGGCACAAAGGCGTGCTCTCCGTGGGCCGGGTGCAGACACCGACCTTACGCCTGGTGGTGGAGCGCGACCGGGAGATCTCCCGCTTCACGCCCCGCCCCTGGTGGCGGGTAGATGCCCGATTGCATACAGGCGGCAATTCCTTTCTGGCACAGTGGCAGCCCGATGGAGCTTACTGCGATGACGAAGGGCGCTGTATCCGAGAATCCGCCGCCCGCGAGGCCACCGCGCGCCTGCAACAGGCCGGAACCGCGCTGGTAATGGACGTGACAACCCGGCGGGAGAAAACACCGCCACCGCAGGCCTTCACCCTCAGCGCCCTGCAGCAGGTCTGCTCAAAACAGTGGGGCATGGGCGCACAGAAGGTACTGGATATTGCCCAGCGCCTGTATGAAACCCATAAGGCCACCACCTATCCGCGCACCGACTGCGGTTATCTGCCGCTTTCCATGCACGCTGAAGCACCACAGGTTCTGGCCGCGCTGGTTGCCAGCGACATGTCACTCCAGCCCCTCGCCACGCAACTGAATCTGCAACAACGCTCACGACTGTGGGACGACAGCAAAATCACCGCCCACCACGGCATCATCCCGACCCGTAAAACGGTGGATCTGACGCAGCTAAGCGACAGTGAGCGCAAGATCTACGGTCTGGTGCGCAGCCATTTTCTGGCACAGTTTCTGCCGGACCATGAGGTGGACAAAACCGACCTGCGCCTGAACTGCGCCGGGGAAACGCTGGTTGCCCGTGGCTCAGTGGTGATTGTCAGCGGCTGGCGACAACTGTTTTTACGCGAGATGGCAACCCAATCGCCGGAAGAAACGCAGGCACTTCCTGCCCTTCAGCAGGGACAAACCTGCGAGGTGGAACAGGTGGACGTTCGCGCCCGCCAGACTCAACCGCCGGAGCACTACACCGAAGGAACGCTGATTGCCGCGATGAAAAACGCCGCCCGTTTTGTCAGCGATGAGCGCCTGAAACAGCGGCTGAAAGAGAACGCCGGTATTGGCACCGAAGCCACCCGCGCCGGGATTATCCAGACGCTGCTTAAGCGTGGTTATCTGATTAAGCAACGCCGCTTTCTGTTGGCAACGGATACCGCCAGCGCGCTGATTGACGCCCTGCCGGAAACGCTGAAAGATCCGGGCACCACTGCGCTATGGGAGCAGATGCTGGATGACATCGCGACGGGGAAAATGGGGCTGGAGGCGTTCCTGGCGCAGCAGCAAGAAACCGTTACAGCGCTCACGGCTCAAATAGTCAGAGGCCAGAAAAGTGGCTCATCAGGTTAGCAAAACGCCCGGCGTTTGCCGGGCGTGAAAACAACGTCAGTCAACGATTACGGCTTGTGTTCAATTGCCGGGTTGTTGTTGATGGCGATGCGCTGCGGTTTCTCTTCTTCCGGGATATCCTGGTGTAATTCAATCGCCAGCAAGCCGTTTTCCAGCGAAGCGCCGGTCACTTTCACATGCTCCGGCAGACTATAGCTGGCCCGGAAGTCGCTGCGGCTGATACCCCGATGGATCCACCCTTCTTCGCCGTTTTCGGTTTTCTCCTCTTCACGTTTACCGCTGATGTTCAGCTGACCGCCAACGGTTTCTATTTCCAGTTCGCTCTCTTTCCAGCCCGGCACGCTGAGCGTCAGTTCATAGCGATTATCCCCCAGCCGCCGGATATTGTAAGAAGGCGTGGAGGGCAACGGCGTACTGCCGGTTAGCTGGCTAAAAAGGCGATCGATACGGTTAAAACGGTCCGCAAACAGAGAGTCGGAGAGATCGTGTAATACAGGAAAAGTTCTGAGAGTCATCATGTACCTCCTGAACAGTAAAAAGAATATTCAAAAAGTTCATGTCTTGTGGGCAGGTATTCCTTACCCGCTTTCTATATGAGGTTACTGCACAATATTTCAACTCACCGAAGCGCAATTTTGTGATATGAATCACGCATTATACTCCCGGCCTGTCACGGAAATTATTCAGCCACCGGTAACAAATCTCGCTGTCCTCTCATCCCGAAAACTGTTGCTGTAATGCCGTTATCAGCAAAACCCGCCATGCATTCCTGAAACGCGGAGGCGCACAGCGCGGAATGCCCGTACTGCCAGTAACTCAGAGGCCTTGCAGCCGATGAGCCAAACCCGAAGCGGGACGTTCCCGCGCATGGGGCGCTCCGCACCTTCAACACGGAGATACCACCATGAACGATACCCACTACTTCAACCTGTACACCAGCGGTCTGGGCTACCTCAACCGGATCCGGGAAGTGACCCCGAAAAAAGGCGAACCGTTCCTGTGCTGCGACATTGCCGCACTACGGGGCGAAGCCAGCAACGCGGAGCACACCTGGTTCGACTGCCGCGTCAGCGGCAAGGAAGCGCAGAAACTGGTGCGCCGCTGTATCGACGCCTGCGAGCAGAAACGCAAGGTGCTGATCCAGTTCCGCCTCGGCGATCTGTATGCCGACACCTTTGTCTACAGCAAAGGCGACCGTAAAGGCGAAACCGGCGTCAGCCTGAAAGCCCATCTGCTGCACATCGGGCTCATCAAAATTGACGGTGAAGAGGTTTACCGGGCAGAGCGCGAAGCTGAGCCTCAGCCAGCGCCCGCCGCACCGCCAGCAGAGCCTGTACCGCAGTTCTGACGCACAGCATTCACCCTGCCGGGGAAATTCCCCCGTCGGGGCGTTTCCCTGGCCTTTTACCGGAGAGACGCATGATGAATACCGCATTGAATTCACGCGAAGAAGCCCTTAACCAGGGCAAACTGATTAACCTTGATGACAAGACGCTGGACGCTGGCTTACCGCTGGATCTGGCCATTACCCTTTCGGCCCACAAGCACTGTCTTGAAAACCGGAATGACAACGCCATCAGGGACTTGCTGAAAGGTGTTGAAATGGCGGTGATAGTGGCCTTTATCGCCCACCAACCGCCGCAACGCACCATTCGTATCGATTACCGCTCGGTGCTGTCGCAGAAAACCAACGGCAGCACGCAGCAGCAAACCGTCAGGCTAACGTTACGCGTTCATTTTTCTGAGCAAGGCATCCCCATCGCCGCCACGCTGGGGCTGATGGGTGAAAGATTCCCTTACTGAATTGATTTCGCGCCCTTAACAGGGCGCTATTTTTTGACGCCGCAAACAGTTGTCGGTAGTCCCCAGCCCTCTCATCCAGCACGCTCCTGTCAAAGCACTGTGGAGGATGCGATGAAACGACTATTAATAGCCCTGCTCCTGTTCATTTTCATCGGCGTGGCCACCGCCTCCCCAGCCACGCCAGAAGTCGTCCGCTACGACCGCTATCTGCTGGTCAGCACATCACCGCAACAGCCGCCACTCGAACAGCTTACCGCCCTGTCCGTGCCGCCCGGTTTTCACCCGACGGTAGGGGAAGCGTTGCAATACCTGCTGCGCGACAGCGGCTGGTCTTTGTGTCTCGCCGATGCGCACCGGGCGCAGCTTTATGGGCTCCCATTACCGCTGAGCCAGTACAACACCGGCCCGCTGCGCCTGAAGAGCGCCCTGCAACTGCTGGCGGGCCCGGCGTGGCGGATGACCGCTGACGAAAATCGTCGCGAGATTTGTTTTGCCAGTGACCATTCCCTCCCCCAGACGGTGGCTTACCGTCATCCCGTGTCCCTCAGCCCTTTGGGGCCGTTAACGGCCCCGTTTTTTCTCGCCGGAACCATACAGCGCGGTGATATCCCCCTGGCGGTGATTGTGCCGCCCGAAGCCGTTTACCTCCATCAGGTGGTGTGGCTGCGCAAGGGGGAACAGTGGAGCGGCTGGCGGCTAGAGCGGTTTGATGAGCGTCGGGCGGTATTCCGCAACGGCAAACGCCAGTTGACGCTGAAGATGCCGGAGTAAGCGATGAAACGCCTGATTCTCCTGTTACTGTTCACCGCCAGCGTGCTAGCGCAACCGCTTCAGATGCAAACCAGCCAGAACGCGGGCTCTGCTCTCAGACCGCTGACCACGCAACAGCAGGCCACCGTCTGGGGTATCACGCCGGAGGAGTGGCAGCGCTATCTCACGCTGAAACAGCAGACGCGCGGCGTCTGGTCGCCGGGGCTCGATCCACTGACCACCCTGGGCGTCGAAGCCAACACAGACCACGAACGCCAGCGCTTCGCCGAACTGCTGGTCAGGCAGGAATACCAGCGGCTGGAGAAAGAACTCGCCTTCCAGCGAGCCTATGACGCGGCCTGGCAACGCCTGTATCCGGGCCTGACACCGCTGAAAACCACCTCCGCCAGCACTTCCCGCGTTTCGCTGTTCGTTAAAGATGACTGCCCGCCCTGCGACAGCCTGCTGCGTACCCTGCTGGCGCAACAGCGTCCGCTGGATATCTGGCTGGTCAACAGCGAAGGTGATGATAACCGGGTGCGCCGCTGGGCGATGGCGCACGGCATCGACACAAAGCTGGTGAGTGAACACAGCATCACCCTTAACCATGATGCGGGCCGATGGCTGATGCTGGGCCAAAGCAAAATCCCGGTAGCGCTGGAGCGTAAGGGGGAGCAATGGCGCGAGGTGTTGCCCTGATCCTGCTGCTGCCCTGTCTGGCGCTGGCGCAGCCTCTTCCAGAGGCTTATATGCGCGCCGCAAAAAATTACCGCGTGCCGCCGGAACTGCTGTGGGCCGTCACACAAACCGAAAGCGGCGCGAACCTGAGCGGCAAACATCGCCCATGGCCGTGGACGCTCAATATCAAAGGTACCGGCTACCGCTACGCCAGCCAGGAGCAGGCCTGTCAGGCGCTGCTGGCCGCCATCCGCCGTACCAGCCCGAAGCGCATTGACGTGGGGCTCGGGCAGATCAATATCGGCTGGCATCGGGCGTATTTTGCTTCTCCCTGCGACGCCCTGCATCCCCTGCAGAACCTGTCGCTCACCGCGCAACTACTGCGTCAGCGCTACGATGAACGTCCCGGAAGCTGGCTCAATGCCGCCGCCCGCTATCACCGCCCTGCTGGCGGCGCGCCCGCCGCACGCTACCGCAAGCTGGTCAGCCACCATCTGCAACAGGCCGCACCGCCATGAGCTGCTACGCGCTGGAAGCGCTGCTGCGCCCGCCCGTGGAGTTTTACAGCACCGTCACCGCTGGCTGTGGCGCACTAATCTGCCTGACGCAAGCATCGCTGCTGATGCTCACGCCGTGGCAGGCCCGCCTGATGGCCTGCGCACTGTTGCTGCTGGCCCTGCGACGTGGCTGGCAGGGCTGGCACATCGTGCGCTACCACCGCAACCTGTTGCGCCTGCCGCGCTACGCGATCACCAGCAGGAATATCCCGGTCAGCCGCCAGCGGCTGTTTCTCGGTAAGGGCTTTCGCTGGCAGCCCATCCACACCCAGCGTCTGTACGACTGCCTGCAACCGGAAGCCACACGCTGGCTGCGCCCTGGATGGTGTTACCGCCTGGCAAGACACATCGAAAAACGCAGCGAACATACTCTTCCCGGCCTTGCCCGCCTGCTCAGCGCCGATCGCTGGCTGAACCCGGTGCGCCCGCTGCCGCCCGTCGGCGGCAATCCGTGGCTGCATGGAGTAGAACTGAAAGAGTACGACGTCACCCTGCCGCTCAGCGAACGCCCCGGCCACACGCTGGTGCTTGGCACCACCCGCGTCGGCAAAACCCGGCTGGCGGAACTGCTTGCCACTCAGGACATCCGCCGCGGTGAGGTGGTAATCGTTTTCGATCCGAAGGGCGATGCCGACCTGCTGAAGCGTCTGTGGACAGAGGCGCAGCGCGCCGGACGCGGCGACCGCTTTATTCTGTTCCATCTGGCCTACCCGGAGATCTCCGCCCGCTACAACGCCATCGGGCGCTTTGGCCGCATCTCGGAAGTGGCGTCGCGCCTCACCGGACAGCTTTCTGGCGAAGGCAACTCGGCAGCCTTCCGCGAGTTCGCCTGGCGCTTTGTGAATATCATCGCCCGCGCCCTGGTGGCTCTCGGGCAGCGTCCCGACTATCAGTTAATTTCCCGCCACGTCGTCAATATCGACGCCCTGTTTATCGACTATGCCCGCATCGTGCTGCCGCGCCATAACGCGCGGGCGTGGGAAGTGGTGGCGCAGCTGGCGGAGCGCGTTAACGACAAAAACACGCCGCGCCATATGCTGGGCCGCGATCCTCACGTGGTGGCACTGGAGCAGTACCTCAATGCGGAAAAATTATACGATCCGATCCTCGACGGTCTGCTCTCGGCGGTGCGCTATGACAAAACCTACTTCGACAAGATTGTCGCTTCGCTGCTGCCGCTGCTGGAAAAGCTGACCACCGGCACGCTCGCCGCCCTGCTCGCTCCGGATTACCACGATCTGGACGACACGCGTCCGATCCTCGACTGGCAGCAGGCGATCCGCCAGAAAGCGGTGGTGTATGTCGGGTTGGATGCACTCTCCGATGCAGTGGTCGCTGCCGCTGTCGGTAACTCGATGTTTGCCGATCTGGTGAGTGTCGCCGGGCATCTCTACAAATTTGGCCTCAACGAAGGACTACCCACCAGCAGTGAAAAACCTCCGCCCATCAACCTGCACTGCGATGAGTTTAACGAACTGATGGGCGACGAGTTTATTCCTCTGGTCAACAAGGGCGGCGGTGCGGGCATCCAGGTCACCGCCTACACCCAGACGCTCAGTGATATTCAGGCCCGCCTCGGTAGCGCGCCCAAAGCAGGCCAGGTGGTCGGCAATTTCAACAACCTGATTATGCTGCGGGTGCGCGAAACCGCCACTGCCGAACTGCTGACGAAACAACTGCCGCAGGTGGAAGTGCGCAGCCGCCAGGTTAGCTCCGGCGTCACCGACACGCCGGGCGGCACCAACAGCTTCAGCAGCAACACCCGCGAGCAGGTAGTTACCCGCAATGTACCGCTGCTGGATACCGCCGCGCTGATCCAGCTTCCCAAAGGCCAGGCTTTTGCCCTGCTTGAAGGCGGACGGTTGTGGAAAATTCGCCTGCCGCTGCCCGTGGCGGATAAACACTGCCCACTGCCGGAGTCCGTCGCGCAGCTGGCGGCGTGGATGCAGGCGCGCCAGCAGAGACTGGCGGAATGAGCGAACAACGGGCCCCACCTTCGCCTCCACCACAAGGACCGATTGGCTGGTTGCTATCGCTGGCCGGACGACTTATAGGGCTGGTTATTGGAGCGCTGGTTCTAAGGATCGTACTAGAGCTGGCGGGGCTGTATTTCTGGTGGCCACAGGAGGGGAGCAGGCATGTTTTTCAAGTGATGAGGCAGGAGCAGGCGGAACTGGTTAGCGCATTACAACCGCATCCGCTGAGGAATGAAATGGTGATGTTGCTGGAGAACGGGACAACTCACGGACTTTTGGCTAACAGGTTCCTGCAGAAACCGTTCACCGCCCTGGCCTATACGCTGGTGAGTTTTATGCAGCGCCTGGTATGGCTCGTCTCCATTCTCCCCCTGGTCTGTCTATGCGTATTAATCGGACTGACAGACGGACTGGTCCTGCGGGATTTGAGGCGGTTTGGCTCCGGGCTAGAATCGGTTTTTTTCCACCGCTACGTCATCAGGTCCGGCAGTTCAGTCGCCACCACGCTGTGGGTGGTTTATCTGGCTCAGCCACTGTTTCTGCCTGCGATACTGCTTTTATTACCTGCCGCCTTATGGTCCGGGATAACGGTATGGATGGCCGCCGGGAGTTTTAAGCGTTGGTTATAAAAACAATAAAATATCAAAAAAATCATACCATTACATTAATAAAATTTCATTGTATACATCAAAAGTTGTACTTAGTTGGAACCAGTTGCACAAGGATGTACTAATCGAATGGACAAAGGAGGATTATAGGATTATAGGTGTAATAGCTTACAGCGTAATCCTTGACATAAACTTGGGGATTTGTACTATGCACTGCGCTTACAGGAGGAAGTATGTCAGTTGAAAACGAAGGTGTTGTGTACGTCAATTTTAAATCAGTCTCACAAAGTTCTGATTGTGAGAAGACGGTTTTTGAAGGATATGATATGGCTATCCATTCAACGATAGTAACTATCGAAGAATACGAAAGAAAAAAAATCATAGATGAATTAGTGGAACGGGCTGAAAGTAAAATTTGGTAAATAATTGGTGTAATCGCAAATGACGAACGCAGCAATCGCGGTAAAAGACTCAAAAAAACAGTCGATAGATGATTCGACAGAAAAGAAATCCATCGATTTCATAAGATCAAGGCAGTCAAAAACTCTTATCATTGGTATATGTGGTACAGTTGGTTCTGGATTTAGATCTCTCGTTGAGACTGTAAAGGCAGAATTAGATATTTATGATTATGATACTCATACTATTAGAGTTAGTGACATAATCATTGACCTCTCCAAGAAACATCCAAATCTTGTTGAACTACTTATCCGCAATGCGGCAGAACGTTACCTAAAATTACAAAGCCAAGGTAACTTAATTAGAGATAAAATAGAAACCACTTATTTATCCCAAGCAGTGATTAGCGAAATAACTAGGATAAAAGCTGAAATTAAGAAAAAGAACAATATTGATCTTGAAAAAAAAGATATTGGTAAAGTCGCATTTATTATTGACCAACTAAAACATCCTCACGAAGTTGAGTTACTCAGATTAATATATCCGCATAATTTTTATTTATTTGGAATGCTTAGAAGTGAAAGTGAAAGAATTATAAATTTAAGGGATGAGGGCATATCAACAAATGATATATACAAGATCATCACTGAAGATAAAAAATCCGAGAAGAAGACAGGTCAACAAACTGAAAAAACAATTTTAGACTCTGATTTTTTTATAAATAATAACTCTGGTAATAAGTCACTACAAAAGCAAGCAATTTCACGATGCATTGCACTGATTCATGGTAAAAATGGTATAACTCCAACCCGTGATGAAAAAGGCATGTATACAGCTTTTTCTGCTTCTCTAACATCTGCTTGTTTATCAAGACAAGTCGGAGCAGCAATTTTAAACGATGATGGCGATATTATAGCTACTGGACGTAATGATGTCCCTAAACCTTTTGGCGGGCTATATTATGAAACAGGGAACATTGCAGATGATCATCGCTGCATCCATAAAGGAGGCCACTGTTTCAATGATGAACATAAGAATAAAATTAGAGAGAAATTTGAATCAATACTAAAAAACTATAACATTTTCACTCACGAAGAACCTAAATCATCTGAAGATGAACTAACTTCTTCTCCAAAACCGGTATCACCTAGCGAGATTGCTAATCTGTTATTCAATGAGACACCTGTGTCTTCTATAATAGAGTACTCAAGAGCAATCCACGCAGAAATGGATGCAATTACTTCATTAGCAAGAAATCCTAGTGAAAGCACAAAAGATAAAATATTATATTCTACGACATATCCCTGCCATAATTGCGCACGACATATTGTAGCATCAGGAATCAAAAAAGTTGTTTTCATCGAGCCTTACGAAAAAAGTTTAGCATTGCGATTACATAATGATGCCATTACTGAGCTAAATGAAGCTTACAAGGTAAATTTTGTGTTATTTGAAGGGGTATCACCAAGACGATATCAAAAATTTTTCTTGGCTACTGGAGATAGAAAAGACAAAAATGGAAAAGCTAAACTATTAACATCTAAATATGGAAATCATATAGATATCCAATTTCTTGATGCTCCAGATGATTATGAATTGAAAATTCATGAAGATTTCACGAAAAGTTTCTCGACATCTGATTAACTTATCATTATGGCTCGCAAAAGTGTTGATGCGAGCCCCTATAAAACACAACTCATTGTTTTAATTGAACTTAAGTATATAGATTAAACATCTTTTATTTTTCACTAATAATTCTCAGATCTCATCTGATTGAATATTTTTTATTATCACTCCGATATCCACGGAGTGATATAAATGAACAGAATTACACTATTAAATGTATCTATTCTTCTTTTCCAAGGAGTTGCAATCGCCTCTCCGGAATCCACCCAGCTCGCCCTTGCGTTGAAGCAACTCGACGGCGTAAAAACCTCGTTGGAACGCGCCCGGAGCAGCGCCAGCACCGATCCACAGTCGCGCTACTTCTTCGACTACTTACAGGCGCAGCAGGATATTACCGCCGTTGAACAGGGCATCCGCCGCTACCTTAGCCCAGCAAGAGCGCAGCCGCGCGCCGTCCAGCCTCTGAGCGCCAGCTACCAGCAGGAGAACCCCGATGACTGACTCGCAACTCGCCGCCTTTCAGGCCGCCAGCCTGAGCAAACCGGAGACCGTCAGCCTGCTGGTGCTTGGTCTGTTTACCAGCGTCCTGCTGTTGTGGTGCGCCTGGACGCTAATGGTCGCCTGGCAGGGCGTCGGCCGCCAGCGTCTGAGCTGGCAGAGTTTTGGCGCGGTGGCGGCCCGTTCACTGTTACTGGTGCTGGTCAGTTTCTGGCTGGTACTAAGCTGAGGAGGCATCATGCGCTGGCTTCTGTTACTGCTGCTCGCCACATTTAACGCCCTCGCTGACCTGCCGACGATGGAAGATCCGTCGCGCGGCCAGGGCAAGGGTATTATGGAGACGCTGCAGAACTACGGTTTTGATATCGTGGTCGTGCTGGCTCTGGGCATCTGCGCCGTCGGATTTCTGGTGGTAGCGAACAACTGTATCGCCACCTATTCGGAGATCCAGAGCGGACGCAAGCAGTGGAAAGATCTGGGCTCGATGGCGGGGGTTGGCAGCATTCTGCTGGTAATCATCATCTGGCTGCTCAACCAGGCCTCGGACATTCTCTGATGACGACAATCCCTTTCCTACCCGACCGCCTCAACCGTGAACCGGTGGTCTGGCGCGGCCTGACCACCAGAGAGTTGTTTCTGGCGCTGGCAAGCGGTCTTGGTGGTGGTTGCATATCCGGCATTCTGCTGGCCCTGCTCATCGGTTACTGGCCGTTGATCCCCGGTTTGGCGCTGGCAGGCGCGGCGTTGCTGATTCAGGGCGGTGGGCGCATTCTGGCGCGAGCCAAACGCGGTAAGCCCGACAGTTGGCTACCCTTAGCAATCCTTGCCTGGCTGGAGCGCCATCATCTTCGGGGTACACAACTGATCCAGCACAGCGATGTCTGGGTGGTACGCAGGAGTCCGCGATGAGCCGCTTTCGCCATGCGCTGGCCGAGCGCGATAACCATATTCTGACGCTGCGGGCAGTGATTGTTCTGCTGTGCCTGTGTCTGGCGGGCGTCGGCTACGGCTGGTACAGCGCGCCGCAAAAGCTCACCCTCTGGTTCCCGCCGGATCTGCGCAGCGGCAGCACTCGTCCGTGGTGGGAGGTGCCGCCCGCCAGCGTCTACGCCTTCACCTTTTATATCTTCCAGCAGCTTAACCGCTGGCCGGACAACGGCGAGGAGGACTATTCCCGCAACCTCCGCTCGCTGCGCGCATACCTGACGCCCGCCTGTTACACCCGCCTGGAGCATGATTTTCAGGTGCGTCGCAACGGTGGTGAACTGCGCGAACGGACACGAGGCGTGTATGAGCTTCCCGGCCACGGCTACAGCAGTTTGGTACATGATGGTGATAAACACCCTGTCCCGCGCGTCGAGACCTTAAGCCAGGACACCTGGCGGGTAACGCTGGACGTGGCAGTTGAAGAGTATTACCAGAACGAGCCGGTGAAAAAAGCGCTGGTGCGCTACCCGTTGCAGGTGGTGCGCTACGCCATTGATGCGGAGAAAAACCCGTGGGGACTGGCGATCGACTGTACCGATTCCGCTCCGCAGCGTCTGGTAGCGGAGGAGAAACAATGAAATACCTCTTCTTTGCTTTGTTATTCAGTCTCCCGGCCTTCGCCACGGAAGTGGTACAGTGGGAAAACATCCCGCTACCCGTCGCGCTGCATGTCGGGCAGGAGCGGATTGTCGACGTGGGTAAAGCAGTGCGCATCGGTTATCCCGCCACGCTGGAAGGCAAAGTGCGTCTGCAAAGCGCGGGCGGCAAGGTCTTCCTGCTGGCGAATACGGCGTTCCCGTCCACACGAATCCAGCTACGTGATACCGGCAGCGGCGAGCTGATCCTGCTGGATATTCAGGCCACCCAAAGCACTTCGCCACTTGAACCCGTGCAAATCAGCTATGCGCCGCAGACGCCAGCCACAGCAAAATCGCCCGTCCCGGTGACAGCATCAACAGAGCCCCTGCCCGTCCTGCTGGTACGCTATGCCGCGCAGAACCTGTATACCCCGCTGCGCACCGTCGAAGCTCTTCCCGGCGTCACACCTGCCCCTGTCCGGCTGGCGAAACGCATCACCACCTTATTGCCGCAGCAGCCTGTTACCGCCATCCCGCTGGCGTCATGGCAGGTTAACACCACCACCGTCACCGCCATCCGCCTGCAAAACCAGAGCGGACAGCGCATCACGCTCGATCCGCGCGAGCTTCAGGGGCAGTTCACCGCCGCCGCGTTCCAGAATGACTGGCTCGGCCCGCGTGGTCTGGCAGAAGATACCACCGTGGTGTACCTGGTGACGGAAGGCCCGGTTTCCCGCGCCCTGCTGCCGGAGCCGAAACCATGATGCCGCGCCAGAGTCTCCTGCTGAAAATCCTGCTGCCCGTGATTGTGCTGGTAACGGTATGGCTGCTGCTGCGTCCCGCCAGCAAAAACACCACTGAGAAATCCCCGTCCCGCAGCGTGGCAGCATTAACGCCGCAGGAACTGCGCGATCTGGGCATCGATGGCGACACGCCTGCCGATACCGTCGCCACGCTGGTCGGCCAGATGAAGCAGTACCGCCGCGAGCTTCAGGCTATCCAGAGCGATAATGAAAGCCAGCAGGCGCGCGAAAAGCGGCTGAAAGCGCAGCAGGCGACACTGGTATCAGAGTTACGCGGGGATATGCGCAGGCAGCAGGATCAGATGCGCGATGAACTACTGAAAAGCCAGCGGGGATTGCTGGATAAGCTCGACCGCCTGATGGCGAAACGCCCGGACGATATCCCGCCCGGTCTGGGGCTGACGCCCGGAGAACTGCCTGCCGACGTACAGCCGGATATCCGCTGGCTGGAGCCGCTGGATGCGCCCCCGCCCATGGATGAAAAGCTGCTGCGCGTCCCTCTGAAAGCGGCGGACAAACCGCCGCCAAAACCTGATGTGAAGATCTACACCCTGCCGCAGAACGCCACGCTGACCGGATCGGTCGCCATGACGGCACTGATTGGCCGCGTGCCGCTTAACGGCACCGTCAGCGATCCCTATCCGTTCAAATTGCTAATTGGCGAGGACAACCTCACCGCCAACGGCATCGAACTGCCGGACGTGGCGGGCGCGGTGGTCTCCGGCATCGCTTCCGGCGACTGGACACTCTCCTGCGTGCGCGGGCAAATCACCTCCATGACCTTTGTGTTCCACGACGGCACCATCCGCACCGTCCCGCAGGGCGGCAAATCCGGCAACAAACAGCAGGAGATCGGCTGGCTTTCGGATAACCAGGGACTGCCGTGTATTCACGGCGAACGCAAAAGCAACGCGAAGGAGTACCTGACCTCGCAGTTCCTGCTGGCGGGTTCCGGCGCGGCGGCGCAGGCCTTCGCCAATGGTGAAAGCACCACCGTGGTGGAGGACGGGAGCATCACCAGCGCGGTGACGGGCAACAACGGTCAGTACGTGCTCGGCCAGGCCATCGGCGGCGGATTAAAAGAAACCGCCGACTGGATGAAACAGCACTACGGCCAGATGTTCGATGCCGTGTACGTGCCGCCGGGCCATAAGGTGGCGGTACATCTGACCGAACCGCTGACCATCGACTACGAGCCGGAAGGCCGCCAGGTGAAATACCGGCAGGCCAGCAAGCCGGGAGGACTGGAATGAAATTTACCATCCTTATACTTCTGTTGTTACTGGCCGGATGCAGCACCTCGCAGGAGGAACTGATGCCGGTCGATCCTGATGCCAGCATGCTCTCACTGTGGCAGCAGCAAAGCGGTGGCAGCGCGGCCCTGCTGGATGCCCGCGCCCAGTTGCGCCGCCCGCCAGATGGTCCGGTGACACAACCCGAAGCGGACACCATCCGCAGCCAGTTCCCGCGCCTACCCAATCCGGATCTTGTGCTGTACGTTTTCCCGCACCTTAACGGCAATACACCGGTACCCGGCTACAGCACCGTCTTCCCCTTCTACACACGCCCGCAGTATGCGCTGCCGGGCGAGCGCCTGACGCCGCCATGAGTGAACGGCGCGGCCTGACCGAACAGGCACTGGACGCCAGCTATTGTAAAGGCCCGTCATTTGTCGACTGGCTGCCGTGGGTGGAGTTTTTGCCGGATTCACAGACGCTACTGCTGGAGGATGGCCGTTCGGTGGGTGCAGTGTTCGAACTGACGCCCGTTGGCACCGAAGGCCGCTCGACGGCGTTTCTGGAACAGGTGCGCGATACCGTCACTGACACCTTACAGGACGCCTTTGACGAGCATGAGCGCGCCCCGTGGGTGGTACAGTTTTTCTGTCAGGATGAGGACGACAGCGAGGCATGGCTGGAGACGCTGGCGGCTTATGCCGCACCGGAAATTCGCGATTCTGCCTTTACCCGCGAGTGGCTCACACAGATGGCAAACCATATGGTGAATCTCACCCGCGATGAGGGGTTGTTTCTCGATAACACCGTGACCCGTACCCGCTGGCGGGCGACGTGGCGGCGCACGCGGGTGGTGATATACCGCTGGCTTCCTGGTTTCTCGCCGGACGAACCGTCCCCGGAAGAGACGCTGAATAATATCTGCGAGCGTCTCACCGCCGGGCTAAAAGCGGCGGGCATCAGCGCAGTCCGTCAGAATGAACAAGCCATTCACCGCTGGCTGGTGCGCTGGTTTAATCCCGCGCCGCCCGTTGAAGATAAAAAAGCCTTCTGGCGACAACTGGATTTACCGGAAGCTGAATCCCAGCCCGTCATCACCGATTTCGCCGAACGACTGCTGACAAGCGAGCCGCGCTCAGATGCGGAGAACAGTGTCTGGTGGCTGGATAACCGCCCACATAAAGTGGTGGTGGTCGACCGCCTGCGCAAAGCGCCGCCACCCGGCCTGCTGACCGGAGAAACCACGCGTGGCGACGGTATCAACGCCCTGTTCGACCTGTTACCAGCAGGCACTATCATGAACCTGACGGTGGTGGTGTATCCGCAGGACAAACTGGAGCAGCACATCAGCCACCTTTCCGACCGGGCGATTGGCGACAATACCGATTCGGAATACACCCGCCGCGACTGCCGCGATGTGCGCAGCTACCTGAAGGACGGGCATAAGCTTTACCGCAGTACGCTGGCGTTTTACCTGCATGCGCCCGACACCGATACCCTGTTTCGCCAGCAGCGCCAGTTGCACAGCCTGTTGCTGAATGCCGGACTGGTGCCGGTGCAGGAACAGCATGAAGTCGCCCCGCTCAGCCACTGGTTACGCTGGCTGCCAATGTGTTTCGATCCCCTGCGCGATCCGCGCGGGCTGTATACCCGGCTCAACTTTGTGCAGCATATCGCCGGGCTGCTGCCGGTGTACGGACGGGAAACCGGCACCGGGCATCCGGGGATTTGCTACTTCAACCGCAGTGGTGCGCCGCTGTGCTTCGATCCGCTGAATAAGCTGGACCGTGCCCAAAACGGCCACCTGCTGCTGCTCGGCCCAACCGGGGCGGGAAAATCCGCCACCCTCAACGCCAAAATCGCGCAACTAATGGCGCTGCATCGCCCGCGCCTGTTTATCATTGAGGCCGGGAACTCGTTTGGCCTGATGGCCGACTACGCCGCCGCCCACGGCCTGACGGTGAACAAAATCAGCCTGCGTCCCGGCTCCGGCGTTACCCTGCCCCTGTTCGCCGATGCCTGGCGACTGGTGGAACAGGCGGTTACCGACGCCGAACCGCCGGAGGACGAAGAGAGCGAGGGCGACGACCAGCGAGACGTGCTCGGCGAAATGGAGATCACCGCCCGGCTGATGATCACCGGCGGCGAAGCAAAGGAGGATGCGCGCCTCACCCGGCCGGATCGGGCGATGATCCGCCAGGCGATTATCGCTGCCGCGCATACCTGCTACGAGGAAAAACGCCAGACGCTGACGCAAGATATCCGTGACGCACTATTCACCCTTTCCCGCGACAGCAGCCTGCCGGAAGTCCGCCGCCAGCGGGCATATGAAATGGCGGAATCCATCAACCTGTTCTGCGCCGGGTTTGAAGGCGAGCTGTTTAACCGCGAAGGCACGATGTGGCCGGAGGCGGATATCACTCTGGTGGATCTCGCCACCTTTGCCCGCGAAGGCTATGAAGCACAGCTTGCTATCAGCTATATCTCGCTGATTAATCATATTAATAACCTCGGCGAACGCGACCAGCATCTGGCGCGGCCAATCGTCAACATCACCGATGAGGCGCATATCATTACCGTTAACCCGCTGCTGGCGCGGTTCCTCACCAAGGGGTCGAAGATGTGGCGCAAACTCGGCATCTGGCTGTGGCTCGCCACCCAGAACCTGGCGGATTTTCCCGACGAGGCGAAGAAACTGCTCAATATGATCGAGTGGTGGGAACTGCTGGTGATGCCGTCGGAGGAGATTGAACAGGTGTGCCGGTTTAAGGCGCTGACCGAGGAACAGCGGCAACTGCTGCGCTCGGCAGTGAAGTCGCCGGGGCAGTATACCGAGGGCGTGGTGTTGTCGCCTCGGGTTGAGGCGCTGTTTCGGGTGGTGCCGCCAGCGCTGTATCTGGCGTTAGCTATGACCGAGAAGCATGAGAAGGCGGAAAGGATGCGGATTATGAAGGAGACCGGATGTAGTGAAGTGGAGGCGGCTTTACAGGTTGCCTTCACTCTTTGTTCTCTCAATCAAAATATCAAATATAAAACATTATCTCAATTCATGCGATACCAAGGGAAATAATCATACGAGCTATCATTTCCTTTTGAATTTTTATCAATCTGATTGCACTCCTTACATAACAGTTGAATATTGGATATATCATTTATTCCATATCTTGATAAAGGAACGATATGATCATAATTAGCTTCATTAAAATTATTTATTAGATGAGTTAAATCTTTTTTACATATAACACAAACTCCTTTATCCCTATGGAAAACAGCATTCTTCACCCATGATGGTATATTTTTCCTTTTCAATACCCCATTAGGCTTACAGCAACTATCATCTTCAAATACATCTTTATCATATTCCCTAACGCTGGCAATCATTTCATTGAACAGCTGGACGACTAATCTATTAGCGAATAAGACATAAAACACTTCATCTACAGTCTTTTCTAAATGATTAACAAAAACCTCATTTGACATGAAATGCTCTAAGAATGCTTGCAATGAATACTCATCGCTTTGGCTTAAAGCAATACCTTCACTAGACAAAAAACCCATATATTCCTGATACTTATTAAAGAAAGAAAACACACCACCATTTTCACTGTTAGATAACATTGCGAGTTCAAACTGGGTAAGCTCTTTGAATCTTTTATGTAGCTTTTGGATATTGCTCCATTCCAATTCTTCATAATATATATTAGATACTATAAATTCTATAAACGCATGGAAATGTGAATATTTTGGAAATGCTATTGAAAAGGATGTTACCCTTCCATCGCCATGAAAATCATTCAAACCTCCGATATATGAAGTTTGATCGCAAAGTATATTTTTCACACAATGGCAAAAATAATAAGTATCATGAAAAAGATACTCTTCAAATTGTTTATGCTTAGTCATAAATTTCAGCCTACTTCATGATTAAATAGTAATTCATCTAATTTTTTTTATCTTTTTGAAGAGAGCAAGCACTTCTTCGGCAAACTCATCATCTACAGTGTAGAAATAACACTCAGGGACATCCAGCACTCGAGCAAATTCACACACCAGCTCAAACGTCGGCTTATGCGTACCATTCTCATAATGCGATAACCGCGAGTAAGCCGTAGCCTCTTCTATACCAGCGAGTACACCAAGCTTTTCCTGGGTCAGCTTTGCTCGCAAGCGAGCTTCTTTTAGTCTCTTGGGGATCATACCGTGCGTCCTGTAAGGATTTCACGGTAATCTTTAGCATTGCTCAAGAATGTTTATCTTTAGACTTCATAAAGATAGATAACCATAACACAAAGAGAGCGTTAACAAGATCAATTAACTTAAGCGACCCTTTTTCCACTGAACCCGTTTTCCACCGTAAAGTTTCAGCATCGCATCAGCAAAGCCGTCATCCAGTGTGTAGAAGTAACCTTCAGGCACATTGAGAACTTCAGCAAATCGACAAACCAGCTCGAATTTAGGTTTATGCCTGCCATTTTCGTAATGGGACATTCTCGAACTACCCGTTTCTTCAGAAATTCCTGCTGCAATAGCCAATTCTTCTTGTGACATATCGGCTAACTCTCTCGCAATCCTCAGACGCTTCGGAACCATAACCCTGTCCTGTTAGTGGTTATATTGACAGCATCTTTAGCATTCCTTAAGATGAGTTATCTTTAGACTTCCTAAAGGACGAATAACGTACTGTCTTAACTGGTTTTAGACCTGAGAGAGGTAAACGAAATGGCTAAAAAAGACTGGCACCCCGCCGACATCGTTGCCGCCCTACACAAGCGCGGTACCAGTCTGGCGAAACTATCGCGGCAAGCGGGACTGGCCTCGTCAACGCTGTCGAATACCCTGACGCGCCCCTGGCCGAAAGGCGAGTGGCTGATTGCCATCGCACTCGACGTGCATCCGTCTGAAATCTGGCCCGGCCGTTACCTCAATTCCAGTAACAAACGTGAACCCCGAAAACCGCTTCACCCCATGACAACAACCGACAACTCCGGGACATAACGACCCGCGCTGTGAGTGGCAGGACGCATTAACCAACGACACCTGACAGGAGAGTTGTTTATGCACACCGAACCACAACCCACAATCAACCTGAGCACAGGAGGCCGCCATGTTTCTGGTCTCCCTGGCTGAAGGCTTTATCCACCTGTTCCAGGCGGCAGGCAAAATCTTCCTCAACATGATGACGGGGCTTATCCCGATGCTCATCTGCCTGCTGCTGGCCATCAACTTCCTGATGAAGCTGGTCGGGACCGTCAGAATGGAGAAAGTCGCCGCCCTGCTCGGCCGCTCGCGCATCCTCACCTACGGCATGCTGCCGGTACTCGGCTGGTTCTTTATGAGCAGCCCCGGCGCGCTCACTTTAGGCAAACTCCTGCCCGAAAAGAGCAAACCTGGTTATGAAGATGCACTCGGCACCACTGCCCATCCCCTCACCAGCCTGTTTCCCCACGTGGTGCCATCGGAACTGTTCGTCTGGCTCGGCGTCGCGGCCGGGGTTAAGGCGCTCGGTCAGCCCGTCACCTCGCTGGCGCTGCGCTATATCGCCGCCGCCATGCTGATTGGTTTAATCCGCGGGATTATCACCGAGTACCTGTTCCTGCGCTTAAGCAAACGGGGGAATGCGCCATGATGATTTACTGCGCACGTATCGTTGCCATCGGGCTGTTCGTCGCTGATGGCCTCACCGACAAAATGCTCATCACCTTCGACAGCAACGGGCCGAAGGACTGCCTTGATTACTCCCTGTCGCTGGAGCCGTCGTTCCGGGAAGAGAGCCTGATGATACTCCCCGGCGACCGCCTGATGCTGGCAGGGCGTGATTATCTGGTGACTGCCGTCGGCAAGGGGGCACAACAGGCGCTGTTTGAACTCAGCCACCTGACGCTGGTGTTCAACGGTGACCTGAATCCCTGCCACGTCGGCGCGGTTCATCTCTCCGGCCCGGTGCCGAACCTGCGTGACCTGCACGGCAATCTGGTGATTGAGGAGGGACGACCATGAACACGGTACTCATTCCACCCGGTCCCGGCGGCTACGGTAAAGGGCTGTGGCTGCCCGTTGGCAGCGGCAAAAAGGTGCTGTCGCTCACCGGGCGGGAAATCCATCCCGTCGCGATAGAAATCGGCGCACTCACCGAATCGGAAATCGTCAACGGCTTCGCCAGTATTCCCCCGGATGAGGAACTGCTGTGCGTGGTAATTAACTGCGCCGGGTCCCTGCGCTGTGGCCTGTATCCGCAGAAGGGCATCCCGACCATCAACGTGCTCCCCACCTGGCGGGCAGGACCGCTGGCGCACTTTATTACCGAGGATAACTACGTTTCCGGCGTCACGATGGAACAGCTGGTTCTGGTGGATACTGCCGAAGCGCCGGACGGCGAGCCTGAGCCAGTTCCATCTCCGGAGCCAGTCATTACCACCGCTCCGCCACCTCCCCATGGCGCGGAGAAGCTGGTGCGCATGATCGAGCGTACCGGCACCGCCGTCGGCCACGTTATCGCCCTGCTGTTCGCCGCCAGCCGTGAGGCGGTGGATGTGTCGCTGCGCAACGTCATCCCGTTTATGGCCTTTGTCTCACTGCTGATTGCGCTGGTGCAGGAGACCGCACTCGGCAGCCTGATTGCCCATGCCCTGACGCCGCTGGCGAACTCGCTGTGGGGGCTGGTGCTGCTGTCGCTCATCTGCGGCATTCCGTTCCTCTCCCCGGTGCTCGGGCCGGGCGCGGCCATCTCGCAGGTGATTGGCGTGATGATTGGTACGCAGATTGGTGCGGGTGCGATATCTCCGGCCTTCGCCCTGCCCGCCCTGTTTGCCATCAACGTGCAGGTCGGCTGCGACTTCGTGCCTGTTGGCCTTTCGATGCAGGAGGCAAAGCCGGAGACCATCGCAAAAGGTGTACCCGCCTTTCTGCTGTCGAGACAACTGACCGGACCGCTGGCCGTCATCATCGGCTGGCTGTTTTCCCTGGGCTTATTCTGAGGACTCAACGATGAACAAAATCAGAGCCGCCGTGGTGGGCGCAGGTATTTACGGCAAACACCATATGAATGCGTACCGCCATAACCCGGACACGGTACTGGTCGCCATCTGCGACACCGTTACAGAGCGCTGCGATGACCTTGCCATGGCCTACGGCGTGATGGGCTATACCCGGCTGGATGTCCTGCTGCAGGAGGAAGCCATCGACGTGCTCTCGGTGGCGACACCTGACCCGTACCACACTGAATCCATCCTCACCGCCCTGCGCCACGGCAAGCATGTACTGGCGGAGAAACCGCTCGCCACCTCGGTACGCGAGTGCGAGCTTATCGTGGAGATGGCGCAGCAGCGGGACCTGCTGGTCGGCGTCGATTTCCACAAACGCTGGGACCCGGCAGTAATGCGCATTAAGGCCGAACTGGAGAAGCCGGAAGCCGGGCGTATCCTGCGCGGGCATATCAGCATGGACGATGTCATCAGCGTGCCGACGGAGTGGCTGGACTGGGCGGGCGCAAGCTCCCCGGTGTGGTTTCTCGGCTCACACTGCTTTGACCTTGTGCGTCACCTCTCCGGCCAGGAGGTGGTGTCGGTGTATGCCGTCGGGCAGAAGCGGCTGATAGTTGAATGCGGCCTCGACACCTTCGACAGCGTGCAGAGCCTGCTGACGATGGCCGATGGCAGTTCGTGGGTGGTGGAAAACTCGTGGGTGCTGCCGGAGGGCTTCCCGAAGGACAACGACGGGCGCATCGATATTCTCTGCGAGGCAACGTATATCCGCAGCACCTCGCAGCATCGCGGGCTGGAAATCACCACGCCGGGCATGACGCTCACGCCCAACAGCTATTTCATCAACTACCGCAACGGTGTTGCCAGCGGTTTTGGTATCGACCCGATCAATGATTTTGTGCGGGCGGTCATACATAAAGCGCCGTACCCGGTCACCGCGGTGGACGGACTGGCGGTCAGCCGTATTTGTGAGGCGGTACACCAGAGTCTCGAAAGTCAAAAAACAGTGTCATTAAAATAGTCGGCCAGCAGGGATGCTGGTATCCGCAAGCCCGTTTACTCTGTTTCCCTAAAGAATGCCGCCATTTGTTATCCTTAATTCAGCATTCATCGTTAACGCCATTAAGTACCCTGTTCCGATAGTCTTCCAACTGATGCCGTTGCAGATAGCTTTCTAACTCCTGTGCCCAGCGTGTTCCTTCGCCAAGCGTCGCGCGGCTATGGGTTGAGGCATAAAGATAGCGTGTGTCATAAAGATTAATCAGCGTCTGATTTACACCATCGATTTTGCACTTAGGATTTTTGAGCTGCTGTTCTAAAGCCCGGACAATACGGGCACGATGGTCTTGATCGGTAGCAAAATCCCGTTCCTGCAATTCGCTGAGCACCAGAAATGAAGGTGGAATTTCTTCTGCAATCGCTGCCTGTAAACGATAATGACCATCAAGAATAACAAATGATCCCAGCCCTGCTATATACCAGACGAGTACCGGAGGCAGCGCACCCTCACGGCTTTTTTTACGCCACCATTTCAACCTTCCGGCATCAGGTTGTATCGGATAACGTCCGAGTAGCAGGCTACCTCCCCACCACCAATCCACTAATCTGACTTTGTCAGGATTGACCAAATCAGGAAAATATTCGCCGTAGAGCGTCCAGCTACAGCCGATATTCCCGCTGCTTTCTGGGGCATCAAAACGCCAGCTATTTACAGGAACACGCTGTCCGGATAATTTTGGTAATGGATATTTGGCCTCCATCGGCCTTATCAGCCATCGGCGAGGAGACAGAAGAGGCACTGGCGCATTCATTAAATGCCGGGAAAAATAGCGACACCATTCACCTGTCCAGGCCCGTTCGCCTTTGCTTTTAATCCCCTCAATATCTTCAGATGTGACAGCCGGTAATAATGTCTGGCAAGCGGAATGATCTACATTAAACACCAACCAGACACCGGAATGATCTTTCAACATTGATGCCCAGAATAATGTCTTCCCGGAGACCTGTAGCACCATTCGCCCATACCGACCACTTAGCATTTCCATTGCCACGTCGGTCCTCTGGCTGCTCTTGAGTATCAGCTCCAGACCCTGCCAGTTATTATTGCGATCAAAAAGATCTTTCCACCAATATTGGGTCATTATCATCTTCCCTGATAAACAGAGGGTTAGTCTAAAACCTTTAAAATTGTTCAGGTAGCTATTTATACGTCAACGTAAACGTCGCCGTGGCATTGGCGGGCCCTGCCGTCACCGCTGAGGCCGTCTGGTAATAACGCGCCTTGAGCTGAACGGTCTCCATCCCGCCATTAGGCGAAGTATAATAATCCTTTACCTGCCCGAACTGCGCCGCACTGTTGTCCGGCGCGAAGTAAAGCTGAACCCCAACGCCCGTCGCCGCGGTACTGCCGCTTTCGGAATCGATGGCCATCACGCCTGGCGCATTCGACGCATCCCGGGTGGCATCAATCTGTACATAAATATGCGCGCTTTTATTGCAGTCCAGCACGATATTAAATCCCTTCCAGTCCGTGGTGTAGCCGACGCCGCTGAACTCCCGCTTGTTGTGATCGCCAAGCTGGACCGGCTCATCCACCGATGTTACCGAGCAGGCGGCAGAGGTGACGGTGTTGGTTCCGTTTAGCGTGATGTTAGCAAAGTAAAACTGGTTGACGACCGAAGCGCGCGCCAGTACCCCGTTGGTTAAGGTGCCACTGGTAATATCCCCGGTTTTTATCAGTTCCCCCTTGATCCCATCTCCTGGAATGGAGGCCCATGAGCCCCCGGCATTGTAGGGATAGCTGGCTTCATACGGCAGTACTTTGCCTGATTGAGCAGTGGTCAGGCGTAAACCCACTCCGACGAGATTGGTATTGTAGACGCCGTTGCCATAGCCACTCAGCGTTCCCCATTGCGTCAGCTCCCAGCGAGCGGTCCAGGCCTCCCGCTTGCAGCCCGCGATGGCATTACCGTTGTTATAAGCGCCGGTCACCGTCGTCGCGATGACGCTGCCGATCGGCGTATCGCGCTGAACAACCACATTGCCGAAGTTCAGATAGCCCGGCACTTCTCCGGACACACCGCTGTAAAAGGAACAACTGGCCTCAACCAACGGCGCAATAGCCATTATCAGTAATAATAAGCAGATGATTTTTTTCATATGTTCATCCCGGGCGGTTACTGGTAAGTCAGCGTGAAGGTCGCCGTGGCGTTAGCCTCACCAGCCGTAATCGCGGAGGTCGTCTGGTAGTAACGTGCCTTAAGCTGCACCGTTTCAGAACCCCCATTGGGCGAGGTGTAATAGAGTTTCGTTTGCCCGAACTGCACCGCGCTGTTATCCGGCGCAAAGTACAGCTGGACGCCGATCCCCGTCGCCGCCAGATCGCCAGCCGCGCTATCCAGCTTCATCACACCAGCGATATTCGACGGATCCTGAGTGGCATCGATCCGGACGTTGATGCGGGAACTTTTGTCACAATTGAGTTCGATATTGAAGGCTTTCCATTCGGTAGCCGAACCAGTTCCGGTAAATTCCGATTTTTTGTGTTGGTCCAGATTCACGTCTACATCAGGGGTATTCACCGTACAGGCGACGGTCGTGATTTGCCCCCCGGAAAAAGCGATAGGGATTTCATTTGACCACTGCGCATTCTCACGAGTCCCGGCTATAAAACGCCCCAGGTTACCGCTCAGCGTTCCCGGCGTGATATTGCCGGTTTTGATCAGCCGGATCCGCGCCTGATCGTTAATCGAAGGATGGTACCCCGAACTGTGGCTGGTCTGGGTGGTGAAGACCTGTGACTGGCCGCTGGCAATACCGGTCCAGTTATCGGGTAAAGGGTTGCTGTCGAATGACGTGCGGCCTTCAAAAACGAATCCTACCCCCGCTACATTGGTGTTAAACACCGCCTCACCATTCCAGGTGACGCTGGCCTTTGAACCCGTATTTTTAATACCCGCCACAATAAGATATTGCGTTGTGCTGTCGTAATTACAGTTCTGGTAGGCCACGCCCTGGTTAGACATCAGCCAGTCACTGATAGGCTGCCCAACTACCGCGTCCCGCTGAACCACTATGCTACCGGGGCTTATTGAGAAGCTCCCCGATGCGGAACACAGCGCCCATGAAGCCTGGCTAACTGTCAGCCCGACCAGAATAATCATCCATCGCCACATGTTCATTTTCCGACCTCAAGGCATTCCTGACTCGCCGCCAATACCGGTGGCTGGTTTTCCTGTTCCGGCAGCCGGTAATGCACCACGCACTGCTGCGCCCCGTTCCAGCTAACCGCGATCTCACCTTCATCCGGCACGCCCGTGAGGTACACCTGGCCGTCGTCGCCAACTATGCCACTGCCGCCCTCTTTCAGCTTCGCCTGCGCGCCGAACGGCACCGGCAGCCCGCGATACAGCAGCGTCATCAGCACCCGTCGTCCGACGCGTGTGTTGAACTCCGCCATCACCACTGCACCCTGCGTTGGCGTCACGGTCTGCACGGCGGTGTCGATATCCACCTCATCGTCCAGCGTACTGGTATCCAGCGCAATACGGTTTTTCTTGTACGGGTTGACGTACGGCACCACCGCATAGCCACGTCCGTCGGTGTAAACGCCGGTGTTGTTCTGCACCTTCGCGTCATCCGCGCCCGGAGCGCTGACCACCGCCAGCGACTCGCCGAGCGGCTGGGAAAGCGTCATCCCATGCGGGTGAACCACCACGCCGCCTTTCAGGCCGTAGTTAACCTGCTGCGAGTCATCGTCATAGTTGTAGCCGCCGGTGATTTCCCCCTGGCCGCCTTTGTAATCCGCATTGATATTGCCGGAACCACCGACGCCATGATTGGTGTAGCTCTGCTGGAGGCTGTAGCTTAAGTTGTTGTCAGCAAGCAGGGTGCCATTGAGCCCGGCCTGCTGGCGGGTATCACCATGTTTAGCGGTGTTGACGCTGTAGCTGGCCCAGGCGTTATTTGCCGCCTCACCGGAGAGGAATTTACTGAGCGGCACCTGGATATTAAAGGCCAGTTGCTGATCGGCAGGCTGGGTGCTTTCCGGGTAATCGCTGTAGCTGTAGGTGATGCTGTAGCTGATCCCGTTAATATTCCCGTTCCAGCCGGTGCTCAGGGTGCGTTCATAACCGTCCTCTTTCCAGTAATCCTGCTGGTAGCCGGAGACAAAAATCGATCCGTAGCTGCCTACGCTCTGGCTGAGATCCAGCTGAAGCCGCTGGCGTTTGTTGTATGTCATCCGCCAGCCATCATCGCTGTCCGAGCGCAGATCGTTCGCCTCCTGGAAGGTGTAGAAACCCTCCGTGGAATAGCGGTAGGCCGCGAGCGTGAAGCTGGTATCGGTGGTCTGAAAATCCTTCGAGTACTGAACCCGGTACGACTGGCCGTCGTGGGTTTCATCGTTGTTGAGGGTGGTATGCGCGGCGGTAATATCAGCCGAAAGCGAACCCAACTCGCCAAGGCCAAAACCCAGCCCCGCCGCGCCAGACTGGTAATCCTCCGAGTACAGCGTACCGCCATAAACGGTGATGGCATGCGGCAGGCCGTAAATCGCGGTCACCTGGCTGAACTGCGGTTCGTCGCTGTCCTCATTGCCGCTCCGGTACTTCCCGGCGGTGAGGGCATATTTCAGATGCCCTTCACGCTGCATAATCGGTACCGCAGAAAAAGGCTGAATGAAGGTACGTTCGCTGCCATCGGCTTCTTTGATGGTCACTTCCAGGTCACCGCTGCCCGAGGTCGGGTACAGGTCGGTGATGGTAAACGCCCCCGGCGCAACATAGCTCTGGTAGATGATGTAACCGTTTTGCTTAATAGTCACCTGGGCGTTCGATTGTGCGATACCGCGGATCACCGGAGCGAACCCGCGCAGGCTGTCCGGCAGCATGTTATCGTCGGAGGCAAGCTGCGCACCGCGAAACTGCACGCTGTCAAAGATGTCCGACGGGGTGTAGGTGTCGCCGAGCGTGAGCTGCCCTTTCAGGCGCTGGATATCCCGCTGGAGATAGGTGTTCACCGAATCCCAGTGGCTGCCGTTTTCGTCATCGTAATTCCAGGTGGAATAATTGCGCAGCCGCCACGCACCGAGGTTCAGGCCGCCTTGTAGGTTAGCGTAGTAGTTGTCATCAGAACCGTTTTCTCCGTTGCGCCAGGTATTGCTGCCGCTGAGGTTATAGTTCAGCAGCGCGGCAGGCACCCCTTCGTCCCATTCAGACGGATCCACCGCGCCTCTGGCGCTGGCATCCATTGCCGCCTGCGGGATACTCACATTCAGCTGCAGCTGGCTGAAACGCAGATCGGTGGTGGCCATCGGGATGTAGTGACCAATATTTTCCAGCGGCTTTTCAGGAGGCAGTGCCGCCAGCGCGGGAAAGACGTCCGTTTTGACGCCCCAGGCTTTCAGCATCGTGGGCGTGACCTGCGCGTTGAGCTTTTTGTCCGGCCCGGAGATAAACGCAATATCCTGCGCCTGTCCCTGCCGTTCACCATTCACATAAACCGTGACCCGGTAAGTGCCAGGTAGCTGGCCGTCGGCTTCAGCAAAGGTGGATAAATCCGCCACCGGCTGGCCGGGATTGTCGATCTCCAATGCATGAGGGTTGAAGATCTCACGGGCCTCCGCGTGACGGAAATACCCCAGCAGCAGAACCATCACCAGCAGCAACGCCAGCAGAAATACCATCAGCCGGGAAGTTGGATTTTTCATCTCTTCCTCCCTCACAGCCTGCGGCTTTCAGTCTGGCTGACGCCGCCGTAGTCACTGATGGCCTGCCAGCTCACGCTGGAGACAGATGCCGAAGGGAGCGTGAAACTCACGCTGCCTTTCGGCGGCACCATGTCCGCGTCTTTAATCTCCTGCCCGTCCACCTTGAGGGTAAATAGCGTGACGTAATAAGAGGTAGGGTTACTGATGGTAAGGCGGTTGCCGCTGCGGGCGACGGAGAGCTGGTGATAAGCGGTCTCGGGCCGACCTTCCAGCCCGGCGGGACGGTAGAACAGCTTCAGGCGCGACTTCACCACCACCTGCAGCACATTGGTGCGGGGTTTACTGTCATCAGTCGCGGGGATGGATTTTACATTCAGCCAGAAGACCGACTCCCGGTCCTGCGGCAGGTTTCCCCCGGTACGCACAATGCGCAGGATATTCTCTTCACCCGGGTTAATACGAAACAGCGGCGGGGTAACGATAAACGGCGCTTTCACATTTTGCTCACCGCTGTCCACCCAGCTTTGTACCAGATAAACACTGGATTTCTCGGGATTACGAATGGATGCGGAGGTCTCTTTTTTATCTCCGTCATAAATGACGCGTGTGCCGCCAATCACTATTCCGGCCTGTGCCTGCACGGTGAAGGAGGCCAGCAATAGCGCCAGCGCAACGTCTGCATACCTGTTCATCTTGTTATCTCCGGGCGAAAAATACGCATCCCTGCGAAACGTTCCCTGTTATGCGGCGGTACACCGGGTAGGATGGGAGGAGGAATGTACCCCGCGACGGCACAGCGTTATTTGTAGTTAATGGTGAACTGCGAGGTACCGTTCGCCGTGCCGGTTGTGACCGCGGTGCCGGTAGAGACATAGCGAGCGATAAAGTCCAGCGAATTGGTGCCTTCTGCCAGCGGGTAATCCGTCGATGCCGTATGCAGCGGGATCGCGGTGCCATTTCTGTCGGCAATTTCGATACCCACACCGGTAGCGATCCCGGTGCCGCTATCCAGCGCCAGCAGATTCTGGTTTACGCCATCAGAGGTACCGTCAAATTTCACATTTGCCCCTGTTACGGTGTCAGGGCAATCACTCAGGCTGAGCGTGAAACGCGTAGGTGCCGCCTTCATCCCTGCAGCACCGTTAAGAGCGGTCTGCGCGACGTTGCCTAAATCAACCGGTAGATTTTGTGAGCCGGTATCGACGGTACAGGTTTGATCGGTAATGCTTCCGGTAAAATGAATGGTTCCGTCAGCGGCTAAAGCGTTACCCGCCACCAGCAAAAAACACGCGCTTAACATCATTTGTTTCATACAGTTCTCCTTGTGAACAATCGTTCAGGGCTCAGCCCTGCTTCACTCTGGCGGTGAAAAAACCTACGGGAGACTTTCCCGTTAGTGCCAGAGTGGTGAGTTCAGAAGAAAATCTGGTGGAAGATGACAGTGAAAAATAAAATGTCAGCGCTGGCTGAAAAGAACGGTCGGAATGGCATAAAACAGTAAAGCGGTGAGCGAATGAAAACTGGCAACGTGAACCTCTAAAGCACGTTGCCAGCAAGGGCCAGAGGAACATCATATATCTGCTACGTTTTATTTTTATTTAAAAACAGAGAGATAATCCGTTATCAAAAGGGGTCTCAGAAAAATTTTGACACTTTGCTAAATTTTTCTGATACTACTTTACATTCTGGCACTAATTGTGTGGTTTTCTCTCATATTCCCCCAAACATTCATAAACCTCTGCGTATTTGTCGCCGTATAAATCACCGTATGCCGGATGTTCCGGTGCCCCAGATAATCCTGTATCAGACGCGTATCACGCCCCAGATCCGCCAATGCGTAGCCGCATCCGTGCCTCAGCATATGGGGATATGCTGAAATGCTGACGCCGCCCAGTTCGCCGTAACGTCTGAGCAATAACCTGACCTGGTGGCGCGATAGCGGGCCTCCTTTCTGCGACAGAAAAAGCCAGTCGCTGTCTGCCTCCCGCCAGCGGCGGCGCACCTTTAGCCAGCGCATCAATGCGGGCAATTCGGCATCAAACAGTGGATGCTGCGTTGAAAGACTGTTTTTGAGCCGTCGGACATAGACCGAACGCCCGACCAAATCGATATCCGACAGTCGCATCCCACACAGTTCACTGACCCGCAGACCGTGTAAAAAACACATCTGAATCAGGCAGTAATCCCGCTCAAAATGGATCCCTCTGTCCGCTGCAAGCAGTATCTGCCCCACTTCATGGCGGGTCAGATGTTTTCGTTTTACTGGCATAAGCCTTGCTCCTTAAACACAATAAAAAATGAAGAAAAAAACAGGCCGGAACCACTTTCGTAGCCCGGCCTGAACCACAGAATAACACCAGAAAGCCCGGCAAAGGTTGATGACAGACTCAACAATTTTCACGGGCTGGTTCCAGTTTTCAGCAGTGATCGTATGAGCATTGCGCTACACCCGGCAGAAGAAAACTCTGTTGCCGGAGGCGTTATGCCAGACCGCTTTCCTCTTCTGCTGCCCCTGATGCTGTGCGCCGCTTTCCCGCTCAGAGCCATTACCACGCCGGAAATTGCCGCTTCCACCCTGTCGCCGGACTGCGTGAACTACAGGGTTGTCGGCCTATGCTACTGGCTGTACTGCACGCCGTTCGGCTGTACGGTGCGCACGTCGGTGAAGGTCAGCCATTTTCGTCCGGATCTGGTGGTGTCGGCTTACAACAACACCGGGCAGAATCCGTGGACGGAGATGTCTCTGCTCAGCCCGGCGTTACCCGGCATTGCTGAAAGCGGTGGCGACACTCATCCCCGCGCCGCAAACCAGCACAGCAAAATTCGCTTTAAGAATGCCGATGCCATCGGCTTCCCGGCGGGTGATGAACTGGCAAAATTTTTCACCCAGTTTGGCTATATCTGCTCACCTTCATCGCAGCCTTTTCAACCGTACTTTCTGAGTCAACTCGATACGCTGGCGTGGCGCAGCGGTGTGCCGGAAATGACCTGGCCAGAGGCGCTGACGCCGGGCATGCGGGAAATCGGTCAGAACGGCGATATGTGGGGCAATCTCTACCCGCGCGCCGGAGCCATCAGCCAGACGCACGACTATAAAGCCGCAGCCGTTATCGCCCAGCGCGTGGCCGATCTGGTGACGCGTACCGGGCAGTCGCATATCTACACGCCGCTGACAGCCTCATCGCGCGCCGGGTACTGGCCGCCCACCCCGGTTATCGAAGGTGACAGCGATAACCATCGCTGGCAAATGCTCACGCCGAAAAAATCCGCCGCCTGTTCGGTGTTCCCGGATGGCCGCGCCACCGACACCTACGCCGACAAGCTGGCGGAGGATGGCGCGTACGCCTGGACACTGTGGCGGCCCTATAAATGCTGTCCGCGCCGGGGGCAAACCTTCCTCGGCAGTACGGGTTAACGGAGGCGGTGATGAGAGTCCTTTGCCTAGTCTTACTGTTTTTCTCCTGGGTTTGCGTGGCGGCAGACAACTACAGCTTCCGCACGCGAGGCGCGGTCGACGACCTGCTTTACTATCAGATTGGCGGCGGCGAGGCGGTCATGCCGCCTCCGGTACGCCGTAGCCCTTCACCGCTTAACGTGGGCATTGGCTGGAACGCCGATATGATGTGCGGCAATTTCGACATCAACACCACGGTGCGTAACCAACTCAACGGCATCACCGACGGCTTCCAGCAGCTAATGGGCAACGTCATCCAGAGTGCTACCGGGGCGGTTGCCAGCCTGCCCGCGATGATTATCCAGCGCGCCAATCCGCAGCTTTATGATCTGCTGACCAACGGCGTGCTGCAGGGGCGGCTGGATTTTGATAAGTCGCTGCTGAACTGCCAGAAAATGGCGGAGAAGATGACCGATTTAGCGGCCGATTCCGCCTGGTTTTCCGGAGCCAAAGCGGAGAATTACCAGTCCCTCGCCGCCAGCGACAGCGACGCCATCCGCACCGACCAGAAAGCGGCAAAAGAGGCTGCCGAAAAGGGTAAACGCTGGATAGGTGGCGAAAAGCGAGGCGGCAAAGGCCAGCCGCCGATTAAGGTAGTCCATGATGCCACCGCCGCAGGCTGGAATATCCTCAACCAGCAGCCTGCCACCAGCACCATGTCTCTTGCCTCCTACGAATGCGACGGAGAACTTTGTAGCACCTGGACATCCCCTGAAGAGGCCGCCGGATGGATGACCCGCGTGGTTGGCGAGCAGACTATCAGCGTAGCGCAGGTCACCGACGATCCGGAGGCACGTTCCGGCGCGCAGGCGGGGATCGGCCTGCATCCGCTGATCGACGAAGAAAAGGCGAAGATCCTGCCCCTCCTGACAGATCTGGTTAGTGGCAGTCAGAAACCCGGTTTCGACAATCTGGCGAAAGCCTCCGGCGGATCCATGCAACTGACCCGCGGCGTGGTCGAGGCACTGCGCGACGATCCGGACGCCACCGTCCTCACCGAACGGCTGGCGGGAGAACTGGCGCTGGCCCGCGTCACCGAACAGGCGCTGCTGGCCCGGCGCACGCTGCTCGCGGGCATGCGCGAACCGAATATCGCCAACGTCAAAGAAGCGCAGGACAGCTTAGGCAAAACCACCGCCCAGCTGGATGAAGAGCTGAGCCAGCTTAAGCTGGAACTCGATTTCCGCCAGGCGCTGACGCGCAATACCGCGAGCCAGATCCTGCAACGCAAACAGCAGCGTGACCAGCTTCAGGGGCAGGCAGTGGAAGTGCCGGACGACAGCGACCGCCGTCTGCACAACCTCAATAACCCGCAGCCGGACAGTCCGCGATGACCGCCAACAGCTATTTCGAGTACGTGCTCACCCTGCTCGGCTGGCTGGTGAACAACGGCGTGTGGCAGACGCTGACCGCTACCGGGTTGTTCGCCCTGCCCCTGCTGGCAAAACTGGTTGCCCTGTGGCTGAAAGCGCGCGGCCAGGGGGCCGATGAAGGCAACGTCGCCCGCCTGCTGGTCGTCTGGGTGGAGCACTCGCTCTACAGCGCCCTGCTGGTGATCCTCTTCGCTGGCGTACCGTTTCTCAATGTTGATATCAATACCCTCACCTACGACAGCCAGCGCACGAAGCAGTGCGGCTGGTCGGTGGTACAGCCCGGCGATTCCGGCTATGCACCTTTGATTAATGAACTCAGCGGTCAGAGCGCTTCCGTGCCGGTATGGTGGTACTTCACCCACGCGCTGGGCAAAGGCGTCACCAGCGCCGCCGTCGCAGTGCTGCCCTGCAAGCCGGACCTGCGCCAGCTGCGCTTTGAGGTGCAGCACACCCGGATCGCCGATCCAGCGCTGGCACAGGAATTACAGGATTTCGTTAACGACTGCTATGGGCCATCGCGCACGCGCCTGAAACGGCTGGGTAGCGATATCAGTGAGGAGCAAAGCCGGGAAGTGGACTGGATGGGATCGTCTTTTTACCTCTCCACGCCTGGCTATTACGACCATGATCATTCCCGCTCACCCCGTGCCGCCTGGCCTTATGACGCCAGCCGCGATGATGGCCTGAGCAATACAGGTGGCGGAGGCTATCCCGCGTGTAAAGAGTGGTGGTCCGATGGTGATGCGGGGCTGAAAAACCGCCTACTGAAGCAGGTCGATACCACGCTCTGGCAGCAACTACAAAAACTGGGGCAGTCGAAAGACGAGTATGAAGAGGCGGTACTGCGCTCGCTGGTGAGCCAGCGCAATATGCAGGTGTCACAGGGCGGGCTGGTGTACAACGGGTTTGGCGGGAGTGCGGGGGATAATCTGAGCCAGACGCAGTTCTTGAGTCGGATCGGCGGGATTGTCGGTGCCGGGCTTTCCAGCTACGCCCTGTTTCCGGCATTTGATAATGTGCGCCAGGCGCTACCGATGGTGCAGGCGTTCCTCGAAATGGCGCTGGTGATTTGTATTCCGGTGATCCTGTTGTTCTCGGCATGGGATCTTAAAACGGTCATCACGCTGAGCTTTGTTCAGTTCGCCCTGTTATTCCTTACCTTCTGGTGGGAACTCGCCCGCTGGCTGGATAACTGGCTGATGCAAATGATGTATGACAGCGATACTCACTCGTATTTCAACCTCTGGGGCCTGCAAAACACCTCCGACGATCTGATTGTGAATATCATTATGGGGGTGATGTTCCTGGTGTTACCCGCATTCTGGCTGGGCGCGCTAACGTGGGCAGGCGTCAGGATCGGCGGTACGGTCGCCGGAGTGATGGGCAGCGCGGTCGGCGATATCAAAAGCGCGGGAGGACAGGTCGGGAAAATGATCGTCAGTAAAGCACGTATTCCCTGACGTTCTCATCCCGATGTTGTGACAAACTGGCCTTGAGTCAACGGCATTTTGCGAGCATGATCGCAATAACATCAGCCTGTTACCCGGTTCATTCTTATGATCTCTCCTGAAACGCTGCAATCCGCCATCGCTAACGTCTCTGTCTGGCGTCAGGGTGACGTATGCGCGCCGCATAAACCGCTGCTGCTGTTGTACGTACTGTCGCAGTACAAAGCAGGCCACTCGCGCCTGTTTAACTACGGCCTCGAGATCCACGAACCGCTTACTCGTCTGCTGAAAGAGTTTGGTCCCAAGCGACGCACCGACTATCCCAATATGCCTTTCTGGCGGCTCAGAACCGACGGCTTCTGGGAAATCACCCATGCGGAAGGCTGTAAACCTCGCAGGGGCAATACCCAGCCGACAAAAAAAGAACTGATTGATAACCAAGTGGCGGGCGGCTTCGATGAGGCGGCTTATCAACAATTGCTGGCACACCCTGAGCTGATCGACCAGTTGGCCCAGAAGATCCTCACCGATCGCTTCCCGGAAAGTATTCAGCGGATCCTGGCCAACCAACTGGGATTCGATTTTATCGATCGCTCCAGGAACCGCGATCCGCGTTTCAGGGATATCGTTCTTCGCGCTTACCACTCACGGTGCGCGTTCTGTGGTTACGATCTCCGGCTGGATGGTGCACTGGTTGGTATTGAAGCGGCGCATATTCACTGGAAAGCGTACGGTGGCCCGTGCGTGGTGAACAATGGACTGGCGCTCTGTACGTTGCACCATGACGCGTTCGATATGGGGGCGTTCGGGCTGGATGAGAGTATGACCATCCGCATCTCCGGCGGCGTCAGCCGCAGTCCGGTGGTAGACCATCTGTTCTGGCACCGGGACGGCCAGCAGTTATTCCTTCCTTATGACAAAACGCAGTGGCCTGCTGAACAGTATGTCGGCTGGCACCGTAAACAGATTTTCAAAGCCTGAAAATACGCAACGGGCCGTTAAGCCCGTTGTTCGTTACATCACCGCTGTTCTATCACTTTCGCCCGCTCAGCCTGCTTTCGGTAGTGGTCGTATCGCTCCCGGAACCATGCTTGCTGTTCATTACTCATATTGCCGGTCACGGCATCAATATCCACTGGCTGGCCCAGGGCGTGCATACGGGCAAAACTGCGTGCCAGAAAATCAAAATTCTTCAATGCGTTTATATCTTGTTGGTTCATTAGCATATCCCTCCAGTCATTGTGTTTACTGTTCAAGGTCATATGCTTTTCTGGTTTCAGTATCCGCCTGAAAAAGATCATTTTTTGAGCGATGCGTGCGCATCAATCTGCCTGCGTTCACATTTCAGGAACGACAAAACTCTTCAGCCCCGGTAATGATTTTCCCCTCCCTTTTATCACCCGCGCAGAAAACACTACCGCCAGCCATGCAGTAAGTTCGCCATGTATCCGGAAGGCGCGAACGGCGCAGATGCGCAGGATACCCGTACCATTCCATCCCGCAGGGAAATGCCCTGCGAAGGGTGTTCCCTGCTCATTTACAGGAGAAACACCATGTCGCTTTTCGATAAAAAACCGTCGTTAATGCCGGTGGTTATCGCCCCTGATGTCTGGCAATCCGCTGTGGAATTTCCCGCCGACCCGCAGCAGGTGGAAGAACGGCTGGGCAATCTGTTGCTCGCCGTACTGCTGACCCTGCGCACCGCCGGGACGTCCCGCAAGAAAGTCACCTTTACGATCTACTGCCAGCCGCCGCAGGGCGATATGAAAATCCCTGTCGCATTACCGCTGTCGCTCAACTATCACGGCCACTATGTGCAGGTCTCGATGGCTGAACAGGCATAACCTCTCCCCGCCGGAGTCGCTTCCGGATGGAGGCAGCTCCGGCTTCTTCCATGAGGATCGCACAATGGACAGAAGCAACGATATCTACCAGAAAGTCACCGACCAGATTATTGCTGAGCTGGAGAATGGCAATGTGCCGTGGATCCGCCCGTGGCGCGATGGCGAGCCGCCGTTTCCGATCAATGCGTTATCCGGTCGACCGTATCACGGCATCAACGTGCCGCTGCTGTGGAACAGCGCCGACAAGCAGAGCTTCGCCAGTGACCGCTGGCTGACGTTCCATCAGGTCAGCGCGCTCGGCGGGCAAGTGCGCCGGGGGGAGAAATCTTCTCTGGCGGTGTTGTATCTGCCACGCACACAGGAAGAGACCGATGCACTCGGCCAGCCGTTGCTGGATAAAGACGGTGAGCCAAAGGTGCGGCATTTCGGGATTATTCGTGAATTTCGGCTGTTTAACTTGTCGCAGTGTGACGGCCTGCCGCAGTCGCTGTCCGAGCCGTTTATCCGGCCCACAAAGCCTGTGGAGATGGCCGAAACCATTGCGAAGAATAGCGGCGTGACGCTGCGCCATCGCCGTCAGTCGAAAGCGTATTACAAACCCGCGACCGACCTGGTGATGATGCCGCACCCGCAACAGTTTGAAAGCAGCGAGGCGTACTACGCCACGCTGCTGCATGAACTGACGCACGCTACCGGACACACTTCACGCCTCAACCGCCCCGGTATTGCCGGAGCGGAACGCACCGAAGCGCTCTACGCCGCTGAAGAATTAGTGGCGGAGATGGGTAGCGCCTTCCTGTGCGCCCATTGCGGTATTCAGGGCAGGCTCCAGCACGCCAGCTATATCGGCTACTGGCTGGATATTCTGCGCCAGGACAAGCGGGCAGTGATCCGCGCCAGCGGTATGGCGCGCCACGCCAGTGAATGGTTACTCAACGCTGTACCACAACCCTGTCAGCTTAGCGCCTGACAGCCCACCCGCACAGGGTGTCTTCCCCGCCGGGAAGTTGCTCCCCATCAATATTCCCCAAAATCATGCGGGTTGCAGGAAGACGGGGACGCAGCGAATCCCCGGGAGCGTAGACAAACTACGTGACCGGGGTGAGCGAGGAAAGCCAACGCACCTGCGGCCTGAAGTATGAAGGGGAATGAGGAACAATGTATGGGACTCGACATCTTCTTTTTCGAACGGGCAAAAAACGCGCCCGATGAAAGCCAGTACGCCAGAGTGGGTTATTTCCGCAAGGTGAACCCGTTACTCAAATGGGTGGATAAACACGTTGGGCTGGTGCGCAACCAGGTGCTGTTAGAAGTCACCAAAGCACATTTGCAGGCGCTTCTGAGTGACCTGCAGAGCCTGACGCCGGATAACTGCGGCGCGCTTTATCCGACGATTGATGGCTTTTTCTATGGTTATACCGATTATGGAGAGCACTACTGGAAAGATGTCCGCGCCGTCACCATCTGGGTGAAAGAGACGCTGGAGACGTTTGATTTTGAGCGAGACAGGCTGATGTTTTATGCCTGGTGGTAAGTGGAACGGAGTGGCCGGTTTCGATCGGCCACTTTTTTGTACAATAAAAAAGACCGATTAGCCATAGATTGACTCGCACGAACGAACTAAATATGACTTCCTAAGATACACTCAAGAATTAACTACAATCTATTTGATATCATGGATAGAAGAGAGGAAGATAAAACTTAATAATACCCCATTCAACGACATTAGCTATGTGCAACATCTCTTTCAAGATTATTTTTGTGATTCATATCACACTTTCAACTCCTTTAGCATGAAAGGCAAGGAAATATTTATAGACGGAGAATTGCATCTTTTATGTCGACAAAAAATTACTTAATTTATTATATTTAACAACAAAAAAAGCCAACCACTGTATAAATATACATCATTATAATCCACAAATATAATATAGAATTTACAATCTTTTTATTGACTTCCATATCTTTCAATAATTTAATTAAAAGAAAAAGTGGAGTCGATTATGTCTCAGGTTGAGTCGTGTGTATCCAGTTCATCTTTACCAATTGAGCAATTACTGGAAGTTATTGGAACCATTTCAGATACAAACTATTCGCGTTACTATCTTAAACGGTTTGATTTTGATACAGGCATAGGCTGGAAAGAGACTCGTTCAAATATCCTTGAACAATTTTCAGGAAAACGCAAGGCCTCAGAACGTGCTACATATAGTAACTTAGTCAGTATTACTAAAGCATTAATGTTCTTAGGTAAACATTACTGTGAAATTTTTCCACTTACAGCAAATGAACATTCAGTCTTAGTGGCTAACGCTAATAAAATTAAATACGATGGTAAACCTTACTCCGAGTGCTTCCCACTTTTTGTGAGTCCAGAAGATTTAACTGTATCCTCACTCCCTGTTTTGACACACATCGAATATAAGAAGAGTGGTATAATTTTCTTCTTTTCTACCCCTCGTAGAGTCAGTGAGCGCGTTGAAAAGCTTGAAAAGGTTCAGGGTGTCTTAAGAAAAGTTTCTTACAGAGAAGATATAAAAAAACAATTTATTGATACTGTATTCATTCCTAAAGAGCATAACAGAATTGAATTTAAAATATCGACAGAAATTGGTAAGCGCGATATAGATAATGAAATGGCTCGCTTACAAGATACTTTCGTTGAAATATTATCTAAGAATGGCATTAGCCTTAAAGATTCAAACTCAATAAATCTAAATAAATCTATAAGCACTATCTATAATAATAGTTCAATAGGCCGAGTTGTTGATTGTGTTTTTTATAGCAAAGATAATGGTATTTCTATTCCTCGTACATGTCGTAAAGAAGTTGATGTATGTTTACGTGAACAAGAATATCATTTAGCAGGCTCTGAAAAAGAAGATGTTGAGTGTGTTGCAGTTACTGTCCGTTGGGAAGAAATTGATCCAAAGGTCAAACTTAAAATCAAAACACAGATTAGCCTGGAGTCAATGGCTAACTTTAATTATACTGTATGCAAGCGGTTTATAATCGATAATCCGAAGGGGCTGTCACATTCCATTTCGTTAGCTTCTATAGTGGAGAAAGGTACTGAGTGATGGGGCACTTAGAGCAGGCGAAGTTGAAAATAAGTGATGATCCTGTTCTGCAGTTAGAACTCAAGGAGGAGATGCTTCGCCTAATCTATTTTATAGAAAACAACCCTTCCATAAAATATTTCCCTCTATCTAAAATCAAAAGTATAACAAAAACTGATAATAACAAATGTTTAAATATTGCCGTATATTTTTGCGGGGAGACTTTAAAAATATTAGAACCGCGATATTCGTATATTCTAGAGGATAATGAAGAATTAGAGCTAACTAAAGTCGAATTTAAACATTATTTATACCATCGCAATGAATGTTTAAAAAAAGATGGGCATTTTGTATGCCCTGTTCTCAAAGAAAGACTTTCATTCTATTTTACAACAAGTATAAGTATTATAGGTGACGATGGAGATTGGGAAATAGATTAATGATAATAAAGGATGAAGTATTTGACTCAATGCTAAGCTCAGGAGTTCTGGATGATTTCCTAGATTTAATTGACCCTCAAAAATTTGATGAGTTCAGTCGCAGTGTTTTTATAACTTTAAGAAATGCAGTCAAATCTATAGAGAGTAATGCGGATAAGTATTATGACCAGTCGGAGGAGCAAATCAGTACGACTATTTCACTCCTTATTGAGAAAGCTGGTTTTCAAACCAAAAGTGAACCATCTAATAGAGGACATGTTGATATTTTTGTAGAAAAAGATAGATTCAAATGGCTGATTGAAGCCAAAATTGGATACAATAACCAGAAAATATTCGAAGGACTTCTACAATTGACCTCTCGTTATTTAACTGATCAGCGGTCCGCGTGTCTTTTATTATACTTCAAAAAAGAAAACATAAAAAATAACTTCGAAAGCTGGAAAGATTATATTCAGAACAAGAAATGGAAAGATTATGCAAAGATGCATGACATACTTAATGATTGTGAATTAATGTATGGTGAATCAATTATAAAACCGGATCCATTTTGTGTTGGATATAGTTTCTTAGCTGGTGCTAAAACAACAGCAGGTGAGTGTCTAGATATTTACAACCTAGGTGCCAATCTGCATTTCCGCCCAGTAGATAGTAGTGGGCGAAATGGTGTCACATTAAGAAAAAACCAAGCAAAACTATATCTAGAACACCTATATCATGATAAAGAAAATGGTTTGCCAATAGATGAAAAAGAATTATACAAGAATCTGAATGATTATTTTGATTTTGATAAAAACAATAAATAGATATAGCTAACCACAAGAAACTCTTGAAATTAGAGTTAATATAATTACTAACTTCATAAAAGACAAAATTATTTATAAAATATCAACAACCCTTGAGTTAATTTATTTTCTATTATTACTATTGAATTAATCATCTTAGTAAGACAATCTAAATCCTCGCCTCCTCATATGACTTAATAAATAACACTGAATAGAATTAAATCTGGACATATATCCCGGTTGATATACAAGCAATGCTTAATTATTCCCTGTTGACAGCAAAAATATACTACTAACAAAAGGCCCAAAGGGAGACACTGCAAAGGAAGGGCGACAAGGGCAAAGGGGCCTGCCCGAAAAGGAGAAATATGCTGAAGTGGCTACAAAGACCATCCCAGAGCCAGCCACCTGCACCAGACGCTACGCTGCCGGAGGGTTGGTTTGCGCCACAATCCGCAGAGCGATTGCTGGCAACACCGTTACGCCAGTCCTGTTTGCAGCAGTTACGGCAACTGACCCCGCTGCCGGATACCCTATATGATAGCTGGATCCTCACGGCGATTCATCGCCTCGCCGCGTTGGTACAGCTGCTACCCGCCTCACAAAGTCATCACCATTCCATTCCCGGTGGGCTACTGGATCATTCGCTGGAGGTTGCCTGCAACGCCATTCGACTGCGCCAGGGTTACCTGTTGCCACCAGAAGCGGGGGCGGAAGAACAGGCCCGGCAGGCCAGCGCATGGACGGTCGCGGTAGTATGCGCGGCATTGCTGCACGATACGGGAAAAATCGCCGTGGATATGGAGATTCATCAACGTGATGGCACCCGCTGGCATCCGTGGCAGGGTAATCTGGCAAAGCCTTATCGCTGGCAGTACCAGAGCCACGGTCGCGACTATCATCTACATCCTGCCGCTGGCGCAATGCTGATTAATCAGTTGATATCCTCGCCATTACTGGACTGGCTGGCCGGATACCCGACGGCTTTTGCGTCCCTGATTTATCAGCTCACCGGACACTACGAATGGGCTGGCGCGCTGGCTGAACTGGTGCAGCAGGCCGATAAAGCCTCTGTCGCCCGATACCTCGGCGGCAATATCAAAACCGCGCTGGCACAAAAGCCCTCGTCCTTCCCCCAGCAGCTTCTTTCCGCCTTGCGGTCGCTGGTACAGAACGAGTACCGGCTCAATAATCCCGAATGCGGATCTGATGGCTGGCTGACGGAGGATGCGCTGTGGCTGATCAGCAAAACCACCGCCGACCGGGTACGCGCCTGGCTGCTCCAGCATGGCGTATCTAGCGTGCCGGAAAATAATAACCGCCTGTTTGACGAACTGCTGGCGCACCAGCTTATCGTTGCCAATGAGGATAAAGCGATCTGGCGCTGCATTATCCGATCGGATAAGGGCTGGTCGCCCGTTGAACCGCTGACGCTGCTGCGCCTGACGCCGTCTGCAATATGGGAACCTGGCGAACAACGTCCCGCCTGTTTTGCCGGTGATGTGACGCCGGTAAGCGAAGCTGAACCCGTCCCTGAACTTAGCGCTCCCACTCAACCGCTGCCGGAGATAGCAGACGACCCGAGGCTTGGTGACAATAACAATTTCCTGCAGTGGCTGAAGAACCACACCAACCCTTCAGGCACGGTGAATACCCGGAACGGCAAGGTACATGTGGTGGAAAACCATCTTTTCTTGATTTCGCCGGGGATCTTTAAGACATACGCAGCAGAAACTACAGGCGATACCGGCGACGGCTGGAAACTGGCACAGCGAATGTTTCAGGAGTCAGGGCTTGCCCTGCGCTGTAATGATGACAGTTTTATCTGGATCTGCGAGGTTCGGGTTCCACAAAAGAAAAGTAGTCAGTTGAAAGGTTTTCTGATGGAAGATCCGAAGCAGGTGTTGGGGGAGAAAGTGCCGGTGAATAATCCGTGGCTGAAGTTGCTGCGCGAATAGCAATTTATATCAAAATACTCTCTTCCACCGAGCTACAGCGAATGGGCTTTAATACCTAAAGAGCCGCATGATATTCAATAATTGATTTCAATTCTTCAGGCGAAAAAGGCGGATTACGCCGATGCAACATGGCGTGGCAATTAGGGCAGACGGGAATAAGATCTTTTTTGGGATCCAGAGAGTAATTCTCTTTGATGTCTGATAGCGGAATCAGGTGATGTATATGGATAAAACCTTTTGCTATCTCACCATACACCTTCATCATATCAATACCACATACTCTGCACAGACAACCATGCCAGGCTAATGCGGCCTGGCGGGCCTTGCGGTCGCGTTCATAGCGGTTAACCGTTACCTGCGTAGCTGCACCTTCATTAAATACGCTCTGCGGCGGCAGTTCATCAGGAAAAATACTGATGGCAGGCTGCTCGTTACCCAAATTTTTCTCAACGATCTGAAACCCTTGATCGGTAAGCAACTTGACGCATTTCGACTTGATACCACCACTAAAATCTTCAGGGGAAAACTCAACGCCTGTCATATTTGAAGCAGCAATACCGACTATAGCTTTCGGTGGATAACTGCGCCCTTCAAAGATCACATCATACAGCCGGGACTCGCTGAACTGGTGGCGTACACCTTCATCATAGGCGCGCATAGCCGCAATAATGCATTCCCTGGTAAGCTGGTCTGGCAGTTTCTTCTTCATTTACAACTCATCATCCCTGAAACGACATATGCTAACTCTTTATTTTATAGCATATTAATTTATCCGGGGATAAACAGCACTCTTCAATTTCGCGTTACCGGGATACGGACATCAGTGCAGCGGCAGCGTAACGTAGCGGCAGAGAAACCGCGCTTCATGCTGATTGTCCAGCCGCACCTGAAAGACATCGTGTGTATCCTGCTCGAATGCGTATTCGCGCCACGCCAGCAGCCCCTGTTGGTTCATGCGGATAATAATCTGATCGGGCGTTTCGCCCTGATTCAATGCTTCGACTACCTGTTGCAGGGGAAGCGGTAGCGTCTGAGCAGGCCACATCACTTCAACGCTTACGAGCTGGCGGTGTGTCCGGGGTAACATCGGTAGTTTCCTCCATGGCTAGAATTTAGCGGTTAATTTGCCATGAAATAGGGGCATTTTTTGCAGTTGCAAGGTCGCCGAGTAACCTCATTTAAAGGTCGATACATCTCAGGTAGTGAAGTCTCTTCCCAGGCAAATCCAGATAGCCTGCGCCAAGCGTCTGAGGGTATGTCGATAAAAAGCATTTTTTTAAACATATAGCCAAAACATGTTTATGCCATCGACACGTTGCGGCGATATGTCGATAAAACACGATTTTTTAAACATGATGCCGTGACATGCTTATAGCATCGACATATGATGTCTATATGTCGATGAAATCGGTTTTTATAAATATATGAACTGGAATCCCGAAGCCCCTTACAACGATCTGCCAAAACTGCCGCCTGATCTGCAGCAAATTGAAACTCGCAATGTACTAAAAGCGTGTATAAATGCGCGTGCGGCAATTGCAGAGCTGAAAACAGCGGGTGAGTTGATCCCCGACCAGGAATTGTTGATTAACATTCTTCCGATGCTGGAAGCGAAAGATTCCTCACGCATTGAGAACATCGTAACGACCAGCGATCAGCTCTTTCAGTATGCTGATCGTGCAGACGGAGCAGATCCAGCAACCAAAGAAGCATTGCGCTATCGTACGGCGCTTTATGATGGTTATACCCATCTTGAGATCTATCCACTTTGCACAAACACAGCAATCGCTATCTGCACCAAATTACGCGCAGTTCAGACCGATATAAGAAAAACACCGGGCACGGTACTGCGCGATCAGAATAACAGCGTGGTGTATACGCCCCCGGTGGGTGAAGATACTATCCGTAACTTATTGGCGAACTGGGAGCAGTTCATACATGGCGATGATGATTTAGATCCATTGGTGAAAATGGCTATTGCACACTATCAATTTGAGTGCATCCACCCTTTTCCGGACGGGAATGGGCGAACAGGTCGTATCCTGAATATTCTTTACCTGATTCAAAATGAATTACTTTCACTGCCTATCCTGTACCTGTCCCGCTTTATTCTGGAGAGACGTAGTGATTATTACATGCTCTTGCGTAGGGTAACAGATGAAGGAGACTGGGAATCGTGGATATTATTTATGCTGGAGGCCGTAGAAAACACGTCCCGATGGACGACTGACAAGATTGCGGTTGTTCGGGCATTGATGGCAGAAACGACCGAGTATGTACGTGAGAAGCTACCAAAAATATATACCTATGAACTCATCCAGGTGCTCTATGCGCAACCGTATTGCCGGATCGATAACCTTGTTGAACGAGGTATCGCTAAACGCCAGACGGCATCAGCGTATCTCAAACAGTTAGTCGAGATAGGCGTGCTGGAAGAAATGAGCGTTGGTCGAGAAAAGCTGTATATCAACACCAGGTTAGTTCAGGAATTGAATCAGTAAAGTGTATTAATTAGTGTTAGCTCAGATTTTTCCAGAACTAATGATGACCTTAGCAAAACCTGACATTAATGGCGATGTGATAGCTGAAGCAGGCATGATTAATATCTTATTGTATTGATAATCATTTTATCATACAAAGCTAAGTCAATTAGATTGAAAACCATATTAACATTAGATGATATATGAATAAAATCCATAGAGATTTATATTCTAGGAACCAATAAGAAATTCATATAAAAGCAGCTCCTTTCAAAGCTGCTTTATACACTTATTTTTTTGGGAGCTTGCTTAAAATATCTTCAATCCCTGATTGCTTATACCTAACATTATCAAAAAGGTCATTAAGGACAGAAAATCTTTCTTTATACTTCCATACCTCAAGATTATTATCATCAAGGATGCAAAGAACGATTTGAGACGTCCAGTAAAACTCATCGACATCTGTGTAATATCTATACTTCTCTTCATAGATCCCAAACTTAGTTCCATTGAAATTAACGCTAAAAAATAGAGGTATATATGAATCCGAACCATGAATGATATTATAAGGAGCATCATCCCTCCTCCAAGATATACTTCCATTCAAGGTGTATCTATTTAATTGCGTGATCAACTGTATAATATTATCACTCATGATCTCGTCCATCCTAAATCTAAATTTATTTGTTCTAAGTGCATAATTACACTGCTTAACTCTGATTGGATTCCCCATAATCCTTCAATGTCGAGATGTCTGGAGCTAAGCATTCTAGATAATTTTTCATCTGTTACTGAAAGTAACCATTTTGATATTGGAGGGCTTGAATATTTAAACTGATTTTTATCAAGTTCCAACTTCCGTTTAACATCTTCCAATATTATTATTGTTGAGTGAACAGAAGCGGATACTGCGCTTTTTTTCTTATTACTAGTATTGTCTTGTTCAAATTCAGAAAGAAGTTTTGGTAAATCTTTATTTTGATCCTGAAGCTTTGAAATCAGTTCAGGAAGTCTAACTTTAACGAGATATTTATTTTCTATATCTGCCACTCTGATATATACCAAGATTGTGTATATGCCACCAACGATCGATGCAAATACTGACAACCAAGTTAGAACATTTCCGAAATTTGCCCACGAAAAGATTTCCATTTTATTGTCCATAAATTAACCACGCCAATAAGCCTTGTACAATTTGAACTAAAATACCCTCTTCATAATAGTGCAGAAATCAATATCCAAAGGTGATTGTAACGACACTAAAACCAAATAATATCATATGTATAAAAAAGCGCCAAGAATTTAATAGAAATATTTCAAATGCTTTTATCTAAATATTTTTTTGATACTGCCTCAGAATAAAAAAACCTCGGCAAATATAATATTACCAGAGATCCTTAGAGGGCCATACAAGCATCCTAATAATAAATACACCGAATATTCTAAATATTTATTCACTCTTATTTAATAAGTATTTATTCTTAAAGAAAGATTTGCTTCAACAAAATGAATTCTCGACTTTTATTAATCTGTAAAAATAATCCAACAACAGAAACAATTAGGCCAAATCTTTTGCAACGTTTAATGATTTTCAAATCAAAGAATTCGAACTCATTCAATTGTTCCTGTTGTCAACCCCCCAGCAAAAACAGCCCAAATCTAGTAATAACTAAATACCACCATCATTCCTACTCCCCCGACTCCACCTCATCCTGCGCCGCCATCAGAACCAACTCTGACTTCGAAATCAGCAAATCTTTCGGCTTCCCTCCTCTCAACCTGCGATTTGCCGAGCCGAACCAGATTGCTAGCCCCCACGGGGTCTTACGTTCTTTGAACAGCGAGAGAATCAGCCTGACAACCTTGAGGGGCCTCATTTTCTCATCCAGAACATAATCCGGGTACAAATCCTCACCATCGACCTTCAGCGAGAATATCTTCCCGGCGGCTTTCCAGCCTTTCGGGCCAGCATCAGGATCGGCGGAACGAAAGCCCGCTTTTGCGGATAATTCAGACGCCGTCAGCCATTCCGAGTCAGCCAGTATTCTGGCTTTCAGCTCCTCTAGCTGCCGGTCATTGCGCTCCTGGAAACTCATATGGTCGAGTGCGCCTCCCGGCGACTTTTTGAAGCCATACGGCACAACGTGCCTGAACCGGTTTGCATCCAGATAATCCGCCCACCACTGCATCATCTCCCGACGTTCTTCGAGATGCTGCGCCTTGTGGATATACGCCGCCCGCACGCGCTTGCGCTCCTGATGGCTCATCTGGCGCTCTACCGCGTCGCTTGACCACAGGCCCGACTCCACCAGCGCGCTACAGGCCATAGTGCGAAAACCGTGGCCGCAGACGTCTTTCTGGGTGTCGTAGCCCATCACCCGCAGCGCTTTGTTGATGGTGTTTTCGCTCATCGGTTTGCGGTAGTTATGATCGCCGGGGAATACCAGTTCAGTTCCCGGTCGGCAACGCTGCCGCACCTCGTGCAGCAGTTCGATGGCCTGACGCGACAATGGGACCAAGTGTGGGGAGTGCATCTTCGCCCCACGCGCTGAATATTTAACGCCGGGGATCGGCTCACGCTCGGCGGGGATTGTCCACATGGCGTTACGCAGATCAATCTCATCCCAGCGGGCAAAGCGCAGTTCGCTGGAGCGGATAAACAGCAGCAGCGCCAGCTTTACCGCCAGTTGAGTCAGTTGACGGCCTTTGTAATCGTCGATTCTATCCAGGAAATCAGGGATAAGATTCAAATCTAATGCAGGGTGGTGACGTACTTTGGGCGTGGAAACCGCGCCGGTTAAATCTGATGCAGGGTTATGATCGATAATGCCGTTCTGGACGGCGTAGCGCATCACGCAGGCAGTGCGCTGCTGAAGCCGGGAAGCAACATCCAGTTTACCCGCTTTCTCCACCTCTTTGATGGGTACCAGCAGGTCTTTAACCTTCATTTTGGTGATGTCGCAACTGCCGTTCGTAGGGAATACGTAAAGCTCGAAATAACGCAGCACCCGCTTCTTATGTTCCGCCGACCAGTTCACGTTGCTGGAGACCCATTCGCGTGCTACGGACTCAAACGTATGTTCCGGCGTTACAGCAAGGCGTTCAGCCTTTCGGTGTGCACTCGGATCGATGCCGGAAATCAGCAGTAATTGGGCCTCTTCACGCATGCGTCTTGCCTGTGCAAGCGTCAAAAGCGGATAAGGGCCTAAAGCGAGCTTTTTCTCTTTGTTTACAAAGCGGTACTTGATATACCAGCGTTTTGAACCGTTAGGGTTAACCAGCAGGTAAAGTCCATGCGAGTCACTGAGCTTATACGGCTTGCCACAAGGCTTGGCGTGGACTATAGCGCGATCTGTTAGTGCCATTTGGGGGCCTCACTATTATCGAACTACGTCTAAGCCCCCAATTTGGCCCCCAAATCGTGTGGATGTCAATGGATGAAAAATGACCAACACGGAAAGGCCACACATTAAAAATGGTTATTACCGAAAAATAAATTATCTTTGAATTACAGACGGATATGGACGAATCTGGACGGAAATGGACACAAAAAAAGCCACCCTTAGGCAGCTAATTATTGCATCACTTGGTGCCGAAGGCCGGACTCGAACCGGCACGTATTTCTACGGTTGATTTTGAATCAACTGCGTCTACCGATTTCGCCACTCCGGCACGGAAAGGATACGGAAAACGTTCTGGATTATACCTGTCATACGCTGCCATGCAAGCAACGTTGCATTCACCTGCCACCAAGTGATGAATTTTTCATCGGCTCAGTGGGTTAGCCTCTTCAGGGCACATTTTTCCCTCCTCTATACCCCTCCTTCCCCCCTCCTTCTGCCAAGCGTCCCCTCGCCCCATGCTCTACACTTCCTTCTTAACTACGCCAAACCCAAGGAAACTGTCATGAGCACTATTAAAAGTTACGCCGCCAAAGAAGCGGGCGCCGATCTGTCGCTGTGGGAGTACGATGCCGGCGACCTCAAGCCGGAAGATGTCGAAGTGCAGGTGGAGTACTGCGGAATCTGCCACTCCGACCTGTCGATGATCGACAACGAATGGGGCATGTCGAGCTATCCGCTGGTGGCCGGTCACGAGGTGATTGGCCGGGTGGCGGCGCTGGGCAGCGCGGCGCAGGATAAAGGGCTGAAGGTTGGCCAGAAGGTCGGCATTGGCTGGACGGCGCGCAGCTGTGGCCACTGCGACGCCTGTATCAGCGGCAACCACGTGAACTGTCTGGAAGGCTCGGTGCCCACCATCATCAACCGCGGCGGCTTCGCCGATAAGCTGCGCGCCGACTGGCAATGGGTGATCCCGCTGCCGGAAAACGTCGATCTCGAATCCGCCGGGCCGATGCTCTGCGGCGGCATCACGGTCTTCAAACCGCTGCTGATGCATCACGTCACGGCGAACAGCCGCGTCGGCGTCATCGGCATTGGCGGCCTCGGCCATATCGCCATCAAGCTACTGCACGCGATGGGCGCGGAAGTCACCGCCTTTAGCTCTAACCCGGCGAAAGAGCAGGAAGTACTGGCAATGGGCGCCGATCGCGTGGTGAACAGCCGCGATCCCGAAGCCTTAAAGGCACTGGCCGGCCAGTTCGACCTGATTATCAACACCGTCGCCGTCGATCTCGACTGGCAGCCGTACTTTGAAGCGCTGGCGTACGGCGGCAACTTCCACACCGTCGGCGCGGTAATGAAGCCGTTCCCGGTCCCCGCTTTTACCCTGATTGGCGGCGACCGCAGCATCTCCGGCTCGGCCACCGGCAACCCGTCCGAGCTGCGCAAGCTGATGAAATTTGCCGGACGCAGCAAAGTCGCGCCAACCACCGAGCTGTTCCCGATGTCGCAGATCAACGAGGCGCTGAAGCACGTTCGCGAGGGCAAGGCCCGCTACCGCGTGGTGCTGAAAGCCGACTTCTGATCGTTCCTCATCATGCTTCAGGCCGCAGCCGCGCGGCCTGAACGCCACTGGCCGAGGTGATGCCGGGCGGCCCGTCTGCCCGGCGCTTGTTTCCCTGGTCATTAAACCGTCATCTCCCCGCCATACGTTTGCAGTCAATCCTTCTCACAATCCGGGCTTCTACAAACGCCTGAATGAGACGTCCGCCACCATGAGAAAAACCTGGCTTCCCTGGCTGATACTGTCGCCTTCCCTGCTGTTTTTATTACTGTTTACCTGGTTTCCCCTCGGGCGATCGATTTATGACAGCCTGTTCGATACCCGCATGGTCAGCGACGGCGGCCAGTATGTCGGGCTGGAGAACTTTAGTCGTCTGTTCGCCGACAACGTCTTCTGGCAGTCGCTGGTGAATAACCTGCTTTATATCCTGCTGACGGTGGTACCGGGCGTGACCCTCGCCCTACTGCTGGCGGTCGCCCTGACCGAGAATCACCGCGTCAACCGCTGGCTGCGCACCGCCTTCTTCTTCCCGATGATTATCCCGATGGTCAGCGCCGCCGCGCTGTGGCTGTTTATCTTTATGCCCGGCCTTGGCCTGCTCGACCACTATCTGGCGAAGCTGTTCGGCCCGATGAACAACAACTGGCTGGGGCGCAGCAATAGCGCGCTGCTGGCGCTGGCGCTGATTGGCGTGTGGAAGTTCGCCGGTTACTACATGCTGTTTTTCCTCGCCGGGCTGCAAAGCATCCCGGCCTCCACGCGCGAAGCGGCGATCGTGGAAGGCGCCACCCGCACGCAGGTGTTCTTTAAGGTCACGCTGCCGCTGCTGCGCCCGACCCTGAGCTTTGTGATAACCACGGCGCTGATCTACTCCATCACCCAGATCGACCACGTGGCGGTAATGACCCGCGGCGGGCCGGATAACGCCACGACCGTGCTGCTCTACTACATCCAGAACCTCGCCTGGGACACCCATGATTTAGGTAAAGCTTCCGCCGCCACCTTCCTGACGCTGGCCGGGCTGTTTGCCTTCTCGCTGATTAACCTCAAACTGCTGGAGAAAGGAGCGCACTATGAGCGCTGAAATCTCGCCGCTGGCGCTGCGATCGCACAGCGCATCGCGCCCGCTCTGGCTGCGCCTGCGCCGCTCGCAGCCCTTTACGCTCACGGTATTAATGTGCTGCCTGGCGCTGCTGTGGATGAGCCCGTTTTTATGGATGCTGGCGACCTCGTTCAGCGCCACGACCTTCGGCGAGGATATGGCCTCGCTGCTGCCCCGTATGCCGCTGACGCTGGATAACTTCCGCGATGCCTGGGCCAGCGCCGACTGGCTGAGCCTCTACGCCAACACCCTTATCTTCACCTTCGGCACCTTCTTCGTGCAGTTGTTGACCATCACCACCGCCGGCTACGTCTTCGCCTGCCACGAGTTTCGCGGCAAGAAGACGCTGTTCCTGATGTTCCTCGTCCAGCTGATGATCATGCCGGTGGTGATGATGGTGCCGAACATGCTGACCCTGAAAACCTTCGGCCTGCTCAACACCCTCACCGGGGTGATGATGCCCTACTTCACCTCGGCGTTCGGCGTGTTCCTGATGCGTCAGGCGTTTCTGGCCATACCCAAAGAGCTGGAAGAGGCGGCGCTGATGGAGGGCTGTCGCTGGTGGCAGGTGCTGTTCCGCGTGCTGCTGCCGATGTCCTGGCCGTCGGTGCTGGCCTTCGCCACCGTCAGCATTACCTACCACTGGAACGAGTATCTGTGGCCGCTGATGATGCTGAACGACCCGGACAAACAGGTGCTGACCGTGGGGCTGGTCTCGTTCGCCATGGGCGCCGAATCCGGCGGTCAGTGGGGCATCATCGGCGCCGGCACGCTGATGGTCTGCCTGCCGCTGATGCTGGCGTTTATCCTCTTCCAGAAACAGTTCCTGCGAAGCTTCGGCTTCTCCGGGATCAAATAAGGAGCTCTTCATGCTGTTAGCGCAAATTTCCGATACCCATTTCCGCAGCCGCAGCCAGAAGCTGTACGGCTTTATTGACGTCAACGCCGCCAATGCCGACGTCGTCTCCCAGTTGAACGCCCTGCAGGAGCCTCCGGACGCGGTGGTGGTGAGCGGCGATATCGTCAACTGCGGCCGCCCGGAAGAGTATGAGGTCGCCCGCCAGATCCTCGGCAGCCTGAACTATCCGCTGTATCTCATTCCCGGCAACCACGACGATAAAGCGCTGTTTCTGGAGTACCTGCATCCGCTGTGCCCGCAGCTCGGCCGCGACGCGCAAAACATGCACTACGCGGTAGACGATTTTGCCACTCGCCTGCTGTTTATCGACTCCAGCCGGGCGGGTACGTCGAAAGGCTGGCTGACCGAGGAAACCATCAAATGGCTGGAAGCCCAGCTGTTTGATGGCGGCGATAAACCGGCGACGGTATTTATGCATCATCCGCCGCTGCCGCTGGGCAATGCGCAGATGGATCCTATCGCCTGCGAAAACGGCCATCGTCTGCTGGCGCTGGTTGAGCGTTTCCCGTCGCTGACGCGCATTTTCTGCGGCCATAACCACAGCCTGACCATGACCCAGTATCGCCAGGCAATCATCTCCACCATCCCGGGAACCGTCCACCAGGTACCCTACTTTTATGAAGATACCCGACCGTACTACGACCTCTCTCCGGCGTCGTGCCTGATGCATCGCCAGGTCGACGAGCAGTGGGTGAGCTATCAGCATCCTCTGACCCACTACGCCGGCCCCTGGATGTACGACGAAAATATCAGCTGCCCAACGGAAGATTGCTAAACGCCATGCTTAGTCTGCAAAACATCAGTAAACAGTTTGACGGTAAACCGGCCCTCAGCGCCCTGTCGCTGGATATTCGCGAAGGGGAATTCGTGGTGCTGGTGGGCCCGTCCGGCTGCGGTAAAAGCACCCTGCTGCGCCTGCTCGCCGGGCTGGAGCCGGTCAGCGAGGGGGAGATCTGGCTGCACGATGAGAACATCACCGACATGTCGCCCAGAGAGCGTAATTTCGCGATGATCTTCCAGAACTATGCGCTGTTTCCGCACCTGTCGGTGCGCGACAACATCACCTTCGGCATGAAGGTGCGCAAAGAGGAGAAGGCCAGCTGGCAGCCCCGGGTGGATAAAGTCGCGCAGATGCTGCAGCTGGATACCCTGCTCGATCGCAAACCGGCGAAGCTCTCCGGCGGCCAGCGGCAGCGGGTGGCGATGGCGCGGGCGATTGTGCGCAATCCGCGCCTGTTCCTGATGGATGAGCCGCTCTCCAACCTCGACGCCCGCCTGCGTAGCGAAGTGCGCGACAGCATTATGGACCTCCACCAGCAGCTCAGAACCAGCACCGTCTACGTCACCCATGACCAGACGGAAGCGATGTCGATGGCCGACCGCATAGTGGTGATGAACGGCGGCCACGTACAGCAGGTCGGGCGACCGGAGTATCTGTACGCCAACCCGGCCAACCTGTTTGTCGCCGGGTTTATCGGATCTCCGGCGATGAATCTGCTCTCGCTGCCCTGCGCTGATGGTGAGGTATTACTGGGTGAGCTGCGCTATCCGCTGCCGCCGCGCTACCGTGAAGAATCCCGAGTGTGGTTAGGCATTCGCCCGGAACATATCAGCGACCGCGTGGAGGAGAGCCATCTGCGCCTGCCCGCCACCGTGCTGCAACGAGAACTGATGGGAGCCGATTATTTGCTCCACGTCAGCACCCCCGCCGGCACCTTACGCTTTAGCCGTCGCCATCGCGGCGCGGTGCCGGAGAAAGGCGATTCGCTGATCCTCGGCTTTTCACCTGCCGATGTGCATCTTTTTCATGCTGAGAAACAGCATAATTTACTGATGGAGACAGACCATGTTTAAACCTCTCACCGCTCTCGCGGTTGGGCTCAGCCTTGCCCTGAGCGGCGCGGCGCTGGCGAAAGAGAAGATCGACTTCATGTTTCCGGCGCCGGTGGACGGCAAGCTGACCATGGAGATGACCCGCGTCATTAAGCAATTCAACGAGTCGCAGCAGGATGTCGAAGTGCGCGGGATCTTTACCGGCAACTACGACACCACCAAGATCAAAGCCGAATCAGCGCAGAAAGCCGGGCAGCCGCCCGCGCTGGTGATTATGTCCGCCAACTTCACCACCGATCTGGCGCTGAAAGATGAGATCCTGCCGATGGACGAACTGTTCCAGTATGGCGACCAAAAAGCGGGGGATTTTCTGGTGAAGGCGTTCTGGCCCGCAATGCATAAAAACGCCCAGGTGATGGGCACCACCTATGCGATCCCGTTCCATAACTCGACGCCGATCCTCTACTACAACAAAACGATGTTCGATCGGGCCGGGATCAAACAGCCGCCGCAAACCTGGGCTGAGCTGCTGGCGGATGCCAGAAAGCTGACCGACGAAAGCAAAGGCCAGTGGGGGATCATGCTGCCGTCGACCAACGATGATTACGGCGGCTGGATCTTCTCGGCGCTGGTGCGCGCCAACGGTGGGAAATACTTTAACGAGGACTATCCGGGCGAAGTCTATTACAACACGCCAACCACCATCGGCGCCCTGCGCTTCTGGCAGAACCTGGTCTATAAAGACAAAGTGATGCCTTCCGGGGTGTTGAATTCGAAACAGATCGGCGCCAGCTTCTTCTCCGGCAAAGTCGGAATGGCGATGCTGAGCACCGGCGCGCTGGGCTTTATGCGCGAGAACAGCAAAGATTTTGAGCTGGGCGTGGCGATGCTGCCGGCTAAAGAGCAGCGGGCGGTACCGATCGGCGGCGCCAGCCTGGTTAGCTTCAAAGGCATCAACGACGCGCAGAAAAAAGCGGCGTATCAGTTCCTGACGTATCTGGTGAGCCCGCAGGTCAACGGCGCCTGGAGTCGCTTTACCGGCTACTTCTCCCCGCGTAAGGCCGCCTACGATACGCCGGAAATGAAGGCGTATCTGCAGCAGGATCCGCGCGCGGCTATCGCCCTCGAACAGCTGAAGTATGCCCACCCATGGTACTCCACCTGGGAGACCGTTGCCGTGCGTAAGGCGATGGAAAATCAGCTGGCCGCGGTGGTCAATGATGCCAATGTTACCCCGGAAGCCGCGGTGCAGGCGGCGCAGAAGGAAGCCGATGCGTTGATGAAGCCCTACGTCGATAAAACCGCGCTGGCGGAAGTGAAGTAGCCCTTTCCCCCGCTATCCCCGCCGATAGCTGAGGTATCTTCTGTCATACCGTACGGAAGCAGTGTACCCCCTCCCCCTGTTTCAAGGGGGAGGGGATCGTTCGATACGGCTCATTAGCCCGGTCCGTACAGACCGCTGAGTACCGCTCCAGCATCGCAGATACCGCTCAGCGTTACACTTTATTCGCCTGCGATTCAGCCACTATTCGCCGGGCCCTGGCGGCCTGCCCTTCTTCACTGGTGTCCAGCTTATCCCGCAAATAGTGCTCGATTTGTTCAAGACTACGGTGGCGAGTTTCCGGTACGCATTTAATGACGAATATCGCGCCAAATACGCCAATACCGGCGAAGATAAAAAAGGTGCCTGAAAGCCCTAACCACGCCAGCAGTATCGGGAAGAACAGGGAGATCAGGAAGTTGGCAATCCACATTGAAAATACCGCCCCCCCCATAAAAATACCGCGCAGACGGGTTGGGAAAATTTCCGACATAAGCAGCCAGGTCACCGGCGACAGCGCCCCCTGCTGAAAGCTCAGAAACAGTAACATCCCTGCCAGAACCATATAGGCACGCAGCGCATCAGGCTGGCCGTTAACCGTCTCCGGTAACAGATAGCTGACCGCACCGATAAAGACCAGGCAGGCGGTGCAGCCGAACTGACCAATCATGGTCATCGGGCGACGGCCAATTTTGCCAAGCATCCAGATGCCAACGAATGTCATCAATACTGAGACTACGCCGTTGGCGATAGTGGCAAACAGTGCGGCATTATCAGTCATACCAACCGAGGTCAGTACCGTGGGGGCATAGTACATAATGGTATTTACACCGGTAAGCTGCTGAATAACCGCTATACCAATACCGATCATAAACAGCTTGAACAACCACGGGGTCATAATCTCGCTGAACCGGGGCTTACCGAGATTGCGCTGTTCATCCAGCGTTTCGGTGATTTCCAGCAGCTCCCACTCAACATCATCTTTATGCCGGGTGCGCTCAAGCACGCGACGGGCTTCCGCCAGGCGCCCTTTCATCGCGTACCAGCGCGGTGAATCCGGCATAAACATCATGCCAAACCAGAGCAGCACGGCGGGTAGCGTCGCCACCGCCAGCATCCAGCGCCAGGTGCTTTCCCCGCCCCAGACTTCATGGAACGTGGCATTAGAAATATAGGCCAGCAGTTGACCGGATACGATCATCAGTTCCTGCAAAGTAACCAGCTGTCCGCGCTTATTCGCGGGAGCTATCTCGGCAATATAGACCGGAACGGTAGCCGCCGCCCCGCCGACCGCGACGCCGAGAATAAGACGAAAGAAAATCATCCAGTTAACGTCCGGCGCCATAGAGGTACCTATCGCGCCGATGGCAAAAAGCACCGCCAGCCACAGAATAATTTTCTTTCTGCCCGCCGCATTCGCCAGATTGCCAGATAGCAGTGCGCCAAAGGCGGCGCCGAACAGCAACGAGCTGGTGACCAGACCGGTGGTAAAGGGGGTGAGATGAAGCTCGGTGCCCATAAAGAGTAAGGCACCGGAAATCACCCCGGTATCATAGCCAAAAAGTAAACCGCCAAGCGTCGCGATCAGGGCGACAACTTTTACAAAGGGCGTTGTCGGGGTATTGCTATTCGGTCCCGACGCTTTATTGAGTGTAAGATATTGTTCCTTAGACATAATAGACTCCAGTAACCCGCCTTGTTTGAGGGAAGATTTGCTCTAGTCTGAATGCAGAGGCCGAGGCCTCACCGACGTGTTGTTTTCGTTCTACGTCTTGAGCTACTGCTGAGTGATGGGGCAAAAAAAGCAGGCCATACAGCGTATGGCCTGAAAATGAAACAACGATTAGATTCCTGCCGTCTCGCGGATGTATTTACGCGCTTTTACGGCGTATTCGAATGGGTTGGCCAGCGCCGGATCCTGCTCGGCCTCAACCACCATCCAGCCTTTATAGCCATGCTCGTCCAGCAGTTTAAACACTGGACGGAAATCAATGACGCCGTCGCCCGGCACGGTGAAGGTCCCCTTCTTCACGCCGTCCAGGAAGGAGAGTCCTTCGCGGCGCACCTGCTCGATCACCGGCGGACGTACGTCTTTCAGGTGAACATGGTTAATGCGCGGCAGATATTTTTTCAGAATCGCCAGCATCGGCTCTTCGCCGCCTTCGGAATACCAGGCGTGTCCTGTGTCGTAGAGCAGGAAGACCTTGTCATCCACCAGCGACATAAACTTGTCGATCTCTGCCGTCGTCTGAATACCGGTACCCATATGGTGGTGCAGACAGACCTGCATGCCCTTTTCCGCCGCCAGACGACCGAGGGTGTTATAGCCTTCCGCCACCCGCTGCCACTCTTCTTCGCTAAAGCACGGTTTCTCATTCTCCAGGATAGGCTTTTCCAGCCCCTGAATACTGCCGCTCTGCTCCGAGCAGCCGATCACTTTCGCGCCCATAGCATGCAGGAAATTCATGTGGTTAACGAATTCATCAATGGTTTTTTCCCGCTGGCCGTTAGCAAAAAAGGTGCTGAACCAGGCGTTGCAAATCTGAATGCCGCGGATATCCAGCATCGGCTTGAGAACCGCCGGATCGCGTGGATATTTGCTGCCGACTTCGCTGCCGGTAAAACCCGCCAGCGCCATTTCGCTGACGATTTGCTGAAAAGTATTCTCGCTGCCCAGCTCCGGCATATCGTCGTTAGTCCAGCCAATCGGGGCGATAGCCAGTTTTACGTTATCTTTGTTCATAGTAGGGGGCTCCTGCCGCTGCGCCTACCGGCGCAGCAATTCACGTTCGATGAGTTCACGGGTTTCCACTGCCTGGTATTTCATTTTTTCCGGGTAGCCGAACAGCGAGGTGGCCACGATAGGCTCACCGCCGACCTTGAAGGTCTGCTCGGCAAATTTCATATCGCGCAGGGTGCGGAACAGCGCGTCGAAATCAACATCCCCTTCCCCGACGCCCACGTGCTGGTGAACGACGGCATCTACGCCCGGTGGGTTAACGATATAGCGGCAGTGTTTTGTATGGTTGCGGGTATCCGCGATCAGTACATGGGAGAGATCGCTTCCCGCGTAGCGCAGCATCTTCTCAACGTCGCCCACGCCTTTGTCATAGAAGAAGGTGTGCGGGACGCTGTAAACGTACTTAACGTTATCGCTGCGGAACGACTTCACGATATCGACGGTTTCGTTGTTCTCTTCGCAGAAGTCCCACGGATGCGCCTGAATTTCAACGCGGATGCCTTCGCGCTCAAAAATCGGCAGCAGCTCTTCCATGGAGCGATAGAACATCTCATCGCAAATCTCCGGCTGGTTAGGATCGCCGGAGAACTCGGTGTTGATCACCTGTACACCCATTTCAACCGCGATTTCGATCAGCCGTTTCCAGTTTTTTACTGCTGCCTGACGGCGCAGCTCATCCGGACCGGACCAGCGGTAGACGCAGATAAACGAAGAGAGCTCTACGCCGGTATCGCGCAGCGCCTGCTTGTACTCAGCCATAATTTCCCGGCTGGCGCGCGGGTGCTTGTAGAACGGGTTGATCTGCGGGTGCGGCGATTGCTCAATGTACTTGTAGCCCCACTCCGCCACCTGATGGACCATTCGGGTGACCCCGAGGTCTTTAATGACATCAACGTCAAAAGCAATTTTCATCGTCGTTACCTGTGCAAAGAAGTTCCGTCAGCAAAGCGGGATTAGCGTTTGTAGAAATCAGGGCACTCAGGCAGCGTCACCTCAACCGGTTCGCTGGTGCCCTGGGCTTTGATACAGGCGTCGGCTGCAACGGATGCCGCGTAGCCATCCCATGCCGATGGGCCGTGCAGCTGGCCGGCCTGAACATCATTGATAAAGGCCTGCAGCTCAACGTCATACGCTTTGATAAAGCGATCCTTCCAGTCGGTCAGGATAGCGGTCGACAGGTTAGCGGCTTTGCGCATCTGCACAGCCGACGGCTCAGGCAGGCGGGCAATACCGGTTTCCCCCACCACTTCACACTGGATGTCATAGCCGTACTGACAGTTCACAAAGACTTCCACGTCGATCAGCGTGCCTTTTTTCGTTTCAAACGACACGATCTGCGGGTCTTTCAGGCGCGCATGGGTGTGGGAAGTGGAGCGCGGAAAGCGCACCTGCACGGAAACATAGTCGTCATTCAGCAGCCAGCGCAGTACATCCAGCTCGTGAATCAGGGTGTTGGTGATCGCCATGTTGGTGATGTAATCCTCACCTACCGACTGGTTGCGGTGCGCGCAGCGCAGCATCAGCGGCGCGCCGATATCGCCGTCATCGATCACTTTTTTCAGCGCCAGATAGCCTTCGTCATAAGGACGCATAAATCCGACCTGTACCAGGCGGCGACCGGCTTTCATTTCCGCATCAACGATGCGGCGGCAGCCTTCCGCGCTCATCGCCAGCGGCTTCTCGCAGAACACCGGCTTCCCGGCGGCGATGGCGGCCAGCGTGTACTCTTCGTGGGTGGGGTCCCATGAGGTGACCAGAATGGCATCCACATCGCTGGCCTTAATCACGTCATGACCGTCGGCGTACACTTCGGCATGCACGCCCGGCAGCGCAACCGCGGCGCGCGCGTTCTCTTCGTTGATATCCGAAACCGCCACTACCGTGGCTCCCTGCAGTACCTGAGTGCAACGACGGATATGTTCTTTACCGATAGCGCCGGCACCGATGACACCTAATTTGAGTGACATAGTTGGTTTTCTCCCGAGATTTGTAGGGTTCAGGGTTTGTGTTCTGTTTTAGTAATCCCGCGCCTGAGCGCGTTTTTCATTGATCATTTGCGCAACCTTACGGATCCGCTCGGAGAGCGCAGACTGCGCGACGCCGACGTTCCACCAGCTGCCATATTTGTGCACCATGGTTTTCGGCAGCACTTTAATGTCTATCAGGGTGCTGACGGTTTCGCGGCGCGCGGCGTCCAGCGCGTGGCGTAGTTCTTCTAGCGTCGTGACGCGCCAGGTTTTGCAGCCGTAGCCGGCAGCGACGGTGGCGAAATCTACCGGTACCAGGCCGCCCTGCAGCTGGCCCGATTCGGCGCAGCGGAAGCGGAACTCGGTGCCGAAGCTGTCCATACCGTGTTCCATCTGCAGGTTGTTGATACAGCCGTTGGCCATGTTGTCGAGCAGTACGATGTTGATCTTCGCGCGCTCCTGCAGGGAGGTCACCAGCTCGGAGTGCAGCATCATGAATGAGCCGTCGCCGACCAGCGAATAGACCTCGCTTTGCGGTTGGGCTAACTTCACGCCCAGCGCGGCGCTGACTTCATACCCCATGCAGGAGTAGCCGTATTCAACGTGATAGGTGTTGGTGGCCCGATTGCGCCAGACGCGCTGCAGATCTCCCGGCAGGCTCCCCGCCGCCGCCACAATCACCGCATCCGCCGGCAGCGTTTCGTTGAGTACGCCAAGGACGCTGCTTTGCGTCAGGGTGGAGTCGGTTATCTGGCGAAATTCGCGATACACCGATTCCCGATCCAGATGGTCGTCGATTTCCGGGACGAAAGCGGTTTCCTGCCATACCGCCTGGTAAACGCGCTGGGTCTCTTTCAGCTGGCGGCTCTGCACGCTTTCAATCTGCTCGCCCCAGCCTGCTTGCCAGGATTCGCCGGACAGGGCGTCATCGAGGGCGGTGAGGGCTTCGCGGGCATCCGCCAGCATCGGAATCCCATCCAGCTTCCAGGCATCGAAGTTGCTGACGTTAATATTGAGGAAGCGCACGCCCGGGTGCTGGAAAATCCATTTTGACGAGGTGGTGAAATCGCTGAAACGCGTGCCGAGACCGATGACTAAGTCCGCCTCTTTCGCCAGCAGGTTCGCTGCCAGGCAGCCGGTTTCGCCGACGCCGCCCACGTTATACGGATGCGAAGAGACAACGCTGCCTTTACCCGCCTGGGTTTCGGCAAACGGTACGCCGTAGCGTTCGGCAAAATGGGTCAACGCTTCGCCGGCGCCGGAGTATTTCACCCCGCCGCCGCAGACGATCAGCGGCTTACGGCTGGCTTTAATCGCCGCCACCGCATCCGCCAGCTGTGCGACGCTGGCCGGACGGCGGTCAAGGCGGTGTACCCGACGGGTAAAGAAGGACTGCGGATAATCCCAGGCTTCGCCCTGGACATCCTGCGGCAGACAGAGCGTGACCGCACCGGTTTCCGCCGGGTCGGTCAACACACGCATGGCGTTGATGCAGGCGCTCATCAGCTGTTCCGGACGGGTGATGCGATCCCAGTATTTACTCACCGCGCGAAACGCGTCATTAGTGGTAATGCTGAGATCGTGGCTCTGCTCAATTTGCTGTAACACCGGGTCAGGCTGGCGGGTCGCAAACACATCTCCCGGCAGCAGCAGCAGAGGGATGCGGTTGGCGGTCGCGGTGGCGGCAGCGGTAATCATGTTTGCCGCGCCGGGGCCAATGGAGGAGGTGCAGGCAATAATCTGACGACGCAGGGACTGTCTGGCAAAACCGGTGGCGACATGCGCCATCCCTTGCTCGTTACGCCCCTGATAGACCCGCATTTCACCGCTATCTTGTTCAAGAGCCTGGCCCATTCCCAGCACGTTGCCGTGGCCAAAGATAGCAAAGATGCCTTTAACGAACTTATGCTCTTCGCCATCGACTTCCAGGTACTGGTTATCCAGGAACTTCACCAGCGCCTGCGCCATTGTCAGTCTCAGTTTGCCCATGTTGCCCAATCCTTATTGTTCAGTATTTGCGTGTAGGTCAGCGTTTTACCCCGCCCAGCGTGACAAGCGATGGGCCAGGAAAATCGTTAACGCCACTGGAATACTTCTGGATTATAGGCAAACATTTTTTTCATTAAATAGAAATACAGAAGAAATATTTCATTTTGCGAGAGGGATCAAACTCTCTATGCATTTCACCCGTTTCATTCACATCCTGTATCCGGGATAACACGCAATTTACGCGGTACTGCTCTTAATATCCCCTTAAAAATCATAGGTAAAGAGTGATAGTAAATGGCCGGTAGTTCAGCTTTACCTCGGCGCGCAGGATCTGAGGCAGAATGGGGCTCGGCGCGGCAGAGTGGTATATCCCTCACATTTTTGGTTTTTTAATTTCGATCTAGTTTGCAAATGAAATATTTATTTCTCAAACTAGGGATAACCAATAACCCTCAGGCTGTTTTCGGAGACGCTGTCGGCATCCCGACTCTTCCGTACAGCAGAAATGCAAAAGGAAACCCTAGCTATGAATGCAGCAGTAAAGCGACTCGACGTCATCTGTATTGGCCGGGTGGCAGTCGATCTCTATGCCCAGCAGATTGGCGCGAGGCTGGAAGATGTTGCCAGTTTTTCTAAGTACCTGGGTGGCTCTTCCGGCAACGTCGCCTTCGGCACCGCTATACAGGGATTAAAATCGGCGATGCTTGCCCGCGTGGGCGATGAGCACAATGGTCGTTTTTTACGCGAAACGCTCAGCCGCGCCGGCGTCGATACCGAATATCTGATCACCGATAAGCAGCGCCTGACGGCGTTAGTGATGCTGGGGATTAAAGATCAGGAGACATTTCCGCTCATTTTTTACCGCGATAACTGCGCCGATATGGCCCTTTCGCCAGAAGACATTAAGGAAGAGTACATCGCCTCCTCCCGGGCGCTGGCGGTAACCGGTACCCACCTTTCGCACGCCAACACGCGTGAAGCGGTGCTGAAGGCGCTGGAGTACGCGCGCCGTCACGGCCTGCGTACGGCGCTGGATATCGACTATCGTCCGGTGCTTTGGGGGTTAACCTCTTTAGGCGACGGCGAAACGCGTTTCATTGAGTCCGGTCAGGTGACCAGCCAGCTGCAGGAAGTCCTGCATCTGTTCGATTTAGTGGTGGGGACTGAAGAGGAGTTTCATATTGCCGGCGGCAGTACCGATACTCTGACCGCGCTGAAAAACGTGCGTAACGCCACGAAAGCGACGCTGGTTTGCAAACGCGGTCCGATGGGCTGCGTGGTGCTGGAAGGCGACATTCCCGACAGCTGGGATAGCGTGCCGCTGCAGCAGGGCGTGCGCGTAGACGTGCTTAACGTCCTCGGCGCTGGCGATGCCTTTATGTCCGGCCTGCTGCGCGGCTGGCTTAACGACGAAGGCTGGGAGCAGGCCTGTCGCTACGCTAACGCCTGCGGCGCGCTGGTGGTTTCACGTCACGGCTGCGCGCCCGCGATGCCAACCAAAGCCGAACTTGACGACTATCTGTCGCGAGCAGAATCTGTCCCGCGTCCGGATATCGACGCTCGCCTCAACCATCTCCATCGCGTCACCAGCCGCCGCCAGGCGTGGCCGGAGCTGTGCATTTTCGCCTTTGACCACCGTAAGCAGCTGGCAGACCTGGCGCTGGAAACCGGGCGTGATGAATCCTGTATTCCGCAGCTGAAGCTGCTGCTGCTGGCGGCCGCGGAAGCCGCCGGAGACGAAGCCGGTCTTGACGGCCGCAGCGGCATTCTCGCCGATGGCACCTACGGCCAGCGCTCGCTCAATGCCATCACCGGCAAGGGCTGGTGGATTGGCCGGCCGATTGAAATGCCAAGCTCGCGCCCGCTGCGCCTGGAACATGGCAACATCGGTTCCCAGCTTATCGACTGGCCGCTGGAGCACGTCGTGAAATGCCTGGTCTTCTACCACCCGGCCGACCCTGCCGAACTGCGCGCTGAACAGGATGCGCTGCTGCTGGAGGTCTGGCAGGCGTGCAATAAGTCCGGGCATGAGCTGCTGCTGGAAATCATCCTGCCGGAAAACGGTCCGGATAAAGATGAACGCCATTACCACGACATGCTGGAGCACTTCTATCAGCTGGGCATCCAGCCGGACTGGTGGAAGCTGCCGCCGCTGTCGAGCGCGGAGTGGGAAAGGATCGGTAAACTGATCGCGCGCGAAGATAGCTGGTGTCGCGGAATTTTAATCCTCGGTCTGGACGCCCCATCGGATCGCCTGCGCGCCGGTTTTGCCGAAGCGGCGAAGCATCCGATGATCAAAGGCTTTGCGGTAGGACGCACCATTTTTGGCCTGCCCTCACGGCGCTGGATGCAGGGAGAGCTCAGCGATGAGGCGCTGATTGACGAAGTCAAACGCAACTATCTCACGCTCATCGGCTACTGGCGCGAAGCCCGCGGCTGATACTAACCTGGCCCGCATCCTTTCCCAAAGATGCGGGCTTTTTTCTGGATCTTCGTGAAATGAATCGCGTATTTCATCGTAGTAAATGAAAAATTCGCTTCATTTGATACACTGGAAATTATATTCCTTTCATTTTCTCAGAGCGCAATCTATGGCCAATAATCCGACCCAACTTACCATCTTGCAGGATGAAATCAGGCGTCGCTACGATACGTTAAGCAAACGCCTGAAACAGGTAGCCCGCTATATTCTCGATAACAGCAATAGCGTGGCTTTCGATACCGTGGCCTCTATCGCGCAACAAGCTGACGTCCCCCCTTCCACGCTGATCCGCTTCGCTAACGCCTTTGGTTTTAGCGGTTTCAACGAAATGAAGCAGATGTTCAAGCAGCACCTGATGGAAGAGACCGCTAACTATACCGAGCGCGCGCGTCTGTTCCGCCAGACCACCACGGATGACGCAACCCCGCCGGAAACGCCGACCGAAATTCTGAATATGTTCACTATGGTTAATACTCAGGCGCTGCAGCAGCTGGCGATGCAGACCTCCGGCGACGATCTGCAGCGTGCGGTCGCGCTGTTGGCGGAAGCGGAAAATATCTACGTTATCGGCCTGCGCCGCTCTTTTAGCGTCGCCTCCTATCTGACCTACGCCCTGCGCCATCTGGACCGTAAAGCGTTCCTGATTGACGGTCTGGGCGGCATGTTTACCGAACAGCTCAGCCTGGTCGGGCCGAAAGATGTCGTCGTGGCGGTGAGCTTCTCTCCGTATGCGCGGGAAGTGGTTGAACTGGTGGAGCTCGGCGCGCAGCGTAAAGCACGTCAGATAGCGATTACCGACAGCCAGGTCAGCCCGCTGGCGGCCTTCAGCGACGTCTGCTTTGTCGTGCGCGAGGCGCAGGTTGATGGTTTCCGCTCGCAGGTGGCCTCCCTGTGTCTGGCTCAGACTCTGGCGGTCTCGCTGGCGCTGAACAGCAGCAAGGATGCAGAAACGAAGCAGCTGGCTTAAATTTTTCATTATTCCCGGATTGCGACGTAAACGTCTTATCCGGGCGACTTGTCCGCAGACGACGGTAAACCCGTAGCCCGGCTGAGCGCAGCGCGAGCCGGGGATGTGGCAGAATTGCGACGACGATCTTATTCGGGCTACAGGATCAAAAAGGCTGGCTAGCATGGCTAACCGGCCTTTTTGTCATCAACGGTTGTTAATCGTGGCGGGGATAATCAGGGCTGTTGATCCACGCGTGATCCTCTTCCCAGGTAAACATCCATTTGCGATCCGGACCGGCCATCACGTTCAGATAATAGCTGTCATACCCGGCGATCGCCGCTACCGGATGGTAGCCGCGCGGTACCATGACCACATCGTGGTTGTAGGGAGCCATACAGGCATCAAGGCTACGGTCATCGGTATAGACGCGCTGGAAGGCAAAACCCTGCGGCGGATCGAAACGGTGGTAGTAGGTCTCTTCCAACTGAGTTTCCTGACCCGGCAGCGCCGTGTCGTGCTTGTGCGACGGCCATGAGCTGGTCGCTCCTTCGTCAGTGTAAACCTCTACCACCAGCAGGCAGTCCGCCTGCGCGCTATCCGGCAGAATATTGTGCACCAGCCGCTGGTTACGCCCTTTACCGCGATGCTCTACGCCCACGTCCTGCGGGGAGATAACTCGAGCCGGTAAAGTTCCTTTACCCGGGGCGCTGCATACCGCCAGCTCAAGGTCAGAATCTGCCGTCACTTCGACTTTATCCTGCGGCGGCACGTAAACTGACCAGGGCGGGGTCCGCTCAAACGGCGACATACGCTGGCCCAGATTCGGAAAATCGGCCTGCGAGGTTTTTACCGAAGCCAGCCCGGCGACCAGCACCAGGCACAGCTCGCGATCGCCGCTTTCCAGGGTAACGGTTTGCCCTTTCTTTAACATCCAGACATCAAAACCAATGTACTTCCACCCCGCGCTCAGCGGGGTGATGTGCTGAATCTGCCCTTCTTTTTTTGCTTTAGCCAGTAAAGACATGGCGCTCTCCTTCGCCGATTAGCCTAACGTCGGCATGCTGAATTCAGATACGGTTTGCTGACCCTGCGGCCAGCGGACGGTGGCGGTTTTCATACGCGTATAGAAACGCACGCCATCCGGCCCATGCACGTTCAGTGCGCCAAATACGGAGCGTTTCCAGCCGCCAAAGCTATGGAAGGCCATTGGAACGGGTACCGGCACGTTGACCCCAACCATTCCGGCCTGGACATCATGTACAAACTCACGCGCGGTGTGGCCGTTGCTGGTAAAGACGGCGCTGCCGTTGCCGAACTCATGGCTGTTTACCAGCTCCAGCGCGCTGTGGTAGTCCGCCACGCGGACAATACCCAGTACCGGGCCAAAAATCTCTTCGCGCCAGATAGTCATTTCCGGCGTCACGTTGTCGAACAGCGTTCCGCCAACGTAGTAACCCTCTTCGAAACCGGCAACTCGCAGCTTGCGCCCGTCAACTACCAGCGTCGCCCCTTCGCTGACGCCTTTATCAATATATCCCAGCACTTTTTTCTGATGCGCCTCTGAGACGACCGGACCCATTTCGTTCTCTTCTTTTCCGCGCATACAGCCCGGGCCGACCTTCAGGGACTCCACCAGCGGCTTGAGGCGCGCAATGAGTTTATCTGCCGTTTCATCGCCCACAGCGACGACCACCGGCAGCGCCATGCAGCGCTCGCCCGCAGAGCCGAACGCGCCGCCCATTATCGCATTCACGGTGGCATCAAGATCGGCATCCGGCATCACAATCGCGTGGTTTTTCGCCGCGCCAAATGCCTGAACGCGCTTACCATAAGCGCTGGCGGTTTTATAAATATGCTCCGCCACGCCGGAAGATCCCACAAAGCTTACCGCCGCAATACGCGGATCCTTGTACAGCTGCTCAGCATCTTCATTGCTGCAGTGCACCACGTTAAAGACGCCGTCCGGCAGCCCCGCTTCTTTCAGCAACTCCGCCAGGCGCACCGCAGCGCCAGGGGCCAGCGCTGGCGGCTTAAGGACAAAGCTGTTGCCGCAGGCCAGCGCCAGCGGGAACATCCACATCGGAACCATCGCCGGGAAGTTGAACGGCGTAATGCCCGCCACTACGCCCAGCGGCTGCATCAGAGAATAGCTATCGACGCCGGTGCCGACATCCGATGAGAACTCGCCTTTGATCAGGTGCGGAATCCCGCAGGCAAACTCAACGACTTCCATGCCGCGCGTCAGTTCGCCCATCGCATCGGAAAAGACTTTACCGTGTTCGCTGACGATAATCCCCGCCAGCTCTTCAGCGTGCTGTTCAAGTAACATTTTAAAATTAAACAGCACGCGGGCCCGGCGCAGCGGCGTGGTACGCGACCAGCCATCAAAAGCATCATGCGCCACCTGAATCGCATCGGAGACTTCCTGCGCGGTCGATAACGTGACTTCGCGGACCACTTTGCCCGTCGCGGGGTCGAAAACCGGCATTGTATTGTTGCTGCCGCTGGTAACGGTCTTCCCGCCAATAAAGTTTCCTGTGATAGTCATGCTCTCGCCTCATATGTATGGGGTATCGGGGGCCAACGCAGTACGGCCCATTACTGGATCTGCTGTGTTGTACCGTAGTAAAATGAAATTAATATTTCAATATTCATCATTAATGAAATTGTATTTTGGTGATGATGGTCGCATTTTCTTGTAAGGAAACGCTGTCTTACAGGCAAAGCCCCCATAAAAAGAGAGCAGGTGTAGCGCCTTCCGGAACCCGCCGCAATGCAAGAAGACAAGAAAAATATTTTGCGAGTCGGCTCAAAAAATCGCCATTTCATGCATTGCTAATTTTGGAATAAATGTTTTGACTATGGGGTAATCGAACGACGCCGAACTATCTATTTCAGGAGAGTCAAAATGGCTATTGCAGCACAGCGTTTCTGTATCAACCGCAAGATTGCCCCTTCCCTCAGCATTGAGGCCTTCTTCCGGCTGGTGAACAGCCTCGGGCTAAACAAAGTCGAGCTACGTAACGACCTCCCCAGCGGAAAAGTGACCGACGACCTGAGCCACCAGCAGGTTCGTGAACTGGCTGACCGCTACCATATTGAGATCCTCACTATCAACGCGGTTTATCCTTTCAACTGCCGCACCGCAGAGGTTCGCAGCCTGACGGAGTCCCTGCTAAAAGAGGCCAAAGCCGTCGGCGCGAAATCGCTGGTGCTGTGTCCACTGAACGATGGTACCGAGGTTCCGGCGAGCGAAACCCTTAACGCCCTGCGCGACCTGGCGCCGCTATTCGCCTTCTATGGCATTGAGGGACTCGTCGAGCCGCTCGGCTTCCCGCAAAGCTCGCTGCGCTCCTCGGCGCAGGCGCAAACGCTGATTCACGACGCACGGGTGCCGTTTAAGCTGCTGATCGATACCTTTCACCATCATCTTTATCCACAGGCGGAGCAGGAGTTTAGCCAGGTGGATATCGGCGAAATCGGCCTGGTGCACCTTTCCGGCGTAGAAGATACCCGCCCGCGCGAAACCCTGACCGACAACGAACGCATTATGCTGACCGAAAAAGACCAGCTGCAAAGCTGCGAGCAGGTCAAAAACCTGGAGGCCCGCGGCTATCAGGGCGTATATGCGTTCGAGCCCTTCTCACCGGAGCTGGCAAACTGGAGCGAAGACGATATCCGCCGCGAAATCGAGCAGAGTATCGCGTTAGTTCAGCGCCACTGCGCCTGAAGGGAATAAGCGAAGGCGTGCGCGATCTCCCCACTTTTGCTATCAGGTTGCCTATACTCGCAGCAGGATAAATGGAGAAATCGCTCATGAGCTCACCGCTGCTGATTGCACGCACGCTGGAAAAACAGCTGCATTTATTGCCCGCTATGGCGAACCGCCACGGCTTAATTACCGGCGCCACGGGGACCGGTAAAACCGTCACGCTGCAAAAGCTGGCGGAATCTTTCTCGGAAATCGGCGTTCCGGTATTTATGGCCGATGTGAAAGGCGACCTTACCGGTATCGCTGAGGCGGGCCAAAGTTCGGAAAAACTGCAGGCGCGGCTGGAAAAAATCGGCGCAACGGACTGGCAGCCGCATGCTAATCCGGTAGTGCTATGGGATATCTTTGGCGAGAAAGGCCACCCGGTCCGCGCCACGGTTTCCGATCTCGGGCCGCTGCTGCTGGCTCGCCTGCTCAACCTCAATGAGGTTCAGTCCGGGGTATTGAATATCATCTTCCGGATCGCCGACGACCGCGGGCTGCTGCTGCTCGACTTTAAAGACCTGCGCGCGATTACCCAACACATTGGCGACAACGCCAAAGCTTTTCAGAACCAGTACGGCAACATCAGCAGCGCCTCCGTCGGGGCGATTCAGCGCGGATTGCTGACCCTGGAGCAGCAGGGTGCAGAGCACTTTTTCGGCGAACCCATGCTCGATATCCAGGACTGGATGCGCGTTGATGCGCAGGGTAAAGGGGTAATTAATATCCTGAGCGCGGAAAAGCTCTATCAGATGCCGAAGCTGTACGCCGCCAGCCTGCTGTGGATGCTTTCCGAGCTTTACGAACGTCTGCCGGAGGCCGGTGACCAGGAAAAGCCAAAGCTGGTCTTTTTCTTCGATGAGGCGCATCTGCTGTTTAACGATGCGCCCCAGGTGCTGCTGGATAAAATCGAGCAGGTCATCCGCCTGATTCGTTCTAAAGCCGTCGGAGTCTATTTTGTTTCACAAAACCCGGCGGACATTCCCGATGCGGTGCTGGGTCAACTGGGCAATCGGGTGCAGCACGCCCTGCGCGCTTTCACGCCGAAAGACCAAAAAGCGGTAAAAACCGCCGCGCAAACTATGCGCGCGAATCCGGCGTTCAGCACCGAGCAGGCGATCCAGGAGCTGGGCACCGGCGAGGCGCTGATCTCCTTTCTTGATGAGAAAGGCAGCCCCTCGATAGTAGAGCGGGCGATGGTTATCGCGCCCTGCTCGCGCATGGGCCCGGTCACCGATGACGAACGTAACGGACTGCTTAACCACTCGCCGCTGTACGGAAAATATGAAGAAGAGATCGACCGTGAATCGGCGTTTGAAATGCTGCAGCAGGGCGTGCAGGCCACAACTGAGCAGCAGCAATCCCCGCCCGCAAAAGGCCAGCCAAACGGCGATGACGACGGCCTGCTCGGCGGGCTCAAAGATATCCTGTTCGGCACTACCGGGCCGCGCGGCGGCAAACGCGACGGCATTGTGCAAACGGCAGCGAAGAGCGCGGTACGTCAGGTCACCAGGCAGATAGTCAGGGGAATGCTGGGAAGCTTACTTGGCGGACGGAAACGCTAAAAAAACGCCCCCTTTCTGATTCAGGAAGGGGGCGCGTTACGTCAGGATTTACGCATCATCAGCCAGAGGCTCAGCAAGAAGAAGCTGGCGCTCGGCAACAGCGCGCCGATTATCGGCGGGATGCCGTAGACCAGGGTGAGCGGGCCGAAAATCTGGTCCAGCACGTAGAAGATAAAGCCGAAGCTGATCCCGGTCACGACTCTGACGCCCATCGGCACGCTACGCAGCGGGCCAAAGATAAACGACAGCGCCATCAGCATCATCACCGCCACCGACAGCGGCTGGAAGATTTTGCTCCACATATTGAGCTGATAGCGGCCCGGATCCTGACCGCTGGACTTCAGATAGGTAACATAGTTGTGCAGGCCGCTGATTGACAACGCATCCGGATCCAGCGCCACCACGCCAAGCTTATCCGGCGTCAGGTTGGTCTTCCAGGTCCCGCTGACGGTCTGCGTCCCCGTGACCTGTTTCGGATCGGTCAGGTCGGATTCATCCACCTGCGACAGTCGCCAGAGCTTATTTTCGGTATCGAATTTTGCCGAAGCGGCGTAGCGAACGGACTGCAGACGGCGCTGGTCGTTAAACGCGTAGATGCTCACTCCGCCCAGCTCATCGTTACCTTTTACCCGCTCGATATAAACAAAGTTATGGCCGTCTTTCGCCCACAGGCCCTGCTGAGTGGAAAGCAGCGAACCACCGTACATCTGCTGAGCACGATAGTTGCGCGCCATCTGCTCGCCCTGCGGGGCTACCCACTCGCCCATCGCCATGGTCAGCAGCACCAGCGGAATCGCGGTTTTCATCACCGACAGCGCCACCTGGAGGCGGGTAAAGCCGGAAGCCTGCATCACCACCAGCTCGCTACGCTGCGCCAGCATGCCCAACCCCAGCAGCGCGCCGAGCAGCGCCGCCATCGGGAAGAAGATCTGGATATCTTTCGGCACACTGAGAATTGTGTAGATTCCGGCCCCTAACGCATCATAGTTGCCCTGCCCGGCCTTTTTCAGCTGGTCGACAAACTTGATGATGCCCGACAGGGAAACCAGCATGAACAGGGTCATCATGATGGTATTGAAAATCGTCTTACCGATATAACGGTCAAGTACGCCAAACGCCTGCATCACGCCGCTCCTTTGTTAAAACGGGCACGGAAGCGGCGCATCGGCACCGTATCCCACAAGTTCAACAGCACGGCCAACGCGAAATAGAGCAGGTTTACCGCCCACATCCAGATCATCGGATCCATTTTGCCTTTACCGCCGCTCGATTTAATCGACGTTTGCAGCAGGAAGAACACCAGATAGAGCAGCATCGCCGGCAGCATCGACAGCACGCGACCCTGGCGCGGGTTCACCACGCTGAGCGGCACCACCATTAGCGCCATGATGAATACCGTTGCCACCAGCGTGAAGCGCCAGTGCAGCTCCGCCCGGGCGCGATCGGTATCGGTACGCCACAGGGTGCGCATATCCATCTGCTCGGTATCGTTCGGATCGGAGGCCACCGCCTGATGGCCAACAATCGCCTGATAGTTTTTAAAGTCGGTAATGCGGAAGTCGCGCAGCATCGCGGTGCCTTCAAAGCGGGTGCCCTGATTCATGGTCACCACCTGCGAACCGTCTTTACGCAGCGAGAGCTCGCCGGTATCCGCGACCACCACCGAAGGGCGCGCGTTGCCTCGTGGCCGCAGTTGGGCAAGGAAGACGTCGCTGAAACGGTTGCCGTTGACGTTCTCAATAAACAGCACTGCGCTGCCGTCGCTGGCCTGCTGGAACTGGCCCTGGGCCAGCGCGGCCATGCCGGGGTTTGCTTTCGCTTCCGCCAGCACTTCATCCTGATGACGGGACGACCAGGGCCCGGCCCACATCACGTTGACCGCCGCGATAATGCCCGTAAAGAGCGCAAGGATCATGGCGGCTTTCACCAGCACGGCCTTACTCAGGCCGCAGGCGTGCATCACCGTGATTTCGCTTTCGGTATACAGTTTGCCCAGCGTCATCAGCAGCCCGAGGAATAAACTCAGGGGCAGAATAAGCTGCGCCATTTCAGGTACGCCCAGCCCTAACAGCGAGAGCACCAGATTTGTCGGGATATCGCCATCAACAGCGGCGCCGAGGATCCTGACCAGTTTCTGACAGAAGAAAATGAGTAGCAGGATGAATAGGATCGCCAACTGGCTTTTCAGCGTCTCACGAACCAGATATCTTATGATTATCACTATAAATACGCCCGTAAAAACCCGTTTTATTGCAGGAAAATTGCTTGTTTCATGGCTTAAACGTCATTTATTCTCTTTAGTCGTCGAAAACATCGCTAAGATTAAATGACTCGCTGGTTCTGCGTATCAGGATCTTTTCTGACGAACCAAGGCCGTAATAACGTTAAGATTAACACGAAGTCACCACAACAGCGGACATGAGTTACGAAAGCTTTCAATTCTATCCGTAGCCACCGTCGTTGTCTTTAAGATTCAGGAGCGTAGTGCATGGAGTTCAGTGTAAAAAGCGGTAGCCCGGAGAAGCAGCGGAGCGCCTGTATCGTGGTCGGCGTCTTTGAACCACGTCGTCTCTCCCCCATCGCCGAACAGCTTGATAAAATTAGCGACGGTTATATCAGCGCCCTGCTGCGTCGCGGCGAGCTGGAAGGCAAACCTGGCCAGACTTTATTGCTGCACCATGTGCCGAACATTCTGTCGGAGCGCATTCTGCTTATTGGCTGCGGTAAAGAACGCGAGCTGGACGAGCGTCAGTATAAGCAGGTTATTCAGAAAACCATCAATACGCTGAATGATACTGGTTCAATGGAGGCCGTCTGCTTCCTGACCGAACTGCACGTCAAAGGCCGCAATAACTACTGGAAAGTGCGTCAGGCCGTCGAGACCGCCAAAGAGACGCTATACAGCTTCGACCAGTTAAAAACCAACAAAAGCGAGCCGCGTCGCCCGCTGCGTAAAATGGTCTTCAACGTTCCCACCCGTCGCGAGCTGACCAGCGGCGAACGCGCTATCCAGCACGGTCTGGCGATCGCCGCCGGCATCAAAGCGGCGAAAGATCTGGGCAACATGCCGCCCAACATCTGTAACGCCGCGTATCTGGCCTCCCAGGCGCGCCAGCTGGCCGATACCTATAGTAAGAACGTCATTACCCGCGTTATCGGCGAGCAGCAGATGAAAGAGCTGGGAATGAACTCTTATCTGGCGGTCGGCAACGGCTCGCAGAACGAATCGCTGATGTCGGTTATCGAATACAAAGGTAACCCGGCAGAAGACGCGCGGCCTATCGTGCTGGTGGGTAAAGGCCTGACCTTTGACTCCGGCGGTATCTCCATCAAGCCTTCAGAAGGCATGGACGAGATGAAATACGATATGTGCGGCGCGGCGGCGGTGTACGGCGTGATGCGCATGGTGGCGGAACTTCAGTTGCCGTTGAACGTTGTCGGCGTGCTGGCCGGATGTGAAAACATGCCTGGCGGCCGCGCCTATCGTCCTGGCGACGTGTTGACCACGATGTCCGGGCAAACGGTGGAAGTGCTGAACACCGATGCCGAAGGTCGCCTGGTGCTGTGCGATGTGCTGACTTACGTTGAGCGTTTCGAGCCGGAAACGGTTATCGACGTGGCCACCCTGACCGGCGCCTGCGTGATCGCGCTCGGCCACCACATCACCGGCCTGATGTCGAATCATAATCCGCTGGCCCACGAGCTGATCGGCGCGTCCGAACTGGCGGGCGATCGCGCATGGCGTCTGCCGCTTGCCGACGAGTTCCAGGAACAGCTGGAGTCAAATTTTGCGGATATGGCCAATATCGGCGGCCGTCCTGGCGGAGCGATTACCGCAGGCTGCTTCCTGGCGCGCTTTACCCGTAAATACAACTGGGCGCATCTGGATATTGCCGGCACCGCCTGGCGTTCCGGGAAGGCCAAAGGCGCGACCGGTCGTCCGGTGGCGATGCTGTCGCAGTTCCTGCTCAACCGCGCCGGATTTACCGGCGAAGAGTAATTGCCGTCTGATGCCCGGCGGCGTTACGCTTGCCGGGCCTCTGGAAAGATACCGTTTATAGGCCGGGTCAGCGTAGCGCCGCCCGGCTTAAGCATTTAAAGTCACCACAAGAAGCCCCATATATGAAAAACGCAACGTTCTATCTTCTGGACAATGATACGCAACAGGATGGCCTGAGCGCCGTTGAACAGCTGGTGTGTGACATTGCCGCAGAACGTTGGCGCAGCGGTAAACGCGTGCTCATCGCCTGCGAAGATGAGCAGCAGGCCATTCGTCTGGACGAAGCGCTCTGGGCACGCCCCGCAGAAAGTTTCGTTCCGCATAATCTGGCGGGGGAAGGTCCGCGCGGCGGCGCGCCGGTGGAGATCGCCTGGCCGCAAAAACGCAACAGCAGCCCGCGGGATATTCTGATTAGCCTGCGGCTAAACTTTGCAGATTTTGCCACCGCTTTCACAGAAGTGATAGACTTCGTCCCTTATGAAGACTCTTTGAAACAACTGGCGCGCGAACGCTACAAAGCGTACCGCATGGCTGGTTTCAACCTGAACACGGCAACCTGGAAATAATGGAAAAGACATACAACCCCCAAGATATCGAACAGCCGCTTTACGAGCACTGGGAAAAGCAGGGCTACTTCAAACCCAATGGCGACGAAAGCCAGGAAAGTTTCTGCATCATGATCCCGCCGCCGAACGTCACCGGCAGTTTGCATATGGGTCATGCCTTCCAGCAAACCATCATGGATACCATGATTCGCTACCAGCGCATGCAGGGTAAAAATACCCTGTGGCAGGCCGGTACCGACCACGCGGGTATCGCTACCCAGATGGTGGTTGAGCGTAAGATTGCCGCCGAAGAAGGTAAAACCCGCCACGACTACGGTCGGGACGCCTTTATCGATAAAATCTGGCAGTGGAAAGCGGAATCCGGCGGCACCATTACCCGTCAGATGCGCCGCCTGGGCAACTCCGTGGACTGGGAGCGCGAGCGCTTCACCATGGACGAAGGCCTGTCCAACGCCGTAAAAGAAGTCTTTGTCCGCCTGTACAAAGAAGATCTGATCTATCGCGGCAAGCGTCTGGTCAACTGGGACCCGAAACTGCGTACCGCCATCTCCGATCTGGAAGTGGAAAACCGCGAGTCTAAAGGCTCGATGTGGCATATCCGCTATCCGCTGGCCGACGGCGCGAAAACCGCTGACAGTAAAGATTATCTGGTCGTCGCTACCACCCGTCCGGAAACCGTGCTGGGCGATACCGGCGTGGCCGTTAACCCGGAAGATCCGCGCTATAAAGACCTTATCGGCAAATTCGTCATTCTGCCGCTGGTTGACCGCCGTATTCCGATTGTTGGTGATGAACACGCCGATATGGAAAAGGGCACCGGCTGCGTGAAGATCACCCCGGCGCACGACTTTAACGACTATGAAGTGGGCAAGCGTCATGCGCTGCCGATGATCAACATCCTGACCTTTGATGGCGATATCCGCGAAACCGCGGAAGTTTACGACACCAGAGGCAACGAGTCCGACGTCTACTCAAACGCCATCCCGGCGGAGTTCCAGAAGCTGGAGCGCTTTGCCGCGCGTAAAGCGGTGGTTGCCGCCATCGACGCGCTGGGCCTGCTGGACGAGATTAAACCGCACGATCTGACCGTACCATACGGCGACCGCGGCGGCGTCGTTATCGAACCGATGCTCACCGATCAGTGGTACGTACGTGCCGACGTGCTGGCTAAACCGGCGGTTGAAGCGGTCGAGAACGGCGACATTCAGTTCGTGCCGAAGCAGTACGAAAACATGTACTTCTCCTGGATGCGCGACATTCAGGACTGGTGTATCTCCCGCCAGCTGTGGTGGGGTCACCGCATCCCGGCATGGTACGACAACGACGGCAACGTTTACGTTGGCCGTACCGAAGACGAAGTACGCCAGGAAAATAACCTCGGCGCCGACGTGGCGCTGCGCCAGGACGAAGACGTGCTGGATACCTGGTTCTCCTCCGCGCTGTGGACGTTCTCCACTCTCGGCTGGCCGGAAAACACCGATGCCCTGCGCCAGTTCCATCCGACCAGCGTGATGGTTTCCGGCTTCGACATCATCTTCTTCTGGATTGCCCGCATGATCATGATGACCATGCACTTCATCAAAGATGAAAACGGCAAGCCGCAGGTGCCGTTTAAAACCGTCTATATGACCGGTTTGATCCGCGATGACGAAGGCCAGAAGATGTCCAAATCGAAGGGCAACGTTATCGACCCGCTGGATATGGTTGATGGCATCTCCCTGCCGGAGCTGCTGGAGAAACGTACCGGCAACATGATGCAGCCGCAGCTGGCGGAGAAAATCGCCAAACGCACCGAGAAACAGTTCCCGAACGGCATTGAGCCGCATGGTACCGACGCCCTGCGCTTTACCCTGGCGGCGCTGGCCTCTACCGGCCGCGACATTAACTGGGATATGAAGCGTCTGGAAGGTTACCGTAACTTCTGTAATAAGCTGTGGAACGCCAGCCGCTTTGTGCTGATGAATACCGAAGATCAGGATTGCGGCTTTAACGGCGGCGAAATGACCCTGTCGCTGGCGGACCGCTGGATCCTTGCGGAATTCAACCAGACCATCAAAGCCTACCGCGAAGCGCTGGACGGCTTCCGCTTCGATATCGCCGCAGGCATTCTGTACGAGTTTACCTGGAATCAGTTCTGCGACTGGTATCTGGAGCTGACCAAGCCGGTAATGAACGGCGGTTCCGAGTCTGAGCTGCGCGGCACCCGTCACACGCTGGTGACCGTTCTGGAAGGTCTGCTGCGCCTGGCGCACCCGATTATTCCGTTCATCACCGAGACCATCTGGCAGCGCGTGAAGGTCATTTGCGGTATCACTGCCGATACCATCATGCTGCAGCCGTTCCCGCAGTACGATGCGTCTCAGGTTGACGAAGCGGCGCTGGCCGATACCGAATGGCTGAAGCAGGCGATCGTCGCCGTGCGTAACATCCGTGCGGAAATGAACATCGCCCCTGGTAAGCCGCTTGAGCTGCTGCTGCGCGGCTGCAGCGATGCCGCGATTCGTCGCGTGAACGATAACCGCAGCTTCCTGTTGAACCTGGCGCGTCTGGAAAGCATCACCGTGCTGCCGGCCGATGATAAAGGTCCGGTTTCCGTGACCAAAATTATCGACGGCGCCGAGCTGCTGATCCCGATGGCTGGCCTCATCAATAAAGAAGATGAGCTGGCGCGCCTGGCGAAAGAAGTGAGCAAAATCGAAGGCGAGATTAGCCGTATCGAAAGCAAACTTTCCAACGAAGGCTTTGTGGCCCGCGCGCCGGAAGCGGTGATCGCCAAAGAGCGTGAGAAGCTGGAAGGTTATGCGGAAGCGAAAGCGAAGCTGATTGAGCAGCAGGCGGTTATCGCCGCGCTGTAATTCACTCGCCCCTTATCCATTCGGATAAGGGGCGTTTTCTGTGAAAGATCCTCGCTTGCACTCTCCCCTCCAGCAGTGTTATTAACAACATTATCCGTCATTATTTTGCAATGAGTCTTCACATGAATACGAGCGCAACCCTACCGCTAACCCTGCGCCGCATCACGGCTAATGATAATCCGGCGATAGCCGCTGTTATCCGCCAGGTTTCCGCTGAATATGGCCTGACCGCCGACAAAGGCTATACGGTAGCCGATCCGAATCTGGATGAACTCTATGAGCTATATAGCCAGCCGGGCGCCGCCTATTGGGTAGTTGAGCAAAACGGTCAGGTTGTTGGCGGCGGCGGGGTTGCGCCTCTGACCTGTAGCGAGCCCGATATCTGCGAACTCCAGAAAATGTATTTTATGACCTCCGCGCGCGGCCAGGGGCTGGCGAAAAAGCTGGCGCTGATGGCCCTGGATCACGCCCGCCAGCAGGGATTCAAACGCTGTTATCTGGAAACCACCGCTTTCCTTAAAGAAGCGATCGGTTTATATGAACACCTTGGCTTCGAGCATATTGCTGAGCCGCTGGGCTGCACCGGCCACGTTGACTGCGAAGTCAGGATGCTGAAAGTGCTGTAGCGCCAGCGAAAAGGCGATGCGGATTAATCGAAAAAACGCATGGTTTTCATGCAAAAAGAGCGTTATTCACCGCAAGTGTTCGCTAATACACTCTTCGAGCATTGGATCTTTTAGCCTGCCGCCGCGGCAGGCCTTGCTCAGGATAGAACACAATGAAAAAACTCTCCCTCCTGCTCACCGGCAGCATGATACTTGCCGGCATGGCTTCCAGCGTTAACGCCGGCGAACTCGCTGGCAATACCGAAGGCGCTCAGATCATCCGCGTGGAAAAAACACGGGGCCGTATCGATGCGCTCAACGAAATCGTATATAGCCAGGTAAAAAGCACCGTCGCCGTTCGTCAACTGCATATGTCTTTGCTGGTGCCGCGTAACGGCGATCTGAAACCGGCAATCGTCTATTTCCCCGGCGGCGGTTTCACCAGCGCGGCCTGGAATAAGTTTATCGAGATGCGTATGGCGCTGGCGTCGGCGGGATTCGTCGTCGCGGCGGCGGAATACCGTACGGTTCCCGATACCTTCCCGGCCCCGATTATCGATGGTAAAGCCGCCGTTCGCTATCTGCGCGAACATGCAGCGGAATACGGTATAGATCCGTCGCGTATTGGCGTGCTGGGGGATTCCGCAGGCGGCTATATGGCGCAGATGCTGGCGCTTACCAATGGCGACAAAACGTTCGATCGTGGCGATAACCTGGCGCAGTCATCGGACGTGCAGGCCGCCGCCACGCTGTACGGAATTTCGAATCTGTTGAATATCGGCGAAGGTTTTCCGCAGGCGATTCAAAAAGTGCACCAGTCACCTGCAGTCACTGAAGCGCTGCTGGTCCACGGTAGCGCTTTTCGTGACTGGCCGGGAGCGACGATTGCCAGTGACCCGCAAAAAGCGCTGGCTGCCAGCCCGATGGGCCATATCCGCGGTAAAAAGCCGCCATTTTTAATTATGCACGGCAGCGCCGACACTCTGGTTTCACCGGTACAAAGTCAACAGCTCTATCGTGCGCTGAAGAAAGAGGGTAACCCGGCCGATTACGTGCTGCTGGAAGGCGCGGAGCACGGCGACGACAGCTGGTATCAGAAGCCGGTTATTGAACGGGTAGTGAACTGGTTTAAAACCACCCTCGGCGCGCCCAAAGCCGCCGCGACAGCAGAAAAAGATAAAAACGCCAATCTGTAATGGATCGTCAGGCCGCTGCGGTGAAGCTGCGGCCTGACGCTCAGGCGGGCACGCCGCTGTGAAAGCGAAACTCCGCCTCGGGCGCGTTAATGAGCGCCGCTTCCGCCTCGCCAAGCTGGCGTACGCGTTCACTGATATCGTCCCCGGCAATCTTCTGCGCCAAATCCAGATAGTCCTGATAGTGGCGCGCTTCAGAGCGCAGCAGCGACAGATAAAACTTTTGCAGATCGTCATCCAGCCATGGCGCCAGCGCGGCAAAACGCTCGCAGGAGCGGGCTTCAATATAGGCTCCGCAGATGAGTTTATCGATCAACATGACCGGTTCATGCGAACGCACTTCCCGTCGCAGCCCGCGAGCATAGTTGCTGGCGGTGATTTTGACGTATGGGATATCGCGGGAAAGCATAATTTCCCTCACCTGCCAGAAGTGATGCAGCTCTTCTTTGATTAGCAGGATCATGCTGTCGAGTAGCTGACGTCCCCAGGGATCGTCGGTCTGCGGCATAGCGCTTTTATTTATCTGCTTATGCAGCGCGACGAAATCCGGTTCCGGCCCCCAGCGGTAGGTAAAGTCCTCGTACGGCTTCAGGCAGGCCAGCAGTTCATCCGCGCCTGCTTTATCCGCGACGTATCGACGCACCAGCAGCATGGCGTTTTGCGCCGCTTTCAGTTCGCACACCATATGGTCGGTCAACAGCAGCGGGAGGTTTTCCGGTTTACGGGCTTCATCAATCCACGCCTGAGGTGTTGGGCAATGCAGAAAGCTTAAAATCGGAGCGAGTATTTGCGGGTAATCCATTGAAGTTCCTTGCTATACGGCGGCATACCGTGCCGCCGTATACCTCTGCTACTTAGTGGCGGACGCCGTCGTCGTCTTCATCAACGAGATCTTCGTCGTCATCGCCTTCTTCCCCGTTAGGATCTTCGTAGTAGGTACCCCAGCCGTCGTACTCGACGTCGTATTTTTCCGCCAGGGTCATCAGCTGCTCAACCTGGGCATCGATCAGCTCGGCATTCAGCGCGGATTCGCTGAGGATATCGCAGCAAATCACGGTATCACCCTCTTCAACTTCCAGCTCTTCTGGCTCAGTCACTTCATAACCCAGCTTGAAGGCCTCGACCGCCACTTTTTCCAGCGTTTCGAAATCATCGGCAGAAAGATGGTGTTCAATGGTGTACAGCGCGTCAGGATCGCTGCCGTCTTCGAGCAGTTCTTCAATAATCAGACGCGTTTCTTCACGCTGTTCTTCCAGTAATTCCGGGTTAGCCATGGCTCGTTCCTCATAATGTGTCGCAGATACTTCTATTGTCACATACCGCCGTGATTGCCTCCACCTTCTGAGAGAAAGATTTATGATGCGGGGTTGCAAATGAATATTCATACATATAAAGTGAATTTTAATTCAACAAATGGCTTGAGCCACGTGAGGGAACCATGTCCGCGTTTTATCAGAAGCATTTTTTAAAGTTGCTCGATTTTACCCCCGCCGAAATCACCGCTCTGCTTGAGCTGGCCGCCAGGCTTAAAGCTGATAAGAAAAACAATATCGAAATTCAGCATCTCGCCGGTAAAAACATCGCGCTCATCTTCGAAAAAGACTCTACCCGCACCCGATGCTCTTTCGAAGTTGCCGCATTTGACCAGGGCGCTCGCGTCACCTATCTCGGACCAAGCGGCAGCCAGATTGGCCACAAAGAGTCGATTAAAGACACCGCTCGCGTATTGGGGCGCATGTATGACGGTATTCAATATCGCGGCCATGGCCAGGAAGTGGTGGAAACCCTTGCCGAGTATGCCGGCGTTCCGGTGTGGAACGGCCTGACCAACGAATTTCACCCCACCCAGCTGCTGGCGGATTTACTGACTATGCAGGAACACCTGCCGGGCAAAGCCTTTAACGAGATGACTCTGGTCTACGCCGGCGACGCGCGGAATAACATGGGTAACTCCATGCTTGAAGCCGCTGCGTTGACCGGGCTGGATCTGCGTCTGGTCGCGCCAACGGCCTGCTGGCCGGAAGAGAAGCTGGTTGCGCAGTGCCGCACGCTGGCGCAGAAAAACGGCGGCAATATTACGCTAACTGAAGATATCGCTGCGGGCGTGAAGGGCGCGGACTTTATCTATACCGACGTCTGGGTATCGATGGGCGAAGCCAAAGAGAAGTGGGCGGAGCGTATCGCGCTGCTGCGCGGGTATCAGGTGAACCGCGAGATGATGGCGCTGACCGGCAATCCGCAGGTGAAATTTCTCCACTGTCTGCCCGCGTTCCACGACGACCAGACCACGCTCGGCAAACAGATGGCGGCGGAGTACGGCCTGCACGGCGGAATGGAAGTGACCGACGAGGTATTTGAATCCGCGGCGAGCATCGTTTTCGATCAGGCGGAAAACCGCATGCATACCATCAAAGCGGTGATGGTTGCGACGCTTTCCCACTGAAATCAAAAACTAAACGTGTAACGCTCGGCGACAATATACTGTTCTCCATAGTGAATAGGCTGATGCTGGCTATCCAGAATCAGCGTTTTCATCAGGAATAACGGTTCGCCGGGCGGTTGCTGCAGCAGCGGTGCGTTGTCAGAATGCGCGCGCACCATCTCTACCGTCGTTTCACCCGCATAGGTAGGCACGATCGCGTATTTATCACGCAATAGCTGATAAAGCGACCCGCTGAGATCTTCCTGCTGTAAAAATCCTAATCGTTTCAGAGAGTAGTAATTATTCTCTAACATTAACGGCGCATCGCCAGCGATCCTGAGGCGTTGGATATAAAGCACGGAATCATCCCTCTCAAGCTCAAGAAGCTGACGCGCATTACGATAGTCCGGCAGAATCTCACGACGAGTCACTACGCTGTGGGTTGGTAGATGGTTAGCATCGCATGCGGCAGTAAAGCTAAGCAGGTGAACAACTTTACGCTCAATTTTAGGCAGACAGACAAAAGTCCCCTTCCCCTGCTTTTTCACCAAATAGCCTTCGGCTACCAGCTCTTTCACTGCGTTGCGCACCGTAATGCGGCTGATATTGTAAAGTTCGCTGAGCTCAATCTCGGTGGGGATTTTCTCTCCTTCAGCGAGTTTCCCGGACGAGATATCGCTGAGGATTTTATCTTTAAGCTGCCTGTATAACGGTACGGAAGTATTCTGTTGCAGTCCAAAATTCGACATAAAAGAGGTACCAGCACGGCCATTAATGCGAAGCAGGATTATAATCGAAGCGCGCCCATCAAACTACGACGGCGCGCATATCCCTTAGACCCAGGCCGAAATCGCAGCAAACACGGCGCTGACTATCCACAGCACCGGAAACAGCGGCGCAATCGCCTTTAACCACTGACCAAATCCAATGCGCGCAATAGACAGCCCGGCCAGCAATACACCACCGGTAGGAGAGACCAGGTTCGTCAGGCCATTGCCAAATTGATAAGCCATTACCATCGCCTCTTTATTGATACCCACTAAATCGCCTAAAGGCGCCAGCACGGGCATAGTGAGCGCAGCCTCGCCCGAAGAGGAGGGGACAAAAAAGGTGATGACGTTATGCCCTAATAGCATCAGAGTGGTGAATGCGTACTGCGGCAACCCTTCCAGCATTTCCGACAAGCCAAAGAGCAACGTGTCGATAATTCGTCCGTTCTCCGCCACCACCAAAATACCGCGCGCGAGTCCTATCACTACGGCGGCGTAAACAAACTCTTTACACCCTTCGACAAAGCTGTCGGCCATCCCGCTAATACCCATGCGCCCGACGATCCCAGAAAACAGCCCCAGAGCCAGGAACACGGAGCCGATCTCAACCATGTACCAGCCACGCGTGATTAACCCCCATGAGATGATGGTCAGCGCCAGCACAAAAGCGATGATAATCACTCGATCGGCGATGGAAAAATGGACCGACGTATCCTGTATCGACAAAAACTGCTCACGGTTGCGGCAATCATTCTCATATACCGGCGACTTTTGTGGAGTGCGTTTAACACGATGTGCGTACCACATGGTGTAAGTCATCGCCAGCAATGTGAAGACCAGCCATGCGATGGCACGCAGCCAAAGCTGCGGATTTCCCTGAATACCCGCTACGCCCTGTGCAATGAGTACAGAGAACGGATTGGTCATTGCGCCAACATAGCCAATCTGGGTTCCCAGAAAAAGAATCAGGATCGCGGTCATTGAGTCATAACCCAGCGCGAACATGAGGGATATAAAGATCGCATAAAGAGGGATCACCTCCTCGCTCATACCAAAAGTTGCGCCCCCCAGGCTAAACAAGGTCATTGCGATAGGGATAACCAGAATCCCTTTACCAGCCAGACGTTCAGCCAGCGCCACCAGCCCCCGCTCAATAGCGCCAGTACGTAAAATAACGCCAAAAGCACCACCAACAATGAGTACAAACGCCACTACGTCGGCGGCCTTGATAATTCCCTCCATCGGCGCGGCCAGTACGGCGGCAATACCCTGACGTAAATCGCCCTCGCTGCTGACTTTTTCCAGCAGATGATAAGACCCCGGGATCACTAATGTTTTCGTTTCACCGCCGGGTAAAGTCACTGAGTGATAATCAAAACTGCCGCTGGGAATACACCATGTCAGCAGCGCTACTAATATAATAATGAAGAAAATCAGAGCGTAGCAGTGTGGCATCGCCCACTTTATTTTTGCAATACGCATAATCCGCCTCGGTAAGATGTTTATATTATGTTCGCCGTCATTCGGCATTTTTAGAGTCACAGAAGGTCATGGGTAATACGGCCATCCACCAGGGTCAGTACAACGGTGGAAGTCCGTAACTCATCATTCGGGCAGCTCAACAAATTACGGTCAAAAACCGCGATATCCGCACGTTTTCCCGGCTCAAGGCTACCGGTCATATCTTCCATGCCGTGATGTCGAGCACTATTCAGCGTCCAGGCCGTTAAGAGCTGCTGTCGCGTCATTCCGCGTTCGCGGTACCAGCCATTCACGGGTGAACCATCAGGGAACTGGCGACAGCAGGCGGCATACATCGCGTCAGGAACAGAAGGAATAAACAGGGGCAGATCGGTACCAATAGTGACCGTTACGCCAGCCCCGAATAGTGCGGCATAATCGTAGAATTGCGCTTCGCGCTCTTCGCCATAGCGTTCGCGCATATAGGCTTCGGCTTCGCAGGGGTTAAGGAGCAGAATTTGTGCATAAACTTCGGCAAAGAGGCCGAGCTCAGCCATTCTGGGAATATCGTTTGGATGCGGGCATTCCAGATCGCTCAGAGAATGTCTGATCACACTCTGCGGGTGACGCTGACGGCATTCGGCAAAAATATCTATACAGCAGCGAATTGCGGCATCGCCCTCCGCATTCATACAGCAGTTGAATCCACGAGCATCAGCCAGCAAAACCTGCTGGCGCAGGGCATCATAGTCAACGGGCCTTTCATTGTTCGTGCCGGGACGATCGGCATAGGGGTAAATCATATCGCCGGTATGATCGGCAATAACGCCATCGACCATAAATTTAAAACCATGAAACCGCAGCCATGGCGAATGAAAGCGGCGTCGGGCCTGTTCACCGAAAGCAAGATCGACAGGCGCAGATACGGGCTGAGAAACAATGCTCACCCTCAGCGACAGCGCATCCTCTTTTTCCAGTTCATCCCAGGCATTCATCAACCGCGGCGCATCGTTGAAACAAACGTCTTTTATCGCCGTGATTCCCTGTCCGGCAAGTCGGGTCATAAATGCCCGCATTTCTTTTTTTAACTGTGCGGTATCAGCCAGCATCTCATCCAATAATGCGATTCTCGCCTCCGCGCTGCACTCTTCAGCGGTAAAGCCATAAAGCTCCACGGCGGCACGGTTCATCCAGCAATAGCTTTTGTCATCGTTAATGGCGACAACCGGCCTCTGCGGGAAAGCGTCATCCAGTAACCTGGCATCAGGCACCGCTCCCCAACGGGCAACAGACCAGCCCCAGCCATAGAGGCTTTTCCCCTCAGGGAGAAGATTTTCTGCAGCCTGTAGTAGTTCAAGAGCATGATTACTGTCGCGGGCGGCATGGAGATCGACGCCACGCCGCATGCTCATATAGCCGGTAAAAAACGTGTGATTATCGCAAAATCCCGGACAAATCAGGCGATCGCCAAGTTCGATAAAGCGAGTACTTTCACCTCTCCAGGGTTGAATATCTTCCCCATTCGCTATCATCGCCGCGATAGCGCCATTTTTAATGACGACATATCCGCTAAATAGCTCATTTCTGGCAGCAGTAAAAATAGCATCAGAACGTAAAATCAAATCAGCAGCTTCACTATGCATATTTCTTTCCTCACGGAAAAAGCGCACAAATCCCCGTTTCCGCCCGGCAAGCGGACGGAAATCAGTACGGAAAAATGAGAGAGGGCGTTATAGGTTAGTAGTGAGTCCCGTAGCCAAACGCCCCTTCTTTCAGGCAAATTTGTGCCGAGAAAGCTGCTGCTTTTTGCAGGCTATTGGTAATCGCTTCGCGCTTGTTACCCGTAGGTTGGGCCAGAAAATGGCAAACGAAAGCGGTAATAAAAGCATCACCTGCGCCCATTGTATCGACTGGAGTGACGTAATCGGGCGCCTGCTGATACCAATCCTGCCCGTCAAATAAAATCGCGCCTTCATCCCCACGCGTCGCGCAGACAATGCGACTCCCGCTGGCCTGCGCCTGTTGCACAATTTCACGCGTTTGCGCCAGGCTGTAGTCAGCGCATGAGAAGAATGCGAAGTCGACGTAACGGCACAGCGGCAGCGCCTGCTCCATTACAAAGTCATCTGAAAAATCGAAAGAGACAGGAATGTTGAGCTTGCGTAACTGAGGTAATTGCGTCTCCATGTAGCTATAACAACCGCTATGGATCAGATCAAACTCACGCAGGTATTGCTCATGCTGAAAAATAAAATCCATCGAAGTTGTCTTACGAATCCCCCCGGCGTTCGAACCAAGAAATATCCGTTCTCCCTCTTCGATTTTCAGCTGCGCACAGCCGTTCTCCCCGGCCACCTGCAGACAGTGGGGCCACTTGACGCCAACTTTATCCAGCACCTGCATAACGTGCTCCGCAGCGGCATCATTACCAAAAATCCCCAGATAGGCCGCATTGTGTCCCAACATGGCCGCATAAGCGGCAAAGTTCAACGCATTTCCACCGGGATACATGGTCTGAGTATGGGCGTATTTATCGACGACGTTATCGCCAATTCCAATCACATTCATCATAATTCCCCTTAGTATTCCACCAGCCCCATATAGCGGCGGGTATCCAATGGATGCTGACGAATGTCGGCAAGCGCAGAACGATATTCACACATGATGCTGTAAAACAGCACCGGGTTGAAAAACTCCACGACTGACGGAGGGAGAACCCCGATACCCAGTTCTTTAGCATCAACGACTTCCACTTTCTCTGCGTACTTGGTGAGGAAGACCAAAGCTCGCTCATCCATCGCCCGCGTACGGCCTTCGTTCATTAATAAAATAAACGGCGTCTCTTTATCCGTAACTTCGAAAGGCCCGTGGAAGTACTCACCGGAGTGAATAGGTGCGGCATGTAGCCATTGCATTTCCATTAGTGAGCAGATAGCAAAACCATAAGCATGGCCGTAAGAAGCTCCGCTGGAGAGGATATAGAAGAGTTTTTCATCCTGATATTTTTGGGCAAAACGCTGGCAGCGATCCGCAACCTGCTGACGGCCATGAGCAATGACGCCGTTAATTTGGGCCATTCCCTGTTGGAAATCAGCGTAATTATCGAAACCTTCAACCTGCTGCAGCGTATCAACGCACAGATTGAGGATAATCGCCATCGGATTATCGACCACATTGGTATCGTTACCCCAGGCATAGAGAATGTTGTGGCTGGCGTATTCGATCAGCTGTGCCTGAGCGTTGTGAGTCAGCGTAATAGTATGCGCTTGATGCTGCTGTGCAAGCTTAGCCGCAGCGACGGATTCTGGCGTGTTGCCCCCGTGCGAACAGACGATAACCAGCGAATTCACCCCCAACGTTTTTGGCGTCGCGTAGACAAACTCATTGGCGGTATACATGCCTACATGAAGCGTTGTCGCCTCGCTATCAAGAAAGTATTTAGCCGGATACATATCCACTAATGACCCGCCGCAGGCCACAAGGAACACCTGGCGGATTCCGCCTTTATCTTCTATCTCTTTCGCAACGGCATTAATTATTTCTTTAGTATTCATATAGTAATAACTCCACATCTCATTATTGATTGTTCAAATTAACGGAAACAACATTAATACGTTATATAACGTATTAATGAGATCGCCATCAAAATTTGCACAATGCGCGCGGTATGAGCATTTGGCTGAAGCATCAAATGAGAGGGAACAAGAAGTAAAAAATTGGGAATAGCTAGAAAAAACAAAGGCTAACAATGGTCACAAGACGACAATTGCTAGCCTTGGGTAAAAATACGCTCGTCAACTAAACCATCAGCATCTTCACAACCGCTTTGCGCACCTTCGCCGGTGCGCCAACCGCGCATAGCGGCTTATGCACTTCGCCGGGATAGAACACGACAAAGTCGCCTTCGCTGAGAATCACGGTTTTTTCCTGCGCCCCTTCAGCCAGGAAAGCGATGTCTTTATCCGCCAGCCAGTCGGTATCCGGCTCGCCGGCAGGGAGAACGCTAAAGGTCATGCCCTCCTGACCTTTCAATACAATCTGGATGTCCAGGTAGCGGGCGTGATACTCGGCGCGGCGGTCGGCCATCGGCTCGGTAGTATCTTCAGAAATGAGATAAAACAGATTGTTACCGTCAATATCATGTTTACCCAGCGGCGTCGCGTCGGTGACATGGGCTTTCACGTATTCAATAGCTTTGCGCAGAGGCTCCGGCAACCCGCTTTGCAGATGGTGAATATTTCCAACGTTCATAGTAACCTCAAATGTAAAACAGCTTTTCATTTTCAGGTTTTATACCCCCCTTCTGACTGCCATACCACCACTTTTTACGGGTTTTTTGCGTTAACGCATGATTACCCAGGCAAACGTTTACCTGTTTGTGGATTAATCGCTTGATCCGAAAAATGAGCTGCGTATAATGCCACCCGTTTTGCCGGGAGGAATTATGGTTCAGTGTGTACGACATCGCGTCTTACCGCGTCTGAGAACAGACGCTGGCCTGCCGTTTTTCCTTTCCGTTGCATCCGTATTCGTAAAGCCCCTTATTTAAGGGGCTTTTTTTTTGCCCAGGCGTCAGGAGATAAACATGGCTAACCCGCTATTCCAAAAACATATCATTTCCATAAACGATCTCAGCCGCGAAGACCTTGAACTGGTACTGGCGACCGCTGCAAAACTGAAAGCAAATCCACAGCCGGAGCTGCTCAAGCATAAAGTGATTGCCAGCTGCTTTTTTGAAGCGTCGACCCGCACACGCCTGTCTTTTGAAACCGCCATGCACCGCCTGGGCGCCAGCGTGGTCGGTTTCTCAGACAGCAGCAACACCTCGCTGGGCAAAAAAGGCGAAACCCTGGCCGACACCATCTCGGTCATCAGCACCTACGTCGATGCTATCGTGATGCGCCACCCGCAGGAAGGCGCGGCGCGCCTGGCGACCGAGTTCTCCGGCGGTATTCCGGTACTCAACGCCGGCGATGGCGCTAACCAGCATCCGACGCAGACCCTGCTCGATCTCTTCACCATTCAGGAGACGCAGGGCCGTCTGGAAAATCTTAACGTGGCGATGGTCGGCGACCTGAAGTATGGCCGTACCGTCCACTCCCTGACGCAGGCGCTGGCGAAATTTAACGGCAATCGCTTCTACTTTATCGCGCCGGACGCGCTGGCCATGCCGCAGTACATTCTCGATATGCTCGACGAAAAAGGCATTGCCTGGAGCCTGCATAACGCGATTGAAGAGGTGATGGAAGAGGTGGACATTCTGTATATGACTCGCGTACAGAAAGAGCGTCTCGACCCGTCAGAATATGCCAACGTCAAGGCGCAGTTTGTTCTGCGCGCCGCCGACCTGGAAGGCGCCCGTGAGAATATGAAGGTGCTGCATCCGCTGCCGCGCATTGACGAAATTACCACCGATGTTGATAAAACGCCGCACGCCTGGTACTTCCAGCAGGCGGGCAACGGCATCTTCGCGCGCCAGGCGTTACTGGCGCTGGTACTGAATAGCGATCTGGCACTGTAAGGGGAAATAAAGATGACACACGACAATAAATTACAGGTAGAAGCCATCAAACGTGGCACCGTTATCGACCATATCCCGGCGCAGGTCGGTTTTAAGCTGCTGACGCTGTTCAAACTAACCGAAACGGATCAGCGCATCACCATCGGCCTGAACCTGCCGTCAGGCGAAATGGGCCGTAAGGATTTAATCAAAATTGAGAACACCTTCCTGACCGATGAGCAGGTCAACCAGCTCTCTCTGTATGCGCCTCAGGCCACGGTGAACCGCATTGATGAGTATGAAGTCGTTGGTAAATCACGACCGAATCTGCCGGACCGTATCAATAACGTGCTGGTATGCCCGAACAGCAACTGCATCAGCCACGCCGAGCCGGTATCCTCCAGCTTTGCGGTGAAGAAACGTGAAAACGATATCGCGCTGAAGTGCAAATACTGTGAAAAAGAATTTTCACATCATGTCGTGCTGGCAAACTAAATTTATTAGCGTCATCAGGAGCAGCCCCGAAAAGGGGCCTGTTCCTGAAAGCATCATATACATTAAACGCGCGGCTGCCATTTCAATGTTCGTTTGAAAAGGCATCACTCTATCTCAGTTTATTATCATTTACGATCGTCTCACCTCATTGCTAAAATGAGTCATTATTTATATTCATCATTAAATATCATCGATATTGCTCCGGTATTTTTCGCTTTATACACTGCATAAACGCTTTCCAATAATTAATCATTGTTCACTGGATGAATTATGCAACTGAAGAAATTATCGATATATACCGCCGCATTATTATTTACCTCCTCGGCGTTGGCTCATGGCTACGTGGCGTTTCCGCCCAGTCGGGCCTATCAATGTAATACAGGCAAAAACAGCGACTGCGGTTCAGTACAGTGGGAGCCGCAAAGCGTTGAGCAAGCGAGCGGTTTTCCTGAAGGCGCAATGCCGCCGGACGGTCAACTGGCCAGCGCGGGTAAAGCCAACTTCTCGCAGCTTGATAGCCAGAGCCCGACTCGCTGGGCTAAAAGCGCAATAAAGAGCGGGGCAAATAACTTCATCTGGCACCATTCTGCCCCCCATAAAACCACCAACTGGCGTTATTACATAACCAAACAGAACTGGGACCAAAATAAGCCGCTGACGCGCAGCGATTTTGAAAGTAAGCCCTTCTGTCAAATTGACGGTAACGGCATGACGCCGGCTATTGAGGTCACCCACTCATGTAATGTGCCAGAGCGTACCGGTTATCAGGTTATTTATGCAGTCTGGGAAATCGCCGATACGGCAAATAGTTTTTATCAGGCCATTGACGTCGATTTTGGCGGTACCGGCGATGACGCTGAGAACGGTTCCCTCTGGACAACGCAGCTTACCGGTCAGCTGAGCGGAAAAGATCTTCATGCTGGTGATAAAGTCATTGCCCATTTCTTTAATGCCAGCGGAGAGGTTCATTCGCTGCAAACGGAATTGACTATTGCCAGCGAAGCGCAAGGGAAATCCAGCCAATGGTCTTACGATTTGGCGGAAGTCATTAATACCGCACACCATGATAGCCTGCGTGCCGGAGTAAAAGACGGCAGTGGCAACATTAATCCCATCTATGGCGTTAACCAGGTGTATGCGCCGCAAGGCAGCGCGTTGCAAAGCGTCACGCTGAGTTATAGCGAATCGCAAGCGGACGATACCGCGAAAGAATCCCTGAGCCTCAGCAACGTCGCCGCAACCCCCATCGAAAACGGCAAAGCAACGGTGACTTTCAACGCCGCGGCCAAAGGCGAAATGCATCTCACCGCCGTCGTCAGCGATCATGCGGGTGCAGAGAAAGGGAGTCTCCAGCAAACGATAGATAATCGCTCTCTGCCGTTATCGATTCCACTGACCAACGTTCAGGCAGGCCATCATATGCTGCGCTACTCAGCCAGTAATGCGCAGGGCGCCATTATCAGCCAGGGTGTGATCAACCTGATGCTGGAAGAGAAGAGCGAACCAACGCCAGCGCCTGCGGGAAACTACGATTATACCTTCCCGGATAACCTGAAAAGCTATACGGCGGGGACGAAGGTCATGCAGCCTAAAAATGGCAAAGTGTACCAATGTCGTCCGTTCCCCTACAGCGGCTACTGCGTGCAGTGGAGCCAACACGCCAGCCAGTACGAGCCGGGGGTTGGCTCTGACTGGGCGATGGCCTGGACCGAAGTCACCCAATAATTTCTCCCGGCGGCTCACGCCTTATGCGGATAGCGCCCTGCGTTATCCGCTTTTCTCCTTCGCAAAATGCGGCCTGCTTAATGATAAAGCAGCCAGCACTCTTTATAATGGCCCACGCCAGTCTGATTACATTTAAATATTTCAGGAGAACTCATGTCTAAAACTATCGCGACGGAAAATGCGCCAGCAGCCATCGGCCCGTACGTTCAGGGCGTTGATCTGGGTAACATGATCATCACTTCCGGGCAGATCCCGGTAGACCCGAAAACCGGCAGCGTGCCTGAAGAGGTTGCGGCTCAGGCGCGTCAGTCGCTGGAGAACGTGAAAGCTATCGTCGAAGCCGCGGGCCTGAAAGTGGGCGATATCGTTAAAACCACCGTTTTCGTGAAAGACCTCAACGATTTCGCAACCGTTAACGCTGCGTATGAAGCCTTCTTCACCGAGCACAAGGCCACCTTCCCGGCGCGCTCCTGCGTGGAAGTGGCGCGTCTGCCGAAAGACGTGAAGATTGAGATTGAAGCGATCGCCATTCGCCGCTAATCGTAGACAGTATGAACAAAGGCAGCCCGTGGCTGCCTTTGTTGTTTCTGCTCTTAAAGCGCCTCGCTCACTGCCAGCCGTAGCGACGGCTGTAAAAGCCCTTAACCATTTGGGTCAGGGTCATATAGCCCGCCAGGATAGCAATCAGCCATGGGAAGTAGCTTAACGGCAGCGCCTGAAGCTGTAGATACCCCGCCAGCGGTGAGAACGGCAGCGCTACCCCAACCACCATGACCAGCAGCGTCATCACGATCAGCGGCCAGGCCGCGCGGCTCTGGATAAAGGGGATCCGCCGCGTGCGGATCATATGCACGATCAGCGTCTGTGACAGCAGGCCCACCACAAACCAGCCGGACTGGAACAGGGTCTGATGTTCCGGCGTATTGGCGTGGAACACCCACCACATCAGGCAGAACGTCAGAATATCGAATATCGAACTGATCGGCCCAAAGAAGACCATAAAGCGCCCGAGATCCGCCGGGTTCCAGCGCTGCGGTTTACGGATCTGCTCATCGTCAACGTTATCAAACGGAATGGCGACCTGGGAGACATCGTACAGCAGATTCTGGATCAGCAGATGCAGCGGCAGCATCGGCAGAAACGGCAGGAAGGCGCTGGCCACCAGCACGCTGAACACGTTGCCGAAGTTGGAGCTGGCGGTCATTTTGATGTATTTGAGCATATTGGCGAAGGTCCGGCGGCCTTCAATAACCCCTTCTTCCAGTACCATCAGGCTCTTCTCCAGCAGGATGATATCTGCCGCTTCACGAGCAATGTCCACGGCGCCGTCGACGGAAATACCAATATCCGCCGCGCGCAGCGCCGGGGCGTCGTTAATGCCGTCGCCCATAAATCCCACCACGTGTCCTTCGCGTTTCAGCAGAGTCACGATACGCTCTTTGTGCAACGGCGCCAGGCGCGCAAACAGGGTGGTACGTTTTGCCAGCTCGGCCAGTTCATCATCGCTCAGCGCTTCAACCTGGCTGCCGATGACCACTTCACCCGCATCCAGACCTACTTCGTGGCAGACTTTGGCCGCCACCAGCTCGCTGTCTCCGGTCAGGATTTTGACCGTAATACCGCTGGCCTTCAGCGCTTTCAGCGCCGGGGCTGTGGTCTCTTTCGGCGGGTCCAGAAAGGCGATATAGCCTTCAAGGATCAAGTCGGATTCATCCGCGCGCTGGTAGTCGCCTTCGCGGGCGGGCAGATACTTCGTCGCCACCGCCACCACGCGCAATCCCTGACGATTGAGGCTGTCGGTCACCCGACGGATGCGCCGCAGCATGGTGTCGTCCAGCGGTACGATGTCGCCGTTATAGCGCACTTGGGTCGAGACGTTGAGGATCTCCTGCAGCGCCCCTTTGCAGATCAGTTGATGAACGTTGCTCTGCTCCTGCACCACCACCGACATGCGGCGACGCTCAAAATCGAACGGGATCTCATCCACTTTCTGCCAGCGTTCCGCCAGCCCGCGCGCCGACTCCTGTTCAACGCCTTCCAGCACTGCGGTATCGAGCAGATTCTTCAGTCCGGTCTGATAGTGGCTGTTCAGCCAGGCCGTATGCAGCACGCGTTCGCTCACCTTGCCGGAGACATCGGTGTGGTTCTCCAGCACGATTTTATCCTGCGTCAGGGTACCGGTTTTATCGGTGCACAGAATATCCATCGCGCCAAAGTTCTGTATCGCGTCGAGGTGCTTGACGATCACTTTCTGTTTTGACAGCTTCACCGCCCCGCGCGCCAGGGTCGAGGTGACGATCATCGGCAGCATCTCCGGGGTCAGACCCACCGCGACGGAGAGCGCGAACAGCGCCGCTTCCCACCAGTCGCCTTTGGTATAGCCGTTAATCAGCAGCACAACCGGCGTCATCACCAGCATAAAGCGGATCAGCAGCATGCTGACCCGGCTGATCCCTTTCTGAAAGGCGTTCGGCTCGCTTTCCTGCTCGCTGACGCGGCCAGCCAGTTGACCAAACCAGGTACCGCCGCCGGTGGCGAAAACAATCGCCTGCGCCGAACCGCTCACCACGTTGGTGCCCATAAAGCACAGAGTGTCGCACTCCAGCGGGTTCGTCTGCAGCGGATCGCGGGTACGGGCGACTTTTTCAACCGGCAGCGATTCACCGGTCAACGACGCCTGGGCGACAAACAGATCGCGCGCCTGAATAACGCGCAGATCTGCGGGGATCATGTCTCCCGCCGATAGCTTAACGATATCCCCCGGCACCAGCTGGTCGATGGGCAGCTCGCACCAGCGGCTTTCACCCTGCTCATTCACCACCCGCAGTACCGTCGCGGTATTGCTGACCATCGCCTTCAGGGCGTCCGCCGCTTTGGTCGAGCGGGCTTCCTGGATAAAGTTCAGCAGCGTGGAGATCCCCACCATCAGGGCGATGACCGCCGCGGCAAACAGATCTTCCGTCGAGTAGGAGACGATACCCAGGACGGTCAACAGCAGGTTGAAGGGGTTGCGATAGCAGCTCCACAGATGCACCCACCAGGGTGACGGTTTCTGCGCCGGGATCTGGTTTTCGCCATACCGGGCGATTTTCTGCGCCACTTCGCCTGCATTGAGCCCTTCCGGATGGCTGGCGAAAGCGCGCCAGATTTCATTCTCATCCATTGCCGCGACATTCAGGCACTGCTTGCCAAGAGAATCGGGGATTGGCGCGCTCGCCATATTGCGGGCATCAGGAAGCGGATCGCGCTGGACTAAACGATGCGGTAAATGGCGGCCAAGCTGGGCGAACAGCTGGCGGGTAAAATTTTTCAACATAAACGGTCCCTCCGCGCTCGCACGAGCGAACGCAGCGCTAACGACAGGCGCAAGTCAACCTTACCTGTCAGGCATGTTATTTTTATGGCAGGGACATCAAAGACATCGCTGCTTTACGCTTCCGGTAAAGCAGCGCTAAGCAGATTTACCGGAAAAAGTGGTAGCTCCATCGAGGATGAGGAGTGGGATCGGGGTCCATAAAATCTCCGGTAAATGAATACAAACGGCGCGAATTATAACGTCACCGATAATCTATTTGTGGCTATTATGGCGATGATACCCCCCGGCAACTAAACCAGACGTAAACCAGACTTTGCTCATTGTGGTTTCGTTGAGTAGCATTAGGCTCACTTTAAGCGGACTACAACGAGAACCCTGCATGCAAAACCGGCTGACCATCAAAGATATCGCGCGCTTAAGCGGCGTCGGGAAATCGACGGTATCGCGCGTGCTTAATAACGAAAGCGGCGTTAGCAAACGCACTCGCGAGCGAGTCGAAGCGGTGATGCAGCAGCACGGTTTTTCACCCTCTCGTTCTGCCAGGGCGATGCGCGGCCAAAGCGACAAAGTGGTGGCGATTATCGTCACGCGTCTGGATTCATTGTCGGAAAACCTTGCCGTCCAGACCATGCTGCCCGCCTTTTACGAGCAGGGCTACGATCCGATTATGATGGAAAGCCAGTTCTCCCCGGCGCTGGTAGAGGAGCATCTCGGCATGCTCGCCCGGCGCAATATCGACGGCGTGGTGCTGTTTGGTTTTACCGGCATCCATGAAGAGATGCTCACCCCGTGGCGGGAGACGCTGGTGCTGCTGGCCCGCGACGCGCCGGGCATCGCCTCCGTGTGCTATGACGATGAAGGGTCGATCAGGATGCTGATGCAGCGCCTGTACGATCGCGGGCATCGCCACATTAGCTTCCTCGGCGTTCCGCACAGCGACGTCACCACCGGGCAGCGCCGCCACCAGGCCTACCTCGATTTCTGCCGTCAAAAGCACCTCTCGCCCCTTGCCGCGCTGCCAGGCCTGGGCATGAAGCAGGGCTACGAAAACGTCGCCTGCCTGCTGTCGGCTGAAACCAGCGCGCTGGTCTGCGCCACCGACACCCTCGCGCTGGGGGCCAGCAAATATCTCCAGCAACAGGGTATCGATCATCTCCAGCTTGCCAGCGTCGGCAGCACGCCGCTGATGAAGTTTCTCCACCCGGAGATCCTGACCGTCGATCCCGGCTACGCCGAGTCCGGACGCCAGGCGGCTAAGCAGCTGATCGAGCAGATCGCCGGCAGTCGAGAGCCTCGTCAAATCGTCATTCCCGCCGTACTGAATTAAGCCAGTCTTAACGATTTATGTGATCTTCGCTGCGTTTCGGGAACGTTCCCATTTTGCAATTCAAACGGAGCGAGTAGGATCCACTGCAAGTTAAATGCAACCTCTCCCCTCGGTCATGAGGCCTCATCATGAGTAAAGTAAATCAGCAGGACATCGATAAACTTATCGAACTGGTGGGCGGACGCGATAATATCGCCACCGTCAGCCACTGTATTACCCGTCTGCGCTTTGTGCTGAATAATCCAGCCATTGCCAAACCGAAAGAAATTGAACAACTACGCATGGTGAAGGGCTGCTTTACCAACGCCGGTCAGTTCCAGGTGGTGATCGGTACCGAGGTTGGCGACTACTATAAAGCGCTACTGGCGACCACCGGCCAGGCCAGCGCGGATAAAGAGCAGGCCAAAAAAGCCGCACGCCAGAATATGAAGTGGCATGAACAACTCATTTCACATTTCGCGGAGATCTTCTTCCCGCTGCTACCTGCGCTGATCAGCGGCGGCCTGATCTTAGGCTTCCGCAACGTGATCGGCGATCTGCCAATGAGCAACGGCCAGACGCTGGCGCAGATGCATCCGTCGCTGAAAACCCTTTATGACTTCCTGTGGCTGATTGGCGAGGCGATCTTCTTCTACCTGCCGGTGGGTATCTGCTGGTCTGCGGTAAAGAAAATAGGCGGCACGCCGATCCTCGGCATCGTGCTGGGCGTTACGTTAGTTTCTCCGCAGCTGATGAACGCCTACCTGCTGGGTCAGCAGGTGCCGGAGGTATGGAACTTCGGCCTGTTTACGATTGAGAAAGTCGGCTACCAGGCGCAGGTGATTCCGGCCTTGATGGCGGGGCTGGCGCTCGGCTTTATTGAAACGCGGTTGAAACGCATCGTGCCTGACTATCTTTACCTGGTGATCGTGCCGGTCTGTTCGCTGATCCTGGCGGTCTTCCTCGCGCACGCCTTTATCGGACCGGTTGGCCGCATGATTGGCGACGGCGTGGCCTGGGCCGTGCGTCATCTGTTAACCGGCAGCTTTGCGCCGATTGGCGCCGCGCTGTTCGGCTTCCTGTACGCCCCGCTGGTGATCACCGGAGTCCATCAGACCACGCTCGCCATCGATATGCAGATGATTCAAAGCATGGGCGGTACGCCGGTATGGCCGCTGATTGCGTTGTCCAACATCGCTCAGGCGTCGGCAGTGGTGGGGATAATCATCGCCAGCCGTAAACAGAACGAACGCGAAATCTCCGTTCCGGCCGCCATTTCCGCCTATCTCGGCGTGACGGAACCCGCTATGTACGGTATCAATCTGAAATACCGCTTCCCGATGCTTTGCGCGATGGTCGGCTCCGGTCTTGCCGGGCTGCTGTGCGGACTGAACGGTGTGATGGCCAACGGCATCGGCGTCGGTGGCCTGCCGGGCATTCTCTCTATTCAACCCACCTACTGGCAGGTTTACGCACTGGCGATGGCCATTGCCGTGATTGTGCCGATTGTCCTGACGACGGTCGTTTACCAACGCAAATTCCGCCAGGGCACCTTACAGATTGTCTGACATCTTATTTTCGGGGCGCGCTGTCGCCCCCCTCTTTTGTAGCAGGAACGCAATATGAATACCCTTCCCCTCTGGTGGCAAAACGGCGTTATTTATCAAATCTATCCGAAGAGTTTCCAGGATACGACCGGCACCGGTACCGGCGATCTGCGCGGCGTCACCTCCCGCCTCGACTATCTGCAAAAGCTTGGCGTTGACGCTATCTGGCTGACGCCGTTCTATGTCTCGCCGCAGGTGGATAACGGCTACGATGTGGCCAACTATACCGCTATCGACCCTGCCTACGGCACGCTGGACGATTTCGATGAGCTGGTGGCTCAGGCGAAGGCGCGAGGAATTCGTATCGTGCTGGATATGGTGCTGAACCACACTTCGACCGAGCATGCCTGGTTCCGGGAAGCGCTCAGCAAAGAGAGTCCGTATCGCCAGTTCTATATCTGGCGCGACGGCGAGCCGACCACCCCGCCGAACAACTGGCAATCTAAGTTTGGCGGCAACGCCTGGCAGTGGCACGCCGAAAGCGAGCAGTACTATCTGCATCTGTACGCCGTTGAGCAGGCGGATCTGAACTGGGAAAACCCTGCCGTGCGCGCAGAACTGAAAAAAGTCTGCGAATTTTGGGCCGATCGCGGCGTCGACGGCCTGCGCCTCGACGTGATCAATGTTATCTCCAAAGACCAGTCCTTCCCGTCCGATACCGCTGGCGATGGCCGCCGCTTTTATACCGACGGTCCGCGAGCGCACGAATTTTTGCAGGAGATGAGCCGCGATGTCTTCACCCCGCGAAATCTGATGACGGTGGGCGAAATGTCCTCCACCACGCTTGAACATTGCCAAAAATATGCGGCGCTCGACGGCAGCGAACTCTCGATGACCTTTAACTTCCACCATCTGAAGGTGGACTACCCCGGCGGAGAGAAGTGGACGCTGGCGCGACCGGATTTTGTGGCGTTGAAATCGCTGTTCAGGCACTGGCAGCAGGGAATGCACAATCGCGCCTGGAATGCGCTGTTCTGGTGTAACCACGATCAGCCGCGCATCGTCTCCCGTTTCGGTGATGAAGGGGAATACCGCGTCCCGGCGGCGAAAATGCTGGCGATGGTGCTGCACGGCATGCAGGGCACGCCCTATATTTATCAGGGCGAAGAGATTGGCATGACTAATCCGCACTTTACGCGCATCACCGATTATCGCGACGTTGAGAGCCACAACATGTATATCGAACGCGCGGCTCAGGGCCGGGACGCGGATGAACTGTTGGCGATTCTGGCCAGTAAATCGCGCGATAACAGCCGCACGCCCATGCAGTGGAACCGCGGTGAAAACGGCGGATTCACCGCAGGCGAGCCGTGGATTGCGCTGTGCGACAACTATCGCGAGATTAACGCCGAAGCAGCGCTGGCGGACCCGGAATCCGTGTTTTATGCCTATCAGCAGCTGATTGCGCTGCGCAAGAGCACGCCGGTGCTGACCTGGGGCGATTACCAGGACCTGCTGCCGGAACATCCGTCGCTGTGGTGCTACCGCCGTCAGTGGCAGGGACAAACGCTGGTCGTCGTGGCGAACCTGAGCCGCGAGTTCCAGCGCTGGCAGCCGGAAGCCATGAGTGGCGACTGGCGGACGCTCATGAGCAACTACGCGGAAGCGGCGAACCGCCCTGCCGATATGACCCTGCGCCCGTTTGAAGCGGTATGGTGGCTGCAGGCGTAACCCCCTCCCCGGCTTGCGCTACGCTTAGCCGGGCTACCGATTCACAGCCGTCTGCGGGCCGGTAGCCCGGGCAGGCGCGTCAAGCGCCGCCTCCGGGAATACGCTTTAAATACGGTCAGCCGCCGACAGCGTCGCGCTGGCCTCCGGCTGCGCGGACGCCTGCTCTTCTTTCGCCTTCAGGCGATCCCATACCCGGAAGAACGGATAGTAGATCACCAGCGAGATCGCCAGGTTCACCACCTGCAGCACCGCGCCGGAAATATGCCCTCCGGTCGCCAGATAGCCGCTCATAAAAATAGGCGTGGTAAACGGTAGCGCAATCCCCGCCGGCTTCATCACCAGCCCGGTGGCCATCGCGGTATACGAGACAATCACCAGCAGGACCGGCGTCAAAATAAACGGCAGGAAGAAGTACGGGTTCATCACCAGCGGAATGCCGAATACCATCGGCTCGCTGATATTAAACAGCGCCCCCGGCGCGGCGATTTTTCCCAGCTGTTTCATCTGCTGGCTACGGCTGTGCAGCAGCATAAAAATCACCAGCCCCAGCAGCGCACCGGTACCGCCGGGCGCAATCCACAGATCATAAAACTGCTGGGTAATGATATGAGGGATCGGCAGTCCATTCTGAAACGCTTCCAGGTTTTCCGACATATTCGACAGCCAGACCGGGCGAATAAACACCAGCACAATGGTGTCGCCGTGCAGCCCCAGGGTCCACAGGATACCAATCAGGATCACCGAGATAATCATCCCCGGCAGCGAACCGCCGACGTGCGACATGGGAATACCGATAAGGGTGGTAATCATGCTATTGATATCGCCGAACGGCGAAGCTTCAACGATCAGGCGCAGCGCCAGCACCACGGCCAGCACGCAGAAACCGGGGATCAGGGCGAGAAAAGATTTCGCCACCGCGGGCGGTACGCCGTCCGGCATGCGGATCACCAGATTACGGCTGGCCACCAGGCGATAAATCTCTGTAGAGAGCAGCGAAATCACAATCGCCACAAACAGTCCCTGGCTGCCAATCATCCCCACCGGCAGCACGCCTTTGACGATTTGCGCCGCTGAACCGTCTGCCGGCGTAAAGAGCGTCACCTGGGGGATTGTCATCACAAACGCCACCAGCGACATCGCCCCGGCGCTTAGCGGATCCAGGGTGCGATATTTCTCCGCCAGCCGGTAGGCAATGCCGAAGGCGGAGAGCAGCGCCATGATGTCATAGGTCGCTTTGACCGGGTACAGCATCTTATCGCGCCAGGCATCGCCAAACACGCTGGCCATCAGCTCACCGTAACCAGGGATCGGCAGATAAGCGAATATCAGGAAAAACGAACCGATCAGCATAAACGGCATATTAAGGATAATGCCGTCACGTACCGACAGGACATGCTTCTGCCCGCCGATTTTCAGCGCGGCGGGCATGACATAGCGTTCAATAAATGAAGTACGAGACATAGTGGTATCCCCGAAGGCGGAAAAGTTTAGTTAAACTGCGTTAACCAGGGGCGGTTGATGGTTAACACCTCATCAAGCAGCGCCCGGGCATCGGTCACATTCCCGACCAGCGGGTTACTCACCAGCGCCAGCAGCGCGCTATCCCGGCAGCCGTGGACCGCGGCCTCAATCGTCAAGCGCTCGAAGGCTTTCACCTGTTGCGTCAGTCCGTTCATGATCGGCGGCAGCGCGCCAAAGGCCAGCGGTCGTGCGCCCTGCGCGTCAATAATGCTGTTAATTTCCACCACCGCATCATCATCGAAGCCGTGAATCGCGCCGTTGTTGCGGGTGTTGACGACCATCTCCTTGCCAAGATTGTTGTAGATGGCGTTAATCAGCTCCACCGCCACCTCGGAGTAGTACGCACCGCCGCGGAAGCTCAGCTGTTCGGGCTTTTCATCCAGATCGGGCCGGGCATAGATATCAAACAGCTCCTGTTCCACCTTCATCACCTGCTCTGCGCGGGTGCCTTTGGTTTTTGCCGCTTCAATCTCTTCCGCCAGCATCGCCGGCGTCAGCCAGTAATAGCGATGATAGGGACAGGGGATCGCCTTCAGGGCCCGCAGAAACTCCGCCGGCCACGGCAGCGATTGAATATTGTTCATCGAGAGCGATTGACCGTCACACAGCATGTCGATGACCTTGCTGGTCACCTCTTCCCGCCCCTGCATCACCTTGTGTACCCAGACCATATGATTCAGCCCGGCGAAGCTCAGCCGAACCTCCTCTTCTTTTGCGTCCAGCATTCCGGCAATCATATGCTGCATATTGATGGGCACGTTGCACAGGCCGATGATTTTGGCGCTGCTGTAGCGACTCACCGCTTCCGTCACAATCCCGGCCGGATTGGTAAAATTGAGGATAAAGGCATCGGGCGCCAGCGCTTCCACCTTGCGGGCAACCTGTAAAATCACCGGAATAGTGCGCAGCGCTTTGGCAAATCCGCCGACGCCGGTAGTTTCCTGGCCCAGCAGCTGATACTTCAGCCCCAGACGCTCATCCGCCGCCCGCGCCGCCAGCTGACCAACCCGCAGCTGAGTCAGCACAAATTTAGCGCCGCGAATGGCCTCATCCAGGCTGAAATGCACGCTGACCTTAACCTGTTCGAGGCCATGGCGCTTAAACATACGCTGGGTCAGCGCGGCGATAATCGCCACTTTCTCGCGCCCGGCGTCAACATCGACCAGCGCCAGCTCCGTGACCGGAATCTGCTGATGGCGAAGGATGATGCCTTCGATAAGTTCCGGCGTATAGCTGCTGCCGCCGCCGATTACAGCTATTTTCAATGCTTGCATAGTGGCCTCATTTTTGGCGTACAGATCCCCGCGCAAGGCCGCAGTGGCTTTGCGAAATGAACGCGTTGATGGGAAAGCGTTAGTGGTTCAGCAGAGCGAGCGCTTTATCCAGTACGGCGGCCCCGCGCATCATGCCGTAATCCGCCATGTCGATCACCGCCACGGCTTTTCCGTGCGGGGCAGCAAGCTCCGTCAACCGGGCCGCTTCATACTTCACCTGCGGCCCCAGCAAAATCACGTCGGCATTGGGCAACTCGCGCTCAAACTCGGCGACGGGTACAGCGTAAATCTCCAGCGCCAGCGCGCGCTGTTGCGCCTCGGCTTTCATTTTGTTAACCAGCATGCTGGTGGACATTCCGGCGGCGCAGCACAGGACAATACGTGGCATAATTCCTCCCCATGGGTTTTGCTTGAGCGAGTGCTAAACAGGCACCATCGACTATAGGGCGAGGTGCGGGTACAGAAGAAGGCTATATGAAAATTTTTTTCACGTACGTGATCGAGGCGTTATTTTTCATCCTTATAATTGCCCATAAAAAGCCGAACCAACAATAATCCCAAGCATTACGCGTGATTAAGTGGTATAAAAAGCCATCATTATTTGAAAAATATTTTCAATCTGGCGGTGGCAGAGAGAGGCTGAAAGCATGGATATCGTAGGACAGTTACAGGAAGGCATGACTCGCTTAAGCGCTCAGGAATCGAAGGTCGCGGCATTTATTCTGCAGAATTTAAGTTTTACCGCCAGCGCCTCGATTGATGAACTGGCGGCGCGCGCTGGCGTGAGCGCAGCCACGATTACCCGCTTTGCCCGCTCCGTAGGCTGCGAGGATATTCGTGATTTGCGTAAGCAGCTGGCGCAGGCTTGCGAACGGCGCACCGGTTGGCTAAACGAAGAGAGCGCCGCGCTGCCCGCCGCGTGGCGCGACAAATTAAGCCTGATTAGCACAAGTCTGGAACAACAGCTGGTAAGCACCCCCGAATCTACGCTGCAAAAGCTGCGCACGCGTCTGCAAAATGCCCGCGCCGTACACTGTTTCGCCCTTGGCGCACAGGATATTGCGCTGGCCACGCTGCTCCAGCACCAGCTGCTCTCCATCGGGATCGTGATGAATCTCTGCCAGGACAGCGCCCTGATGCGCATGATAGCCAGTACCCTTAGTGACGATCATCTTCTGCTGGTGCTGGCAACCGGCGAGGCCGATGCGATTTTGCAGGGCGCGACCCTGCTGGCCCGGGTACAAGAAGCGACAATTTTCGCCCTCACTCCCGCCGACCATTCATTAAGCAATATGGCCTCCGCGCTGCTGCCCCTGCCCGAGAATGCACAAGCCGCCCGCTACGCCCTGCTGCTGCTGGTCGACCTGCTTAACGACGCGCTGCTCGCCTGACGTTATCCCTATCGGGCCTGAATTTCCTGCGTTCAGGCCCCATTTTTGCTTATTTTATAAGCGGATAAATTTACATTAAGCGCAAGCGCCCATCATTCCTGCTCTCCTCTTTTTACTTTGTTCTGCATCAATAAAATTGCAAACATCTTTGATGCAAAGCACTACATATAGAACTTAAAATGCGCCCCGGCCCCACATATTGTATTAATAGTCTATTATGTCACCACAACCCATCGTACCCGGGCGGTGATGGGATGTGGATAAAAAGGGCCGGGATCGGAGGGAAACGGCGGCAGCTATAGCGCCCCGGGACTTCGGTTAACCTTCCGCCTCTGTGGATAACCTGTTCTATAAAAAGTATGGAGTGATCATGACACCGCATGTGATGAAACGCGATGGCTGTAAAGTGCCGTTCAAGTCAGAGCGCATTAATGAAGCAATTCTACGTGCAGCTAAAGCAGCGGGAGTCGATGACGCAGACTATTGCGCCACCGTCGCAGAAGTCGTTAGCCAGCAAATGCAGGGCCGCACCCAGGTTGATATCAACGAGATCCAGACCGCCGTTGAGAATCAGCTGATGTCCGGCCCTTACAAGCAACTGGCGCGTGCCTACATTGAATATCGCCACGACCGCGATAGCCAACGTGAAAAACGCGGTCGTCTGAACCAGGAAATTCGCGGCCTGGTTGAGCAGACCAACTCGGCGTTACTCAACGAGAACGCCAACAAAGACAGTAAAGTCATTCCTACCCAGCGCGATCTGCTGGCGGGTATCGTGGCTAAACACTATGCGCGTCAGCACCTGCTGCCGCATGACGTAGTGATGGCGCACGAGCGCGGCCTGATCCACTATCACGATCTCGACTATTCGCCATTCTTCCCGATGTTCAACTGCATGCTGATCGATCTTAAAGGCATGCTGACGCAGGGTTTTAAAATGGGCAACGCCGAGATTGAGCCGCCAAAGTCCATCTCTACCGCCACCGCGGTAACGGCGCAGATTATCGCGCAGGTCGCCAGCCATATTTATGGCGGCACGACCATCAACCGCATCGATGAAGTGCTGGCGCCGTTTGTTACCGAAAGCTTCAATAAGCACCGTAAAATTGCCGAAGAGTGGCAAATCCCCGACGCCGAAGGTTATGCCCGTTCCCGCACCGAGAAAGAGTGCTACGACGCCTTCCAGTCGCTGGAATATGAAGTGAACACCCTGCATACCGCCAACGGTCAGACGCCGTTCGTCACCTTCGGTTTCGGCCTCGGTACCAGCTGGGAATCGCGTCTGATTCAGCAGTCCATTCTGCGCAATCGCATCGCGGGACTCGGTAAAAATCGCAAAACGGCGGTGTTCCCCAAGCTGGTCTTCGCCATTCGCGACGGCCTGAACCATAAGTTTGGCGACGCGAACTACGACATTAAACAGCTGGCGCTGGAGTGCGCGAGCAAGCGCATGTATCCGGATATCCTCAACTACGATCAGGTCGTGAAGGTGACCGGCTCGTTCAAAACCCCGATGGGCTGCCGCAGCTTCCTCGGCGTGTGGGAAAACGAGGACGGCGAACAGGTGCACGATGGCCGCAACAACCTCGGCGTTATCAGCCTCAACCTGCCGCGTATTGCCCTGGAAGCCCGCGGCGACGAAGCTGTGTTCTGGAAACTTCTGGATGAGCGTCTGCAGCTGGCGCGTAAAGCGCTGATGACCCGCATCGCCCGTCTGGAAGGAGTGAAGGCTCGCGTTGCGCCGATTCTGTATATGGAAGGGGCCTGCGGCGTGCGCCTGAAAGCGGATGACGACGTTTCGGAGATTTTCAAAAACGGCCGCGCGTCGATTTCTCTTGGCTATATCGGTATCCATGAAACCATCAACGCGCTGTTCGGCAATAAGCCTATGTACGATAGCGAAGCGCTGCGTGAAAAAGGCGTCGCCATCGTTCAGCGTCTGCGCGAAGCGGTAGACCAGTGGAAAGACGAGACCGGCTACGGCTTTAGCCTGTACAGCACGCCGAGCGAAAATCTCTGCGACCGCTTCTGCCGTCTGGACACCGCTGAGTTCGGCGTGATCGAAGGCGTCACCGACAAAGGGTATTACACCAACAGCTTCCACCTCGATGTGGAGAAGAAGGTGAACCCGTACGATAAAATCGATTTTGAAGCGCCTTACCCGCCACTGGCTAACGGGGGCTTTATTTGCTACGGCGAGTACCCGAATATTCAGCACAACCTGCGGGCGCTGGAAGACGTGTGGGATTATAGCTATCAGCACGTGCCCTATTACGGGACCAATACGCCTATCGATGAGTGCTACGAGTGCGGTTTTACCGGTGAGTTCGAGTGTACCAGCAAAGGCTTCACCTGCCCGAAATGCGGCAACCACGATGCTTCTCGCGTGTCGGTAACCCGCCGGGTATGCGGTTATCTCGGAAGCCCGGACGCCCGCCCGTTCAACGCCGGCAAGCAGGAAGAAGTGAAGCGCCGCGTGAAGCATCTGGGCAACGGGCAGATCGGTTAATTCCAGGTGGTTTAGCCCCTTCCCCTCTCCCCGACGGGGAGAGGGGGCCGGCCCCGTAGCCGTTTGGCCACTAAGGAGCCGTTCCCGGATCGCGGCGCAAAGCGCCTTATCCGGGCTACAACCGCGTATGCGGCTCTTCGTAGCCCGGCCGAGCGCAGCGACGCCGGGAGCCGTTCCCTTTACAAATGCACAGCCCCTCCGTTTTCGCAAAGCAATTAGCGTCAGAGCAAGGCGGCAAACGAGGGAATCCCCGGGAGCGTACATTAAGTACGTGACTGGGGTGAGCGAGCGCAGCCAACGCGGCTATGGCGTTAATTGAGAAGCGAAAAATGAATTACCATCAGTACTACCCGGTAGATATTGTTAACGGTCCGGGCACCCGCTGCACCCTGTTCGTTTCCGGCTGCGTTCACGAGTGCCCCGGCTGCTACAACAAAAGCACCTGGCGGCTGAACTCCGGCATGCCGTTTACCGCCGAGATAGCCGACCGCATCATTGCTGACCTCAACGATACGCGTATCAGGCGCCAGGGGATCACGCTTTCCGGCGGCGACCCGCTGCACCCGCAGAACGTGCCGGAGATCCTTAAGCTGGTGCAGCGCGTTCGCGCCGAGTGCCCCGGCAAAGATATCTGGGTATGGACCGGCTACAAGCTGGACGAACTTAACGACGCGCAGATGCAGGTGGTGGATCTCATCAACGTACTGGTTGATGGCAAATTTGTGCAGGATCTCAAAGACCCGGCGCTAATCTGGCGCGGCAGCAGCAATCAGGTTGTGCATCACCTGAGATAGCCTCTCGCGACAGCCGTTTATTGACGTTCCGATAGACGGCTAGTTTTTCTCGTTTTCCCACAGGAATAACCTAAACCTTCAATCACCACCTCATCCCGAACCTGATACACCAGTCGGTATCCCGCTGATTTCAGCTGAATTTTATAGCAGTCGGGTCAACCGCGAAGATTCAATATGAAGGTTCTCCAGCACGACCGCCAGCTGACTTTTGAACTGCTCTTTTACGGTTTCACCCAGCTTATACCATTCTCTGGCAGCGCATCTCAAAACCGGCTGACGCACTCCATGGCCACCGCTTTAAACTCAGCGAAGCTGCGGGTGGCAGCAAGGCGGGTCATTGCGCGCTCGCGCAGGAAGGTGACGAAAATATCGTAGATCGCCATCGCCTCTTCATACTCGCTTTTACTGATGGCGAGCAGGAAGATGATATGCGCGGTTTCATCGCCCCAGGCGATGCCGTGCGGCGCAATTACGGTATAAACCACGGTCTTTTTTGCCAGCAGCCCGAGGGCGTGAGGTAACGCGATCCCGTCGCCAAGCATGGTACTGACGATAGCCTCACGCTCCGCGACCGAATCATGGAACTCCGCCCCGACAAACCCCTCCTGCTGCAGCTGCTGGCACAGCGTAGCAAACAGCGCCTGCTGATCCATCGGGGTATCTATCACCTGAAAGTGAGTCTCATCAAAATACTTATTCAGCATCCAGGGACGGGTGCGGTCCACCAGCACCAGCTTGCCGATTTGGTCGAGCTGGTAGTCGGTAGGAAATGGCGCAATGGTAACTACCGGCTTATCTTTCTCGCTGATGCGCACGGTGGAAATGACAAAATCTTCCGCGATCTCTTCCCGCTGTTCATATTCGCGCTGCGAGAGGGTGGCGGCAATTTCCAGCTGCGGATACTTACGCTGCAGGATGGCTTCAATCATCCTCACCATCGCGTTGCTGGTATCGCAGACCAGCAGCACCTGAGGCTGGCGCTGGTAGCCGATATTGTAATGGCGCTCCAGCCCGACGCCGATATGCAGCACCAGAAAGCCGATCTCGTTTTCGCTGATGGCGTAGGGGGTATATTTTCCCCAGCTGGATACCGCCGCCAGGGTCATGTCCCACGCCATGGGGTAGTGCTGTTTGATATTTTCCAGAAGCGGGTTGGGGATCATTATCTGGTAGCGCACGCGGGTGATCATGGTCTTAATATGGGTCAGCAAATCCGCATGCAGCTGGGCATCCTCCAGCAAATTATAGTTATATTGCTGATTGATATAGCGCAGGATGTAGTTCACCAGCGCTTCGTCGTCGTCGGCGCTGATAGTCCCCGGATCGACATCCTGCACCTGGCGGGCGGCAAGGTGGACGCACAGCCACTCCTCTTCCGCCGGAGCAAGCGGTTTGCCCGCCAGCTGCTGCATCGTATTTGCCAGCTCGCGGGCGGCATCGCGTACGTTTTGCGCGACATCCTCGGCGCTAAAATCGGCTAAAGGATATCCTTCGCTCACTCGGCGCACGGCAACCGCGCCGTACAGGCAAATAAAGCGCTCCCCGGCGTCGGTCAGGCGAACGTGATGGCGGGTTAGCGTTTCCTGCAGCACGCCAGCCAGCAGCGTCGGTACGCTGGCATCAAACGCTTCTTCACCGATAAGCGGGTTCAGCGGCCCCTGCTGACTTAGCTCCCACAGCAGATCGGTCAGGCAGGCGCGAATGGAGACCTCGCTGCCGAACAGCTTCATACCGTGACGCGGCCGGGTCTCAAGGGTGAGCTGATAACGCTGAAAGCGCTCGCGTACGTCAACCATATCGCCCTGTAAGGTGGCGCGGCTGACGAACCACGCATCGGCCAGATCCTCCAGCTTGATTGAGAAAGCGGAAGTTAAAAAGCGCACCAGCAAAAAGTGGATGCGATCCGCCGCGGTTCGCGGGATATGCTGCGCTTTCGGCGCACTCTCTGCCAGCGTCTGATAGCGCGACGGATCGTGAATCACCAGCTGATAACCGCTGCCGCGGGTGAGGATAAACTGCGCGCCATAGTGCTGCAGCAGCGCGTTCAACGCGGTGATGTCCGCGCGCACCGTGCGAGTAGAAACCGACAGCCGCTGCGCCAGCTCCTCCTGGGGCAGCGTTTCGTTTTGCAACAGGGTAAACAGCTGCGCTAAACGTTGATTGGGAAATCGCATGTCAGTTCCTTTTTCTTACGGCTCAGGGTTGAGCGGATATCACCATCTGCGACGGGCTGCCAACCGGGGTATAGTCCGGAGAGAACGTCAGCCTGCCATCCTTCGGCGCGACGCGAAAGCGGGTGATGTTGTCGCTACGCTGGTTCATGACGTACAGCCACTGCCCCTGACTGTCGAGCGTCAGCGTGCGCGGATAGTCGCCGCGGGTCCAGATATCGTCCTGATGGCGCAGGCTGCCGTCGGCCAGCACCGTAAAGTGGCCGATGCTGTTATGCAGTCGATTAGCAACGTACAGCTGCTTGCCGTCGCGGCTCAGAACCAGACCGGCGGCAAAACTGGTGCCCTTATACGCTTCCGGCAGCGCCGAGACCGTTTTCCCCTCGCGCAACAGGCCGCTTTGCTTATCGAGATGATAGAAAGTGAGCGTCGACGCCTCTTCGTTAATTAACCATAGCCCGTCGCCCTGCGGCGTAAACACAAAATGGCGCGGTCCGGCGCCGGGAGATGAGGCCGCAATAAACGGCGGATCGTTCGGCGTTAGCTTCCCGGTGGCGTTATCCAGCCGGTACTGATAGATCCGATCCAGCCCGAGGTCGGTGGAGTAAACGAACTTACCGCTGGGATCGGCGGCGATCATATGGGCGTGGGGGCCGTTATGATCGCTAATGGCAAAACTGCCTTCGACGGCTGCCGCCGGGCGTTCCGCTCCCGCAGGGCCTTGATCCTGATGCACGTCCACCGCCTCGCCCAGGTTACCATCTTCTTTCACCGGCAGCACGGCGATACTGCCGCTGACGTAGTTTGCCACCAGCAGATGGCGTCCATCGGGAGTCAGGGAGAGATAAACCGGCCCGGCGCCGCCGGAAGCGACCTGATTCAGCTCACGCAGTTCGCCGTTACTGCCGATGCGCCACGCCTGCACCACACCCTTTTCCACTTCGCTGGCGGCGTACAGGGTTTTGCCATCCGCCGAAACGGTGAGCTGGGCCAGGTTAGGTAGCTTAGCGACCAGCGCTTTATCGCGCAGCTCCCCAGTCTGGTTATCGACGGTAAAGCGATACAGGCCTTCCCCATTGGGGTTGTAGGTACCGACCCAGGCGTACTGGGTTTGCGCAGCGGCGCCGGCGGCGAGCAGAGAGAGTGAAGCAACAAGCAGGTGACGAGCGGTTGGCATGGTGACTCCTTGATGGTTCGGTGGAGGTTTCCCCTTACCCTAATCCTCGCCCATAGGGCCGAGGGCGCAGTTCGGTATTTCTTCGCGCGATCGGCGCAAAAGGCTCCGTCTCTGTTTTTCTCCCTCTCCCTGTCAGGGAGAGGGCCGGGGTGGAGGGGCAATCGGCGCTATTGTACTAACTGTTTGGTGATCGAAAGCAGCTGACGCACGTCCGCCGGGCGGGTATTACCGCTGGCTTTATCAATAATCGAACTGTAGATATGCGGGATAATTTTACTCACGCCGGCGTCCAGCGCGATCTGCAGGATCTCGCCGTAGTTTTCCAGATCGATCCCGCCGGTGGGCTCCAGCCAGAAATCATGACGGGCGCAGGCCTCGGCCACCGCAATAAACTCGTCACGATGCTTTAGCCCGCCCATCGGAAAGTATTTGATTGAACTGCCGCCCATATCTTTCAGCAGGGCAATCGCGGTTTCCAGCGGCACGATGCCATCCGGCGCGCCGCTGCTGAGCGGACCGGTGGAGATCTTCACCCTTCCCGGCGTACCGGTTGGCGACACCAGGCCGTTAACCACGGTTTCGTTCTGGCCCAGCAGCGCGCGGCTGGTCGCCACGCCGGTAAATACCTGGTTGACGTGCTGCGGCTGCACCTGACGCGAAATTTCGCTGACCATCGCCGACTGGTTCGGATCGCCCGCGCCCAGCCCCACGGAGAGCGCGTTATCAATCCGCTGCGCGTATTCACGCATATCGGCAACCGCGCTGGCGACGTCCGGGTAATTTTTGGAGAGCACGCCCACCAGTACATGACCTTCCGCCGCCTCATAAATCTCGCTGGCGTTCTCTTTGCTTCCCGCCAGCACGTTCAGGCAGACGCGGTCACGATAAAAATTAGGGGTCAGTTTCATGCGTTTTTCTCCTTGTTCAAAACCTCTGCGATGCGACGGGAGACAATCTCCAGCTGCTGCGCGTTCACGCTGCGGACATCGGCTTCAATAATGCCTTCATTTGCTTTATAGCCACGGAAGTAGATGGCGTATTCGCCCTGCTTCAGCGCATTGACCAGATCGCCGGTGTTGACGCCGGTCACCGCTTCATCAAACTTAATCTCCGCCCGCGCGATATCGCGGCCGGCGCTGTCCCAGACCACGCGCGCGGTGACGCCATCGAGCGTATTAAGCTGCTGAATAAACGGCGTCATCTTCGCCACCATCTCTTCACCGCTCTCTTTGCTCGCCGTCAGATAGTGTTCAATGGCGCAGGTCAGGCCGAGGATCCCCTCTTTACCCACCTTCATCGCCCGGCCAATGCCGTTCGACTGGCGTTTGACCCACTCAACGTATTGGGTTTTGCCGATAACCAGCCCGCTGGTCGGCCCTTCTATCGCCTTCGCGCCGCTATAAATCACCAGATCCGCGCCGGCGCGATAGTAGGCCTGGAGGTCTTCTTCCGCCGCCGCATCGACAATCAGCGGCAGATTATGGCTCTTCGCCACCGCTGCCGCCTGCGCCACGTTGAGCATGCTTTTCTGCACGCAGTGGTGGGATTTGATATACAGAATGGCCGCGGTGCGCGGGGTGATAGCCGCCGCCAGCTGCCCGGCGGAACATTCGTTGGCGTAGCCCGCTTCCACCAGCCTGCCGCCGCCCAGCGCTACCATGGTGCCCACCGGCGCGCCAAAGTTGACGTTGTGGCCCTTAGGCAGCACGATTTCGTTGTTTTCAATCGGCGTCACGTGCAGGTTTTCCAGCAGCCAGTCGCTGTCTTTTACCAGCACCGCCGCCACCGACTGGGCGATGCCCGCCGAGGCGCAGGAGACAACGGTCGCCCCTTCCACGTCCAGCAGCTTCGCAATATACGCGCCGGTTTTATTGACCAGATCTTTCATCTCGAAGTACTGGTTCATCCCCGCCATCGCGGCTTCCACGACTTCCGGTCGCGGCGTCGAGACGCCGAGAATGGTCATGCGTCCGGAGGTGTTAATGACCTGCTTTAAATCATATTTCTCAAAAATCGAAGGCATTTTCCGCGCTCCCTTGTTCGGTCAGATAGCCCTTGCCCGCGCGAATGGCGGCAAGCGGCAGCAGAATCTTGTCGGCCTGAAGGCTCTCTTTTTCAGCATCCACCAGCACCGTTGGCATCTGCGCGAGAGTAAACAGCGTCAGGTCGGCGTCATAGCCCACTTCCAGCCGCCCTTTATGGGAAAGATGCAGGCCTTCCGCGGCGTTGGCGGTCACGCAGTCGATAACCTGCGGCAGCGACATCCCTATAGCGAGGAATTTCGACATCACCAGCGCCAGCGAGCGCACCGGACCGTCGATACGGTTGCGGCAGTAGATATCGGAGCTGATGGTGTGCGGCAGAATGCCCATGGCAATCGCCCGGCGCGCCACTTCGAAGCTGAAGCTGGCGGTGCCGTGGCCGATATCAAGGCGCACGCCGCGCTGTAGCGCGCGGGTAATCGAACTCTTCAGCTCGCCGGACGGCGTCAGAATGCGATTGGGCTTGCCGTTATAGCAGTGAGTAATAATGTCGCCGGAGGTCAACAGATCGGCGATTTCATCCAGATCGGGCGGATTGTTGCCGATATGCACCATCAGCGGCAGGCCGCCGTTTTCCTGCTGAATTGCCTTTGCGCGCGCCAGCGGCGTAATGCCGTTTTCACCCACCACGCTGCTGCTCATCCGCGCCTTCAGGCCGACGATAAAGTTCGGGTAGCGGTTGACCGCCTGCTTCACCGCCTCTGCGTCAATATTCGCCATATTGGCCAGTTCATTCTGGGCAATCAGCCCGACGCGGGAAATGTTAAGCAGGGCATAAACCTCGGTCGCGGCTTTGCGGGTCAGTTGGTAGAAGTCATCAACGTCGTCCGCACCGGTGCTGCCCGCGTCAATCACGGTGGTCACGCCGGTAGCAACCCCCACGCTGTCCGGCTCATCATGGTAAATCGGCGAGTTCGGATAGCAGTGAACGTGAGAGTCAATCCAGCCTGCGCTGACGTAATAGCGGCCGTCCAGTTCAAGGGTTTTGCGCGCAGGCGCGCTAATCTCGCCAAGCGCCGCGATTTTACCGTCCCGGATGGCGATATCGGTCAGGGTATCGTCGACGAGGCGCGCACGGCGCAGGAGTAAATCAAACATATCTCTCTCCTGTTAACGCGGGCGCCGAGGCGCCCGCAGGACTTAACTAATCGCCACCGGGAAGATTGACCCAAGAAGCATGGCGCCAAGGATCGCGCCGCCGGTGATAGGCTTCTGCCAGATGTAGAACAGCAGCGCGCCCACCAGGGAACCGATGCCGATTGGAATAGAAGCGGTCATGGCGCTGAGGATAATCAACGGTCCGAGGAAGCGGCCTGAGGCGTTACCGGCCCCCATCATGACGTCCGCGCCGTAGGTGGAGTCGCTCTGGTTGATGGTGAATTTGCGCGCCAGGATAATGATGTAGCCAATGGCGAGCCCCAGCACCAGGCCAGTGACCAGTGAGGCGGCAAAGTTGGCGACCGGGAAAACAAAGCCCGCGCCGAGCAGCAGCGCCGGAACGCCTAAGCCGACGCCGGTCTGGATCGCCCCGCCGATATCCAGAATCCCCACCAGTGAGCCTTCGATAATACGCGCGAACAGGAAGCTGGCGCCGAATGCCGCTACCGCGCCGTAGGCACCGGTATCAATTCCCGCTTTCAGCATCGCCACGAAGGCGACTTCGTTAAACGCGCCGATGCCGTAGAGGTAGTACATATGCGTCCCGGCAAAAACGCCGGCGGAGAGCAGACCAACAAAGATCGGGAACGACCAGTCGGCATACCAAAAACCTTTATTTTGTTCCATGAGAGGCCCCTGTTATTTACCGCTGAGCGAGTTGTGGATCAGTTCCAGCCAGTTCGGCACGGTCAGATGGAAGGATTCAATCATCTTCATGTCGAAACCGCGGAAGAAGCCGCTCAGAACGAACAGCGCAACGATTGCTACCATCATCACTTTGGTGACGCGGTGCCAGCCGCTCTCTTCCACGCCTTTGCCGATCAGGATGCCCAGCACCAGACCCGGGACGGCGTTACCCATAATCAGCTGCGCCGCGCCGCCGAAAATCGTCGCCCAAAAGCCCGACTTTTTGCCGGCATCAATCGCCGCCAGCCAGAAGATGACCGGCATCACCGTGTTCACCAGCAGGTTTGCCGCCGGAACCAGCACTTTGACCGCCGTCACCTGTAGCGCTTCCGGTACTGAAGAGGCGGTCAGGTTGAGGAAAGCCACAACGATCATGCCGATAATGCCGCAAGCGATGGCCATCTTTTTCGGATCGTGCAGCGTCTCGCCGACGTTGCGGTTTTTGATCATCAGCGCTGCCGCCCCCCAGTTGGGGATGATGCGGTGGTCAACGTCCTGAGTGAAGGAGCCTGCCGCGACGGAAGAGGCCCAGGCGTTGAAGAAGAAGCCCAGACCAAAAGAGAAGTGTGAAGCCGGATCGCCTTCACATGAATTCAGCTCGCCCAAGGTACGAAACGCCCCCATCCCCTGCGTGGTGGGCGCATGAAACATGCGTGCCGCTCCGGCGCCTACGCCGACGCCGACCAGGCCGCCGATGATGAGCGATTTTATTAAAATTATCAGGAACATAGTCTGACCCTTTGGTGAAAATCAGGTTTGCGTGACGAAATCCACTTTATCGAGATTGATGGCGGTCACGGTGACGGTAACGTTCAGCTCCACGCTGTAGGTCCGTCGCTCACGGCGCAGAAAGAAGAATAAAAATGCCTCTTTCCGTACCGCTTCACGCGCATGAACAACCTCCACATCCTGTGGTTCAATACGCAGTAAGATGTGCGGCGACGTTTTCATCACCGCCGCCTGGACATGGTTCAGGGCATCGGCGAAAGCACGCGTTTTGCTCTCGCCTTTGCCGGTAACGCTCACCGTGGTGGTGAATTGCTCTTTCATACTCACGCGCCGTATTTCTTCTTCCAGGCTTCCACCAGGCGTTCGCCCAGTTCTTCTTTATCCATAAAGCCGAAGCCCAGTACGTTGTAGCCTTCGTTGATCGCGGTGACGCCCTCATCAACGGAACGCATGCCATATTTTGCTTTGTAGCCATGCTTATTCTGCGCGGTGATTGCCCCTGCGCCGCCGCTGCCGCAGAAAGAGATACCGAAGGTAGCGTTTTCGGCTTTCATCATGTCGCCCAGTTTCATATCCGCAGCAACGCCCGGAACGACAACGGCGCGAGCGCCAGCTTTTTCCGCCCCTGCGGCAACTTTTTGACCTTTACCCAGGCGATCGCCAATAACAACGGTGATTTGTTCCATTTGTATGCTCCTTACAGGTTATCTTTCGCGACTTCGAAGTGGACGGACAGCAGCCAGGCTTCTTCATCTGGCAGATTGCCGAACTGCGCGACCACTTCGCGGGCCAGCATCATTGAATCTTCTGAGATCTCTTCGAACAGGCTGGCATCCACTTCCGGCAGCGGCTCGCCGCTGATTGACCGATGGGCCATCGCCCGAACGTGGGAAGTCAGCATTTGCTCCTGAACGTCGTTGGGAACGATGTTGCGGCGGCTTAATAGCGCGAAAACCTGCTGCAGCATCCTGTCGGCCAGCTGTTCGGTTAGCGTGGCCTGCTCCTCTGGGACGTGTGTTACCGCTCCGTTATTCACTTGAATTACCCCGTTGATGTCTCTGGGGATAACACTAATGCCGGGGGATAAGAGTTTGTAGCGAGTTGTTTTCCACTTCGAAGTGGAAAGAACGACGGCATGTGTGATTCATTTCACATAACCACAGAGAATGTGTTCATTTAGCCAAATTCGCGTGATGAATATCACATAATCGCAGCGCTGGCGGCGCGGAACGACCTGAAGAGAAAAACGCAGAAATGTGATGGAACAGGTTTTTTATCCGCCCGCCAGGCTGCCGGGAAAGCGGAAAGGGTTGGGATCAAGGTTGAGGATGGGAACAGGGCTTGAGGTTACCGACCGAGGATTCAGGTTTAGATTTGGGGTCTGGTAGGCCGGGCAAGGCGTCAGCCTCCGCCCGGCAGAAATACCCGAAATCTGCAGACGATTAACGATACTTCTTATGATACGTATTGCGGGTGGTTTTAAACTCTTCCGCTGCGGCCTGAGCCTCTTTGGCTTTACCTTCGTCAGCCAGCTTCAGCGCGCCGTCAATCTGGCCGATCAGCACATCAAAACCGTGACGATAGTCCTTCATTTCCGCGCTGTCATCCGCTTTACCTTCCAGCTTCGGCGGCGTCTCTTTCTGGGCGTCAACCGCCGCTGTACGCATCTTATTCAGCGCCGCTTTCAGCTCACCGGCATCTGAAGTTTTCTGCACCACTTGCAGGTTCTCGGCAAGGGTATCCATATCTTCGCCCAGATCGGCGAAAGCCGATGCCGAACCAAGCGCAAAAGCCGATACGGCCAGCATCGCTAACAGTTTTTTACGCATTGCTCACTTCCTTTTTTATTATTAAGCACACAGGTGTTATTGACCGGCGATCTTCATCTCCGGCAGCAGTACAGAACCGCACTGAATGTTGCTGCGCGTTTCGATATCGTCGCCGATGGTCACGATATTACGCCACATATCTTTCAGATTTCCTGCAATGGTTATCTCACTGACCGGATACTGAATTTCGCCGTTTTCTACCCAGAAGCCGGATGCGCCGCGTGAGTAGTCGCCGGTGACGCCGCTTACACCCTGCCCCATCAGTTCCGTGACGACAAGACCGGTCCCCATCTCTTTAAGCAACTTTGCAAAACTCAGGCCGCGGCCGTTAATACGCCAGTTATGAATGCCGCCCGCGTGGCCGGTGCTCTTCAATCCCAGCTTGCGCGCCGAGTAGTTGGTCAATAACCACTGGGTTAGTATGCCGTCTTTAATGATATCGCGGCGTTCCGTACGAACGCCTTCGCTATCAAACGGCGTAGAGGCCAGCCCCTTCAGCAGATGCGGATGCTCTTCAATGGTCAGCCAGTCCGGCAGGATCTGGGTTCCCAGCGCATCAAGCAGGAAGGTGGATTTACGGTAAACCGAACCGCCGGCAATCGCCCCGACCAGATGACCAAACAAACCGGTAGCCACTTCATTGGCGAAAATCACCGGCGCTTTCATCGTCGATAGCTTACGCGGGGCCAGGCGCGACAGGGTGCGGCGGGCGCACTCTTCGCCAACCCACTCCGGCGATTGCAGATCGCCAATCGCCCGGCCAATGGTGTAAGCGTAATCGCGCTCCATATCGCCATTCTCTTCAGCAATCACGCAGCTGGAGAGCGAATGGCGAGTCGAGCAGTAGCTCTGCAGCATGCCGTGGCTGTTACCAAACACTTTGATGCCGTAATGGCTGTTAAAGCTACCGCCTTCGGTATTGCTGATGCGTTTATCAGCTTTCAGCGCCGCCTGTTCCGCGCGGGAGGCCAGCTCAATGGCTTCATCCGGGGAAACATCCGCCGGATGGAACAGGTCCAGATCCGGGGCATCAAAAGCCAGCAGTTCTTTATCCGCCACGCCCGCGCACGGGTCCGGCGAGGTGTAGCGGGCAATATCCAGCGCCGCCTGCACCGTGCGGGCAATGGCCTGCGGGCTAAGGTCGGTCGAAGAGGCGCTGCCTTTACGATTCTGATGATAAACGGTGATGCCTAGCGCACCATCGCTATTGAATTCTACGTTCTCCACTTCGCCGTAGCGGGTGCTAACGCCGATACCGGTGGTTTTGCTGACGGAGACTTCCGCGCCGTCGGATTTGCCTGCCGCCAGTTCCAGCGCCGTGGTCACGGCCTCTTCCAGCGTCTTACGCTGTTGTGCAACTTGAGAGATGACTTTCATCGCTAATGCCATAATGTAAGAAGGAGTTAACTGAAGTCTAACAGAGAACCGTTTTTCAGTGCGCGCCTTAACTGGTAACATTAGTCTCTTTTTTAAGGAGCCTGAGATGACAAAGCAGCCCGAAGACTGGCTCGACGACGTCCCTGGTGATGACGTCGAAGATGAAGACGATGAAATTATCTGGGTCAGTAAAAGTGAAATTAAGCGCGACGCCGAAGAACTGAAGCGTCTTGGCGCGGAAATGGTCGAGCTGGGTAAAAACGCGCTCGATAAAATCCCGCTGGATACCGACCTGCGCGACGCGATTGAGCTCGCCCAGCGTATCAAGAAAGAAGGCCGCCGCCGCCAGCTGCAGCTGATTGGTAAAATGCTGCGCAGCCGTGACGTCGAGCCGATCCGTCAGGCGCTGGACAAGCTGAAGAACCGCCACAACCAGCAGGTTGCGCTGTTCCATAAGCTTGAACAGATCCGCGATCGTCTGATTGATAATGGTGATGACGCCGTTGCGGAAGTGCTGAACCTGTGGCCTGACGCCGACCGTCAGCAGCTGCGTTCGCTTATCCGCAACGCGCAAAAAGAGAAAGAAGGTAATAAACCGCCGAAATCCGCGCGGCTTATCTTCCAGTATCTGCGTGAACTGGCCGAAAACGAAGGCTAATTCTGCATAACTCCCCCGGATTACGGCGCTTGCCCGATCCGGGCGACCCGCCCTCCCGTACAAGCGACATCATCGATCTCTCCCTTCTTCTTTTCTCTGTATCCTGATTGGTTTTAATTTTTCATTTTAATTTCAAATAAGCGTTTAATTTTAACTTTTATTTCACAACAAAACCTGACACGGCAAGACAGCCAACCGCTCTCTTTTCACCACCCTTGAAAAATTAAAATTATAATTACATGATTTTAATGAATTAAATAATATCACCTCGCCTTTAACAGGCTGCCTTTAACAGCAGTTTGCTTATCTTTGATCCATCTCTCAAAACGGTTTTTGTATTTCATACATAATTATAATGAAAAATTAATTTCATTAGCGAGCGAATAAACGCAACGGTACCCGAGAAGTTTCTGGTCAGTCAGTTCTGTTAATTAAAACCAGGCATCTGCAGTGGCGGAAGGTTTGGCGTCATTACAGGAAAGGCACATGTTTTACTTAAGAGAATTCAATCCCTTACGGAGAAAACTTATGTCACTCATCACCAGTAATGACGACCTCGATGCCCTGGTCGCGCGGGTACGAAAGGCGCAACAGGCCTATGCCAGCTTTTCTCAGGAGAAGGTCGATAAAATCTTCCGCGCCGCCGCGCTGGCCGCCGCCGATGCCCGCATTCCGCTGGCCAAAATGGCGGTTGCCGAGTCCGGCATGGGCATCGTGGAAGATAAAGTCATCAAAAACCACTTTGCCTCCGAATATATCTACAACGCCTATAAAGATGAGAAAACCTGCGGGGTGCTGTCTGAAGATGACGCCTTTGGCACCATGACCATTGCCGAACCCATCGGCCTGATCTGCGGGATTGTCCCCACCACCAATCCGACCTCCACCGCCATTTTTAAGTCGCTGATTAGCCTCAAAACCCGCAACGGCATCGTTTTCTCCCCGCACCCGCGGGCGAAAAACGCCACCAACCGTGCGGCGGAGATCGTGCTGCGCGCGGCGGTAGAGGCCGGCGCGCCGCCGGATATCATTGGCTGGATTGACGAGCCGACCGTGGATTTGTCCAGCCGCCTGATGCACCACCCGGACATCAACCTGATCCTCGCCACCGGCGGGCCGGGCATGGTCAAAGCGGCCTACAGCTCCGGTAAACCGGCGATTGGCGTCGGCGCGGGCAACACCCCGGTGGTGATCGATGAAACCGCCGACGTGAAGCGCGCTGTGGCTTCGATTCTGATGTCAAAAACCTTCGATAACGGCGTCATCTGCGCCTCCGAGCAGTCGGTGGTGGTCGTGGATGCGGCCTACGACGCAGTACGCGAACGTTTCGCCAGCCACGGCGGCTACCTGCTGCAGGGGCAGGAGCTGAAGGCCGTGCAGGGGATTCTGCTGAAAAATGGTGCGCTCAACGCGGCTATTGTCGGGCAGTCAGCGGTCAATATTGCCGGAATGGCCGGGATCGCGGTGCCTGCGGACACCAAAATCCTGATTGGCGAAGTCCGGGACATCGACGACAGCGAGCCTTTTGCCCACGAAAAGCTGTCGCCCACGCTCGCCATGTACCGGGCGAAGGATTTCGCCGATGCCGTGGAGAAAGCGGTGAAGCTGGTCGATATGGGCGGCATCGGCCACACCTCCTGCCTGTATACCGACCAGGATAACCAGGCGGATCGCGTCAGGCTGTTTGGCGAAAAGATGAAAACCGCGCGCATCCTGATCAACACCCCGACCTCCCACGGCGGGATCGGCGACCTCTACAACTTCAGCCTCGCCCCTTCCCTGACCCTCGGCTGCGGCTCCTGGGGCGGCAACTCGATCTCGGAAAACGTCGGGCCGAAGCACCTGATTAACAAGAAAACCGTGGCTAAGCGAGCTGAAAACATGTTGTGGCACAAACTTCCGAAATCTGTCTACTTCCGTCGGGGCTCACTGCCAGTCGCTTTGGACGAAGTGATCACCGATGGTCACAAACGCGCGCTGATCGTCACCGACCGCTTCCTGTTTAACAACGGCTACGCGGATCAGATCACTTCCGTACTGAAAGCGGCTGGCGTTGAAACAGAAGTTTTCTTTGAAGTGGAAGCTGACCCGACTCTGACCATCGTCCGTAAAGGCGCTGAGCTGGCGAACGCTTTCAAACCGGACGTGATTATCGCCCTGGGCGGCGGCTCCCCGATGGACGCGGCGAAAATCATGTGGGTCATGTACGAACATCCGGAAACCCACTTCGAAGAGCTGGCGCTGCGCTTTATGGATATCCGTAAACGTATCTACAAGTTCCCGAAAATGGGGGTTAAAGCCAAAATGGTGGCGATCACCACCACGTCTGGTACCGGCTCGGAAGTGACGCCGTTCGCCGTTGTTACCGATGACGCCACCGGGCAGAAGTACCCGCTGGCTGACTATGCCCTGACCCCGGATATGGCGATTGTTGATGCCAACCTGGTCATGGAAATGCCGAAGTCCCTGTGCGCGTTCGGTGGTCTGGATGCGGTGACCCATGCGCTGGAAGCTTACGTTTCCGTACTGGCCTCCGAGTTCTCTGACGGCCAGGCGCTGCAGGCGCTGAAGCTGCTGAAAGATAACCTGCCGGCGTCTTACCATGAAGGTTCCAGGAACCCGGCAGCGCGTGAGCGCGTGCACAGCGCGGCGACTATCGCCGGTATTGCCTTTGCCAACGCCTTCCTCGGGGTATGCCACTCGATGGCGCACAAGCTGGGTTCACAGTTCCACATCCCTCACGGCCTGGCGAACGCGCTGATGATTTGCAACGTCATTCGCTATAACGCCAACGACAACCCGACCAAACAGACGGCATTCAGCCAGTATGACCGCCCGCAGGCCCGTCGTCGCTATGCGGAAATCGCCGACCACCTGGGTCTGACTGCACCGGGTGACCGCACCGCAGCGAAAATCGAAAAACTCCTTGGCTGGCTGGAAGCACTCAAAGCTGAACTGGGCATACCAAAATCCATCCGCGAGGCGGGGATGCAGGAGGCCGATTTCCTCGCCCACGTCGATAAGCTGGCGGAAGATGCGTTCGATGACCAGTGCACCGGCGCCAACCCGCGCTATCCGCTGATTTCTGAATTGAAACAGCTGCTGACAGACAGCTTCTACGGCAATCAATACGCTGAAAAATCACCGACCGCAGCCGGAAAATCGCAAAAAACGGAGGCCGTTGTCCGGAAATAAGCGCTTATTCAATATTCAAGAAAGTGGCTGACCCGGCGGTAAGTGATTTACCGCCGCTCAGAGGCTGATTATGAGAGAAAGTCGACAGATATTATCATGGAGAAAAATATGACTACTGTACCAAGACTGAAATATTTCGTTGATGGTCAATGGCGCGTTTCGCAGACCGAACGCTATATGGACGTCTATAACCCAAGTACCGGGGAAGTCATGGCTCAGGCCCCCTGCTGCACCGAGCAAGAAGTGCTGGATGCCGTTGCCGCGGCGCGCAAAGCCTTTCCGGCGTGGTCAGATACTCCGGCGATTAAACGCTCGCAAATTATGTTTCGCGTTCGTGAATTATTAATCCAGCATCAGGATCGCTTAACCGAGCTGGTGGCGAAAGAAAACGGTAAAGCCTGGGGAGATGCTCAGGGCGATGTATTAAAAGCGAAAGAGGGCACCGAGCTTGCCTGCTCTATCCCGACTCTGCTGGCGGGTGAAAATCTGATGGACGCGTCAGCCGGGATCGACACCAACCTTTACCGTGAGCCGATTGGCGTGTTCGCCGGCATTGTGCCGTTTAACTTCCCGGCGATGATTCCGATGGGATGGATGGCGCCGCTATGCGTCGCATCCGGTAACACTATGGTGATTAAAGCGGCCAGTATGACGCCGATGACCTGTATGGAAATCACCAAACTCTATCAGGAAGCGGGCGTACCGGATGGCGTGATTAACATCGTGACCTGTTCACGTAACGAAGCCGATATTCTGCTGACCCATCCGGACGTTAACGGCGTCTCATTCGTCGGCTCGACGTCCGTCGGCCTGCACGTATACTCCAAAGCCGCCGCCCACGGCAAACGCGTCCAGGCGCTGTGCGAAGCAAAAAACCATGCCCTGGTGCTGGCCGATGCGCCAGTTAACCGTACCGCCGCCGGTATTATCAACGCCGCGTTCGGCTGCGCGGGCGAACGCTGTATGGCGCTGCCGGTCGTCGTGGTGCAGGAAGAGATTGCCGACAAGCTGATTGCCGCCGTCGTCGAAAAAGCCAAACAGCTGAAAATCGGCCCCGGCTATCTGCGCGATACCGACATGGGTCCGGTGATTTCTAAAGACCATAAACAATCCGTCATCAACTGGATTAATAAAGGCATCGAAGAGGGTGCGAAGCTGGTGCTCGATGGTCGCGATATTAAGGTGCCGGGCCAGGAAAAAGGCTTCTATGTCGGGCCGACTATACTCGATGGCGTGACCGAGGAGATGAGCGTCGGGACGCAGGAAATTTTCGGGCCGGTCCTGTGCTTTAAGCGGGTAAAAACCTTCGAAGAAGGTCTGAAATTAATGAACAATAACCCGTTTGCCAACGGCTCGGTTATTTTCACCCAAAGCGGCTACTACGCCCGCGAGTTCCAGAAACGCACCCACGGCGGTATGGTCGGTATTAACGTCGGCATCCCGGTGCCGGTCGGCGTATTCCCCTTCTCAGGTCATAAACAGTCGTTCTTCGGCGACCTGCACTGCCTGGGCAAAGATGGCGTTCGTTTCTATACAGAGTCCAAATGCGTGACTTCGCGCTGGTTTGATGAAGAAGAAGCAAAACGCGAAAAAGTCGACTCCTGGGACGGTACGATTTAATAGCCATTTAAACCCAACATATAACGAGTTGCGGGACAGGTAGCAACCCAGCGAATCCTCAGTCATTTACTGGCGTAAATGGCTGAGGTCAACAAATGCGGGCAACGTACAAGCAGCTTGAAATATGACGGTCAGCTCCCTCCAGATATTGCTTCGGCAGTATCTGGAGCATTAATTCGATTTTTTTATTCTGCACGTGTCGCTGAATCGTTAATAACGACTGCACACTAAAAAAATCCTTAATATTAAATGGAGTTTCCTATGACCCAGGCCTTCTCAATTCCTCGCAGTATTATTTATGGCGAAAATGCTTTAGAGCATCTTTCCACCCTGAGCGGAAAAAAAGCCGCATTAGTCACCGGCGGCAGTTCAATGAAGCGTTTTGGCTTTCTGGATAAAGCCGTCAGCGAACTCAATAAAGCGGGTATAGAGTGCATTATTATCGATAATGTTGAACCCAATCCGTCCATTAAAACCGTCTGGCGCGGAGCCAAAGCGATGCTGGCCTTTGAACCTGACTGGATAGTGGCCATTGGCGGCGGTTCCGCGCTGGATGCCGCTAAAGTTATGTGGTGTTTCTATGAACATCCGCAGCTGAAGTTTGAGGATATTATTCCCGTCGGTGCCATGCCGCCGCTGCGCAGCAAAGCACGGTTTGTGGCGATCCCCTCCACCAGCGGCAGCGCGTCCGAAATCACCGCCTTCTCGGTGATCACCGATACGGCAAATCATATCAAATACCCGATTGTTGCCGCCGATCTGGTGCCGGATATCGCCATTCTCGACCCCACTATTCCGGCAAAAATGCCGCCTCACGTGACGGTTCACACCGGCATGGACGTTTTGACCCATGCGATTGAAGCCTACGTCTCCACTGCAGCCAACTCGTTTACCGACCCTTATGCGGTAGAGGCCATTCGGCTGGTATTTAAGCATCTGGAAACCGCCTGGCGCTCACCCGATGATTTAAATGCCCGCATGCATATGCATAATGCTTCCGCGCTGGCGGGAACCGCCTTCACCAATGCGTCACTGGGATTAGTGCATTCGATGGCGCATAAAATTGGCGGTGAATTTGGCATTACTCACGGTCTGGCGAATGCGATTATGTTGCCGTATATCATTCAATATAATGCGAAGTTCACCAAAAAATATCGTCAGCTGGAAGCCGCATTAGGTATGGATAATTTAATTGCCGCGATCAATGCGCTGAATCAACGGCTGGGCGTCCCGAAAACGCTGAGCCAGTGTGACGAAGTGGAAATCAATGAAGTGACCTTTGTTAATGTGCTCGACCGAATGAGTCGCCATGCCGTCGACGATCCCTGTACGTTAACCAATCCTAACTATCCGTCAGTTCAGGACGTTAAAGGGTTGTACACCCTGGCATTCTACGGCGCTTGATAGCCTCAGCGCTGCGATGTTGTGAACGGTAAAGCCACGTTGCCTAAGGCTGCAGGGAATAGCGACTCCCTGCAGCCATCCCTTTTATCCCGCCTCGGTATTTCTGCAATGAACCCAAGCTGAATCGTTAAAGCAAAAGACGATAGTAATCACATAATTTCAGCAACGAAATTCAATATCACTGACGAAAAGAGATTTATATCTCATTTAAAAATATAAAAACGCCTGTTTTCTCACCAGGTGAGACACTTCACATTTTCATAATCCACTTGCAACTAAATTCCCTGCATCAGTGACACAATCGATTCAGCAAAAGGGATGAAAAATGAAAAAGACATTAGCTTTGACGGCCATTGCCGCGCTTATTTCTACGCCGGCAATGGCAAAAACGTGGGTGCTGACAAGCGCTGAAAGCGGCATAGATAAAGGAAACTGGCAAATAACCAGCGATCAGCTGAAGATAAAAGAGCATAACTTCAGCATTGAGCAAAAAGTCCTTCACGGCGGTAAACAAGAAGGCAGTAAAATCCTTGTGATCCATAGTAAAGACGGCCTGACCATCGCGCTTAGCCCGACCCGCGGCATGAACCTGCTAAAAATCGAAGGCTTTGGATCGCGAATGGGCTGGGATTCGCCGGTCAAAGAAGTGGTTAATCCCGCTTTTATTAACCTCGAAAGCCGTAACGGACTGGGATGGCTGGAGGGTTTCAATGAAATGATGGTACGCTGCGGCTACGAATGGACAGGCCACCCGGTGACCGCCGATGGGCAGATTTACACCCTGCACGGCAAAGTCGGCAACACGCCGGCTTCCCAGGTAGAAGTTGAAGTGGCGGATACCGCGCCATATGAAATTCGCGTTCGTGGACTGGTGAAGGAGAGCACCTTCAAGAAAGCAGATTTGCAGACCATGACCGAACTGCGCTACGTGCCAGGCAGCAATAGCTTTAGCCTGCACGATGTCCTGACCAACCAAGCCGACTATCCGCATGACTATCAAATTATCTATCACAGCAACTTTGGCAAGCCGATCCTCGAAGAAGGCGCCCGCTTCCTGGCCCCGATCGCCAGCATCAGTCCATTCAACGACTACGCCAAAGCGGGCTTAAAAAGCTGGCAAACCTACGCCGGACCAACGAAAGATTTCGATGAAATGGTGTTTAATATGCAGCCTCTGGCGGATGAAAATCATCAAACGCTGGCCGCAGTGGTCAACAAAGCCGGCGATAAAGGGGCATCTATTCAGTTTGATACCCGCCAGCTACCGGTGCTGACCCTGTGGAAAAATACCGATACCGAGAAACAGGGTTACGTCACCGGTATTGAGCCAGGCACCAGCTACGCCTATCCGGTCACTATCGAGCGGGAGCAAAAACGCGTTAAGCAGCTTCAGCCCGGGGAAAGCGCCCAGTTTGATCTGACCTATACGCTGCTGCACAGCAGCGAGCAGGTTGCCGAGGTGGAGAAGAAAATCGCGGCTATTCAGGGCGATAGCAAAGTGGCGGAAAACGAAACGCCTATCGCGAAAGAGTAATTTAACGCGTTAAGCATGTTCCGGGCGACAAAACACGCAGACGGCGGTGAACTTGTTGTCCGGCTAAGCGCAGCGCGAACCGGAAGAAAAGCGGAGGCCGTATTACGCACGGCTTCCCGGAGGCGGCGCTTGACGCGCCTTGTCCGGACGACAAAAACTCAAAACACGCGGACCTTTAGCCCAGCTCAGGCATCAGCCGCAACCGGGGATTTTCCCGGAGGCGGCGCCTGGCGCACCTTGTCCGGGCGACAATACCTCGATCGCACCAGCCTGAGCCATGACCACCAAACGCAAATCCCGCGCAAAGCGCTGATACCGCGCCTCATCAATCGGCTGCGGGTAGCTCAACACGATCAATTCATGATCGGCAATACCCTGATGATAGGTCGGATGGCGATGCGCCCAGGGATTCGCGCAAAACCCCATGGTTTCATAAAAGCGCAGACGCTTATGGGCAATCTCGCTGGTCAGCGGATCGATTTCGAGAATGGTCAGCGGCGCACGCTGAAGTATTTCAGCTAACAGCCGCTTGCCGTAGCCACGCGATCGTAACGTATCGTCGATGGCCAGATGTTCAATGTAACTATAGTCAGCAAACCGCCAGCAGCCGCTCAGGCCGATAAACAGACCATCATCGAACCAGGCTTCCAGTACATAATGGGGATTATCAAGCGCCTGCTGTTTAGCCTCTGCTTCACGCTGTTCGTGCCACGGGAAGGCTCTGCCGTACAGGGCGTCCAGCGCGGGAAAATAAGCGGAATCGGTAGAGGTCACTCTTTGTGAAATCAACATGAACCATCCGTAACTATCCGCCCTCACGCGGAGGGCGGACCAACGCGGAGAATGGCCTATTCGGCCGCCTCGGCTTTTTTCGCCAGCTTATCGAGCAGCTTCTGATGAATGCCGCCAAAACCACCGTTGCTCATGACCAGAATGTGGTCGCCAGGATGCGCGGTCTTCACAATCATATCCACCAGCGTATCGACATCGGCGCTCCAGTGCGCGGGCTGTACGCAGGCGTCAGCTACTTCAGCTACCTGCCACGGAATATGCTGCGGCTGCAGCAGGAAGACCTCGTCGGCACGACCGAGAGACGGCGCCAGGTCGTCTTTGCAAATGCCCATTTTCATGGTGTTGGAACGGGGTTCAAGCACGGCAAGAATTCGCGCGGTACCGCCAACTTTGCCGCGTAGCGCCTGCAGAGTCGCCAGAATCGCCGTCGGGTGGTGGGCAAAATCGTCGTATACGGTGACGCCGTTGGCTTCGCCGCGTAGTTCCAGACGGCGGCGGGCGTTGATAAAGCTACCCAGCGCATTGGCCGCATCGGCAGGCAGCACGCCGACATGACGGGCGGCGGCAATGGCCATCAGGCCGTTATGCATATTATGTTCGCCGACCAGCGCCCATTTCACCTCGCCCACTTTCTCGCCGTCCAGCCACACTTCCCATGAGGAAGCATCGGTGGTCAGCTTTTTCGCCTGCCAGTGGCCCTGTTCGCCGACCAGTTCCTGCTCGCTCCAGCAGCCCATCGCCATCGTCTGTTTCAGGTTGATGTCGTTCTCAGGCAGAATGATTTTGCCCTTGCCCGGCACAATGCGCACCAGATGATGGAACTGTTTCTGGATGGCCTTCAGGTCGTCAAAAATGTCCGCATGGTCGAACTCAAGGTTATTGAGAATCAACGTACGCGGGCAGTAGTGAACGAACTTAGAGCGCTTATCGAAGAAAGCGCAGTCGTATTCATCGGCTTCAATCACGAAGAACGGGCTGTCGCCAAGGCGCGCGGACACCTCAAAGTTGCCCGGTACGCCGCCGATGACAAAGCCCGGCTTGTAGCCGCAGGCTTCAAGGATCCAGGTCGCCATTCCGGCAGTAGTGGTTTTACCATGCGTCCCGGCAACCGCCAGCACCCAGCGATCGCGCAGGACAAAGTCGTGCAGCCACTGCGGCCCGGACATATACGGGATGTTATTTTCCAGCACCGCTTCCACGCACGGGTTGCCGCGCGTCATCGCGTTACCGATGATCACCAGATCCGGCTGAGGATCCAGCTGGCTGGCATCATATCCTTGAATTAACTCAATTCCCTGGGTTTCCAGCAGGGTACTCATTGGCGGATAGACGTTTGCATCCGACCCCGTTACCTCATGACCGAGGGAACGCGCCAGCATCGCCAGCCCCCCCATAAACGTGCCACAGATTCCTAAAATATGAATGCGCATTCGTCATTTCCTTCTCTTATCTGAAGCACAGTTTACCGGGATGTTGGGGCTGAAAGAAATGCATTTCAGGGGAATCCGTATTTTGCTGGCGCGATTCACCTGTGCGAACTTTTTTTATTCTTTGTTAAGATTGTTTTGTTCGTTTTACTTCACATAAACATGCAGGGAACGGGTTATGAAAACGTTAGGTGAATTTATTGTCGAAAAGCAGCACGAGTTCTCTCACGCAACGGGCGAGCTGACTGCTTTGTTGTCGGCGATAAAGTTAGGCGCCAAGATCATCCACCGCGATATCAACAAGGCCGGTCTGGTCGATATCCTGGGTGCCAGCGGTGCTGAAAACGTTCAGGGCGAGGTGCAGCAAAAACTCGACCTGTTTGCCAATGAAAAGCTGAAAGCCGCACTGCGAGCACGCGATATTGTTGCCGGGATCGCCTCTGAAGAAGAAGATGAAATCGTCGTCTTTGAAGGCTGTGAACACGCCAAATACGTGGTGCTGATGGACCCTCTGGATGGCTCCTCTAACATCGACGTTAACGTCTCCGTCGGGACGATTTTCTCTATCTATCGCCGCGTCACGCCGGTGGGTACTCCCGTCACCGAAGAAGACTTCCTGCAGCCGGGTAACCGCCAGGTCGCCGCCGGCTATGTGGTTTACGGTTCCTCGACGATGCTGGTTTATACCACCGGCTGCGGCGTCCACGCCTTTACCTACGACCCGTCCCTTGGCGTGTTCTGCCTGTGCCAGGAACGCATGCGCTTCCCGGAAAAGGGGAATACCTACTCGATTAACGAAGGTAACTACATCAAGTTCCCGATGGGCGTGAAGAAGTACATCAAGTACTGCCAGGAAGAAGATAAAGAGACCCAGCGCCCGTATACCTCGCGCTATATCGGCTCGCTGGTAGCGGATTTCCACCGCAACCTGCTCAAAGGCGGCATCTACCTCTACCCGAGCACCGCCAGCCACCCGGACGGTAAACTGCGTCTGCTGTACGAGTGCAACCCGATGGCGTTCCTCGCTGAACAGGCGGGCGGCAAGGCCAGCGACGGTAAAGAGCGCATTCTGGATATTATCCCGGAAAGCCTGCACCAGCGCCGCTCTTTCTTCGTCGGCAATAACCATATGGTCGAAGACGTCGAGAACTTTATTAAAGAGTTCCCGGACGCGTAATATTCAGACGCCGGATAATTCCGGCGTCTATTTGCTTTAGTTCACGAAGGTGAGTTTGACGCGTTTCGACAGGTGGAAATAAGGTATCCAGATGATTATCTGCAGCGCGCATGAGGCCAAAATTTTTATATCTTCAACCTCCAGCCCTACACCATAAAAATGCGCAGCAATCCAGCAGTCGATGGCGTAGAGAATCGTGGTGAACAGAACCCAGACAGTATAATAATTTGGCAACTGACGTTTCTTCCTGAAAAACAACATCGTCGTATAAACTACCAATAACCAAAGAAATAGTGCCCCAGCCGCTTCAAACAGCGCAAACGCTCTAAACTCCTCTTCAACATCCAGAAAAACCGTTACCGTATTACATATCCCGACGATCTGTAAAAGCGAGCTGAGCGTCAGGGTTAAAGCCGGCAGATAAAGCCAGCCGCCGATACCGGTATATTTTTTATCCTTACAGGTTTTGCAATAACGCGCCGGAGGCAATACCTTTTGCCCACAGCTGGCGCACTTGCCTGATAATCCTTCACATTCAACCATATCCATTAATAGCGTTCCTTTGCTCAAAATATCCCTTTTCAGGGTGCCTGTTGTATCAGGCACCTATCATGGATGAACATGGCGAGTACGTACATAAGTTGAGCGAAAAACCAGAATACTACTCAGCAGTCGCACGCACATTTACCCTTGTCACCGGCGAACTCTGCCGATTCTCCCACAGCACCGTCAGGCCGCGCTGCAGCGCGATAAAGATAAACAGCAGAATACCGATGGCGATCTTGGTCCACCATGAACTAAGCGTACCGTCGAAGTTGATATAGGTTTGAATCAGCCCCTGAATGGCGACGCCAAACAGGGTGCCGAGAACCGTGCCCACGCCACCGCTTAACAGCGTGCCGCCGATCACCACCGAAGCAATGGCGTCCAGCTCGACGCCAACCCCTGCCAGCGCATAACCCGCCTGGGTATAAATAGAGAAGACGATCCCCGCCAGCGTCGCCAGACCGGTAGAGAGCATATAGATGCGAATCGTCGTGCTCCGCGTGGAGATCCCCATCAGGTTGGCCGACGTCGCGTTGCCGCCAATGGCGTAAACCTGATTGCCAAAGCGGGTGCGGTGGGCCATAAAAATGCCACCGATCACCACCAGCAGCATCAACAGCCCCATGGCGCTCAGACGACCGCCGCCGGGGATGGTCCATGCCAGTCCGGAAAGCGCGTCATACACCGGATGATTGATGGGAATCGACTCCTCCGAAACCAGATAGCTGACGCCGCGCAGAAAAAACATCCCGGCAAGCGTGATGATAAACGCCGGGATCTTCAACGCATCGATGAGCAGCCCCATAAAGGCGCCAAAAGCGCAGCCCATCACCAGCACTAGCGGAAATGCCACCAGCGGCGAGATCCCCCAGAAACCGATCGCTTTGGCGAGGAATACCCCGGTGAAGGCGATCACCGACCCCACCGACAGATCGATCCCGCCGGAGAGGATCACGAACGTCATGCCGACGGCGATGATCCCGAGAAAAGCATTGTCGGTCAGGATATTGCAGATCACCCGCGTCGAGGCAAAGCCGGGAAACTGCGTCAGGCAGTAAAGGTATCCCAGTACGAAGACCGCGAGGGTAATCATTAACGGTAAATTACGTTTTATCATGGCCACGCATCCCCTTCAGTATGCTGATAAAGCGCGGCGACTGGACGATCAGTACGCACAGCACCACCACCGCTTTGACTACCTGATTAAGCTCCGGCGGGAAACCGGACAGCAGGATCCCGGTATTCATGCCCTGGATAATCAGTGCCCCGACAACCGAGAGCAGCAGATTAAAGCGCCCGCCCATCAGCGAGCCGCCGCCGATAACGACCGCCAGAATGGCATCCAGCTCTAGCCATAGCCCGGCGTTATTGGCATCCGCGCCGCGAATATCCGCCGCGACGATAATGCCGGCGATGGCCGCGCATACTCCGCTCAGCACGTAGGCCAGCATCACGACGATGCGGGTATTTACCCCAGCGTTTTTCGCCGCACGAATGTTAATCCCCACCGCTTCGATAAACATCCCCAGCGCGGTTTTGCGGGTAAACAGCCAGAACAGCACCAGCGTAACGATGGCGATTATCACCGGCGTCGGGAACAGCAGCAGCGATCCGCTGCCCAACCAGGCCAGCGGCGGGGAGTCAAAGGTGACGATCTGCCCGGAGGTGATCAGCTGCGCCACGCCGCGTCCGGCGACCATCAGGATCAGCGTGGCGACAAACGGCTGGATCTTCAGCACCGCCACAAGGATACCGTTCCACAGGCCCGCCAGCGCGCCGGCTCCCAGCGAAGCCAGCAGCACAACCGGCAGGCTGTGTCCCGCCACGGTCATCGACGCTGCCGTTGCGCCGGCAATCGCCATCACCGCCCCGACGGAGAGGTCAATCCCGCCAGTGGCGATAACCAGCGTCATGCCGATCGCCAGCAGCGCCACCGGCGCGGCGCGGTTCAAAATATCAATCGGGCTGCCGAACAGTCGCCCCTCCTGGAGCACGATCTGGTAGAAATGCGGGGCGACCAGGCTGTCCACCACCAGCACCAGCAGCAGCGCAACGATCTGCGGCATCCCTTTGGGCCAGTTAACGCGCCGTTTCGGCTGGCCGGTTTTCGGAACAGATTGAGGCATCATCGGTTACTCCTTATGCCGCAATAGCGTTCATGATCGCCGGCACGGAGAGCTCGCTCAGAGCCAGCTCCGCCACCTGCTGGCGATCGCGCATGATAATCACCCGATCGGCGTAACCCACCAGCTCTTCCAGCTCTGAAGAAATAACCAGCAGCGCCAGACCATCGGCGCACAGGGTTTCGATCAGGCGGATGATCTCGGCGTGGGCACCCACGTCAATACCGCGGGTGGGTTCATCGAGGATCAGGAACTGCGGTTTCGTCAGCAGCCAGCGGGAGAGAAGTACCTTTTGCTGATTACCGCCTGAGAGAAATTCGATCGGCTGTTCGGCGCTGGGGGTACGAATACCCAGCTGACGAATAAAACGTTCGGCAATCTCATTTTGTTCGCGCCGCCCAATCGGCCGCAGCCAGCCGCGCTGCGCCTGTAGCGCGAGAACAATATTTTCCCGCACCGAGGCGGCGGCGATAATGCCGTCGGTTTTGCGGTCCTCCGGGCAGAAGCCGATCCCGAGGCAGGATGCCTGATGCGGCGAGCGCAGGGTTTGCGGCTTGCCTTTGATCCACGCTTTGCCGCTGTCGGCGGGTTTAATGCCGAAGATTACCTCCGCCGTTTCCGTGCGCCCCGAGCCTAACAGACCCGCCAGGCCGACGATTTCACCGGGACGGACCTGCAGACTAAACGGTGCAATGGTGCCTTTTTTGCCAAAATCTTCGAAGGCGGCCACCGGCTTATCGCTGAGCAGGGTGCGGCCCGCGCGCTGCAGGGCGTTATGCTCCAGCTCGCGGCCCAGCATCATCTTCACCAGCTCAATTTGCGGCAGCTCGCGGGTTTCCCGGCAGCCGACAAAACCGCCGTTGCGCAGCACGGTGATACGATCGCTGACGGCGTAAACCTGGTCGAGGAAATGGGTGACGAAAATCAGGCTGACCCCGCTATCGCGCAGCTGGCGCATCAAGGTGAAGAGCATCTCCACCTCCTGGGTATCCAGGCTGGCGGTCGGTTCATCAAGAATTAACACCTTTGCTGACAGGTCGATCGCCCGGCAGATGGCGACAATCTGCTGCATCGCCACCGAAAAGCGGTTCAGCGGCTCGCGTACATCAAGGGAAAAACCGTAGGATGCCATCAGCGCGGTGGCGCGCTTTTCCATCTCTTTACGCCGCAGCAGGCCAAAACGCCGGGGCTCACGGCCGATAAACAGATTATCCGCCACCGACATGTTAGGCAGCAGGTTCACTTCCTGATAGACGGTACCAATCCCCAGTTGTTGGGCATGGGCGGTGTTTTTCGGCGAAATCGCCTGGCCTTCCAGCCAGATTGTCCCGCGGTCGGCGTGATAGACGCCGGTCAGCGCTTTAATCAGGGTAGATTTACCCGCGCCGTTTTCGCCTAGCAGAGCCATGATTTCGCCCCGGCGCAGGCTGAAATTAACGTTATCCAGCGCTTTCACGCCGGGGAAAAACTTGCTGAGCCCTTCCGTACGAAGGATTTCCTGATGCGATTCGCCGTTCATGCTCTCCCCTCACCTTTGCCCTCTCCCCGAGGGGAGGAGAGGGAAATCAGCCGTGCTATAGCGACCGGGGAAATCCCGGAGGCGGCGCTGCGCGCCTGTCCGGGCTACCCGCTCCGCAGACGGCGGTGAAACTGTAGCCCGGTCAGCGTAGCGCCACCGGGAACGTGGCCTGTTCTTAGCTACGACTCAGTAGCCCATATTTTTCTTCTTCTCTAACTCTTCTTTCGCCGTATCCGGCAGGTAGAGCGTCGATTGAGTGATGGTGACTTTTTCAGGCAGGGTGCCGTCTTTTTTGTATTTCTCCAGCGCATCGAACGCCGGGCCGGCCATATTCGGCGTCAGCTCGACGCTGGCGTTAGCTTCACCGGCCATCATCGCTTTATAAATATCCGGCACGCCGTCGATAGAGCCGGTGAGGATATCTTTGCCCGGCTTCAGCCCGGCTTCTTTAATCGCCTGAATAGCGCCAATCACCATGTCGTCGTTATGGGCGTAAACCATGCAGATGTTCTTGCCGTTGTTCTCCGCTTTGATAAAGCTTTCCATCACTTCTTTGCCCTTACTGCGGGTAAAGTCGCCGGACTGGGAACGGATAATTTTGATATTAGGGGCTTTAGAAATGGCTTCGGCGAAGCCTTTCTTACGGTCAATCGCCACGCTGGCGCCTACGGTCCCCTGCAGCTCAACAACGTTACACGGTTTGCCATCGACGGTTTTCACCAGCCACTCGCCGATCAACTGGCCTTCCAGCACGTTGTTGGCGGTCACGGTGGTCATGTAGAGGTCTTTATCTTTAACATCAATGGAGCGGTCGAGCAGGAATACCGGGATTTTGGCCTCTTTCGCTTCTTTCAGTACCGGTTCCCAGCCGGTCGCCACCACCGGAGCGATGAAGATGGCATCGACGCCCTGAGCGATAAAAGAGCGGACGGCTTTAATCTGGTTTTCCTGTTTTTGCTGCGCATCGGCAATCTTCAGAGTGATACCGCGCTTCGCGGCTTCCTCCTTCGCGACGTTGGTTTCTGCCGCACGCCAGCCGGATTCAGAGCCGACCTGTGAAAAACCCACGGTCAGAGGGGCAGCCATGGCCATAGACGACATAGCTGCGGAAACTGCGGTGACAAGAAGTAAGCGCTTCCACATAAGAGGATCCTCGTAGGGTTATTGTTGGATAAAGCCTCACCAGCGGACAAACTATAGACAATCGGAGATGTAACTGAATGCGTTACATCACACTTCAAAAAAGTTAATTAGATGTTAATCGGTGCGTTACTCTTCAGCGGAGAGCCGGTGAGGCTTCGCGACCCGCGCGAGCTTCGCCGTTTATGACGAAATTTTGCGCGCTTTGAGATATCAAGCATATGCAATGAAAACGGTTACATAATTTTATTCAGTATGCGGCTATGTTTATGGATTTTCAGGCTGTATTACGCCGAAAAATTCGGACTCCACCCACCCGTTCTGGGGAAAAAGAAGCGAAGACATTCGATGTGAGTTGGCTATAATACCGGGCACTTGTTTGCCATACATTTTAAAGGAAACAGACATGAGCTTACTCAACGTACCTGCGGGCAAAGATCTGCCGGAAGACATCTACGTCGTGATCGAGATCCCGGCGAACGCAGATCCTATCAAATACGAAGTCGACAAAGAGAGCGGTGCACTGTTCGTTGACCGTTTCATGTCCACGGCGATGTTCTATCCGTGCAACTACGGCTACATCAACCACACCCTGTCCCTGGACGGCGACCCGGTTGACGTTCTGGTCCCGACGCCGTACCCGCTGCAGCCGGGTTCCGTTATCCGCTGCCGTCCGGTTGGCGTACTGAAAATGACCGACGAATCCGGTGAAGATGCGAAACTGGTTGCGGTACCGCACACCAAGCTGAGCAAAGAATACGATCACATCAAAGATGTGAACGACCTGCCGGAACTGCTGAAAGCGCAGATAACCCACTTCTTCGAGCACTATAAAGACCTCGAAGCAGGCAAATGGGTTAAAGTTGACGGCTGGGACAACGCTGAAGCGGCGAAAGCCGAAATCGTGGCTTCCTTCGAGCGCGCTAAGAAGTAATTCTGCCGCACTCAGGTTCGCAAAAACACCGCCTCCGGCGGTGTTTTTTTTGGGCGTTGCTCTATTGCTGAGCGGCGGCTGATGCCTTAGCGGGCCGACAACATCCCCCTATAAAAAACAACGCCACCCGAAGGTGGCGTTATCGTTATTAATACTGGTCTTTATCCAACCAGTTGCCGCTTTCTATCAGCGTGAAGCCCTCAACGGGGCGCTGATAGACATACATCCAGGCGCTACCGTAGGGCGTCTGGATCAGGTGACGAGCATACTCGCCGCCTTTAGTACGCAGCGCATCCAATTCAGCCAGCGTCGATGCGTCAATACGATAGACCTCACCATGTACCGTGCCATCTCCGGGCACCGCGCCTGGATAGTGGCCCAGGCTGTACAGTTGATAATCATTGACACTATGATCGCCCAGCCACTGAGCGTTGGTCATCCAGTGGCTGTTGCCTTGTTTGCGTCGTAAACTGCCGTAAACAAATATTCGCATTGCTAAAACTCAAACTGATAGAGCAAATCGAGAGCCTGGTCTACGCCAGACACGGCTTCCATATATAGCTTAGGCATCAGGCGATAACGTAACGTCAACGTCGCCAGGGAGTCAAAGATCCCTACCCCATATTTTACCTGCAGACCCGGCAGCACGTAGCCGCTGACCACCACCTGGGAGGAGTCGCCCACCCCTTCGGTATCCAGCGCCAGATTACTTACGCCAAACGTCTCGCCGATTTTACCCACAACCTGACCACTTTGTGCAACCCCCATACCAATAAGCATGGAGGTCATTGCCGCACTATCGCTCTGTCCGCTGCCCAAACCCTGCCCGCGCAGCAGGTAAGAGAGCGCTTCCTGCTGCGACATGGCCGGATCGGAGAAAATTTCCGCTTTCGGCTGATCGGCCGAACCGGTCACGCGAACGCCGGCGATCACGTCGTCTTCCGTGGCATCCGGATTACGAATGGCTTCGATGTTCAGCAGCGGCTGATCCGGCGGTCCGGAGAACAGCAGTTCGCCTTTACGCACGATCAGATCCTGGCCGTAGGCATGGAAGCGGCCTTCCGGGATATTAATCTGCCCGTTGAGGCCCAGCCCCTGTTTATCCTGAGCCACTTTCAAATCGCCGGTCAGACGCGCTTTCAGACCAAAGGCGTCGAGGCGAACGTTGTTGCCTACATGAATCGTCAGGTTGCTGTTAATCGGAATACCGGCGCTCTGCTGCTTAATCGGCTGCAGATTTTTATCCAGCATGACTTCGTCAGAAGAGACCCCAACGGCGCTTTCCGGCACTTCATTGACGACGATTCTTGCCCAGGGCACGTCAACGCTACCATCCAGGTTAAACAGGCTTGGCGTGGCGGTAAAGACGACATCTGGCGAAACATCCAGGCGCACCATCGGCGGCACGGTTATCCGCACCCGGCTGCCCTTCGCGGCAATCTGCGCGCGCCAGTTGTCAATCTGCGTCCAGTCGGCGTTACCGCTGAGCGCAATATGGCCCTGGCTGGTATTCACCGTCCCTTGTAGGGTCGAGCGGGTACCGGTGAAATTCATCGCCAGCTGGCTCGGCTGCATATCGAACGGCATAAAGTTGCCGTCAATATCCACGCCATTCAGCTGCATCTGCCCGTACAGCTGCGGGCTCTGTACGTTGCCGCCCAGCGTCAGACGCGCATTGAGCCGCCCTTCCGCCTTTTCACCGCGCGAGAAGATAGGGTTGATCATCGCCAGCGAGAAGTTGCTGATATTCACGTTCCCGCCCAGATTACGTCGGCCCTGCGGATCGGTGACCTGCACCTGCCCATCCAGTTGACCATTGTTGGTCAGGCGAATCAGCCAGCCCAGCTGGGCGCGATTGTTGTGCAGATCGGCCGTAAGATTCAGGGTATCGAACGCCACCGGCAGCGGCGCGTCGTTGACCGTCTGGGTCACCTTCACGTTACGTCCGCTCAGGGTGACCTTGCCCTGCGGTAGCCCCTCTTTGGTGGTGTCCCAGCTCACGTCGGCATTGCCGCTAAACACGCCGCTGGCCTGCGTCTCTTCCGGCATAAACGGCTTCAGCATCGCCAGGTCGAAACGGTTGAGATTCACTACCGCGCGCCCGCTCGCGCCGGCGTCAATGGTCTGCGGTACGCACAGTTCGGCATTCGGGTTAGTCCAGCAGTGCGGTCCAATGCTGATTTTCTGCTCGAGGTTACGGTAATCCAGCGCGATGTTGCGCGTCAGCGCCACCGGCCCTACCGGCGTCTGGAAGCGGGTATTGCTCAGCGTACCTTTCCAGCGCTCCTCTTTGCGGTCAAAACTGCCTGCCAGCGACAGCTGTCCGGAAACCGGATCGCCCTGCACCCGCAGCTGCAGGTCGTGCTGTTTCTCGTTGCCCTTCGCGTTGAGCTGCACCAGGCTGATATTCACGCCCGGCTGGCTAATGCGGTCCACGCGTACGTCAAGATGACCGCCAATCTGGTCGGTGGATTTCACATCGCCCTTCACGTTCACCTGAGCCACCGATAGCTCCTGCCAGCGCAGCGCCCGGGCGGTGATATCCGCCAGCAGCTGCGGCGCATCGACGGTGCCGCGAACTTTTACTAATCCCTTCGCCGTCCCGCCCAGGCCCGGCAGGGCGTTATCGAGATGCGGCGCGTCAATGGTGGCGTCGAGGTTAAGATCTTTAACTCCCAGCTCGCCTTTCACGTCGGCGCTGTTGGGGCCCAGAGCCAGATGCAGGCCGGGGATTTTCCACTGCATATAGCTGTTGCCCTGCAGCGAACCGCTCACGTCGACTTTGTTTTGCTTCACGTTACCGGTGATTTTCAGCTCCGGTACCGACATCTGCCAGCTGCCGCCGTACAGGCTGCCCTGGGTCTTAATCAGTCCGTTGAGCTTCGACGGCCAGTCCGGTACCTCTTTAGCGGTGTTGATACCGTTAAGCGTCAGTTCGCCGCGCCAGCTGATCGCCTGCTGCCAGTCGAGCAGCGCTTTCAACTCGGTTTTTCCTTCGAGGGCGGCGACGGTGAGCTTGTCGAGATTCACCTGCTGCTCGTTGCCCTTCGCGTTCAGGCTAATTTTCGCTGGCGGCAGCGACTGCCCTTTCACCGCGGTGCTGAAGGCCAGCGTGTAGTCGGTCATCTTGCCGTTAAATTTCAGCAGTAGGTCGTCAGCCTGATACGCTTTCTCGCCGGTAAATGGCCAGTAAAGCTGCTTGCTTTTCACCTCCATATCCAGCGGCAGGCCGGCCTCCGCCAGCTGCGTTTCGGCGCGCAGCGTCATGGCGACAGGGCCGTTCAGATCCACGCCGAGCGTGAGCTTTTTACGCACTTCGCCGCCCACTTTGAGCTGCACTTTCTCGCCCTTGAGCGGGTCTACATTCAGCGTACCGTTGAGGGTGATATCGACCGGCCAGTTATCCTGCAGTTGTGCATTACCGGAAGCCGTCACTTTGCCCTGGTCAGAATCCACGTCCAGCGCGTCCAGCTTCATCTGCCCATCAATGCTGCTGACTTTGAGCAGCAGCGAGTAGATGGTCATATCGGTATCGCCGGTCAGACGCAGCTGCTCGCCGCGAAACTCCTGAATATTGAGATTCAACGGCAGATGGACATCGGTCATTTCCGGCAGCACCGGCTTCGAGAACAGGTCTTTCATCGTCTCGCCGAGCGGCTTTTCTTCCGGCTGCGGATTGTCAATTTTCGGCTCAACGACCTGCTCCTGGGCCACTTTCGCCACCTTCGGCAGCGCGATAAGCAGCCCCTGCAGCGAGGTCGGCGTCAGGGTCAGGTTTTTCTCTTGCCAGTTAAGCCCCGTGGAAAAATCGCGCAGCGAAACGGCCGTATCGTCAATTTTCACGTTGACGTTATGCAGCGCCACCCGGCTCAGGGTGATGGGGTAAGGCGTGGAGAGATTCAGCGGCCCGCTATCTTCTTCTTCAACCGGCGCCGCTGGCGGCATTTTGCTGGTATCGATCGCCACATAGATATCGCGCAGAGAAATATCGTTGACGCACAGGCTACTGTCCCACAGGCAGCGTAGCTTAACGCCAAGGTGGAACTGCCCGGCGGTGACCGCCACGCCCGGCTGCTCAAAGCGCACGTTCTCCAGCGTCAGATCGCGCCAGCCGCCGGTGGCTTTGCCAATTTCCAGCCCAGGGACCCAGCGATCGGCGGCTTTGATAACCAGATGCAGGCCAGTCGTCGTCCCCACCAGGAATCCTACCGTCCCCAGCAGCAGCACCAGAAAAATCAGTACGCCGAGGCTTATCTTCTTCCATAAACTCATAATTCAGGCCCCAGGCCGATATAAAACTGTAAACCGTGTTCTTCTTTGTCACCGATCGGTCTGGCGATATCCAGCTTGATTGGACCGACCGGGGACTGCCAGCGTACGCCGAGGCCAGCGCCGGTTTTAAAGTTGCTTTCGCGGATATCGCTCACCGCTTCGCCGCTATCGACGAACACCGCGCCCCACCATTTGCCGCTCACGTTGTACTGATACTCCAGCGAGCCGGTGGCCAGCTTCGAAGCCCCCATCAGCTTGCCGTCATCATCTTTTGGCGAGATAGATTTGTATTTATAACCGCGAATGCTGCGGTCGCCACCGGCGAAGAAACGCAGATCCGGCGGGACTTTGCTGAAGTTATCGGCCTCAATCCAGCCAAGGTTGCCGCGTACCACGAAGCGGTGGCGGTCATAAAGGGTGCGGATCCAGACGTCCTGCGCCTGCATCACGATAAAGTTAATATCCGAGCCCCACATGGTGTTGGAGTAGTCCACCGAATAGCGCTGTGAATCGCCCCAGGTCGGCATCAGGCCGCCGCGAGAACGGGTCCGGTTCACCGACACGCCGGGATAGATCAGCATCGTGGTATTGGTGACGTTGGCCTGGGTAAAGTGGTCGAGACTCCAGCGCAGGTTCAGCGCGCGCTGCCAGCCGCTCGACATCTCCCAATAGCGCGACACGGCCAGGGTGGTAGAATCCGCCTGGGTATCATTGAGATCGGTACGCTTAAAGCCGCCCTGCATCAGGTAGTACTGTTCAAGCGGGCTTTTTAGCAGCGGTACCTTGTAGCTGAAATCAAGCTGCTGTTCAGGAGCGGACAGACTGAGGCTGGAGGTCAGGCTGTGGCCGTAGGAGTTCATCCACGGCTTTCTCCAGGTCCCTTTGACGCGCGGCCCGACGTCGGTTGAGTAGCCGACCCCGGTCTCAACAGTATTCTCTTTGCGCGGAGAAACCACGCCCTGCAAAGGCAACACTTTCGTCTGGCGGGACTTCTCAAACTGCGGCGCCACGACGACGGAACTGAACCAGCCGGTCGCCGCCAGGCGGCGGTTGAGTTCGGCGAGATCCTGCGAGGTGTAATAGTCGCCCTGCTTAAACGGCACCAGATTTTGCAGATATTCGTCGCGAATTTGCGAGCCCTCAAAGGTCACCGGGCCAAAGCGGTAGCGCTCGCCGCTGTTGTAGTCGATATCCCAGAAGGCCTGATGACGGTCAAGAGAAACCCCAAGCTGGCTTTTATTAAACTCGCTATCGAAGTAGCCCTTACGCAGCGCGACCCGGGTCAGAGAGCTTTTAAAGCTATCATAATCACCGTGATTGAGGATGGTACCGATGGCCGGTCGCGTGTTTAACAAATCCAGATAGTCGCGATCGGTTCGGGCTCCGCCGCGTAAAATGACTTCAGTGCCGCCAATGCGCACCGGTTCGCCGGGCGTGACTTTGGCGATCAGTACCTGGCGCCCCTTCGCCGGCGGCGGACGTAAATCAAAATCGATGGTGGGCTCATAGTAGCCGAGCGCTTTCAGACCTTCGCGGATAGCATCATCCACGCGCGCACGAAAGCGCCGGTCCGGCGTAACTTCATCGCTCTGGATCGTAGAGAGTTGGGCGCGGACGTTTTTTTCCAGTTCCCCGGATAACCCCTCAACCTGCAAACGCACGTTCGCTGCGCTGGCGACCCCGCTGACCAGCAAAAGGCTGGTGATACATAACTGGCGGATTTGTAGCACGTTTTCTCCTGAATATCCTTGTTTCCCCCCGAAGGAAACGAAAGTGCCGCTCCACGGCTTAACAAAACCCTAACAACTAAGGGTTGAAAAATAGACGTTAACCCAAATAATTCTTATGTTTAAATCTAGACGTATTAAGCGTGGTTATTGTGTTAAAAGTCACGCTTGGTTACAACCTTAACCACATTTTCTGTTAGAGAGGCCCACCGTGAGTCTATTTGATAAAACGCATCTTGTCGCCCAAGCGGACGCGCTGCCGGGACGCAATACGCCGATGCCGGTGGCTACGCTCCACGCCGTCAATGGCCATTCGATGACCAACGTCCCCGCCGGAATGGAAGTCGCTCTGTTCGCCATGGGCTGTTTCTGGGGCGTCGAACGCCTGTTCTGGCAACTGCCCGGCGTTTATAGCACCGCCGCAGGTTACACCGGCGGCTACACGCCAAACCCCACCTATCGTGAAGTTTGCAGCGGCGAGACGGGCCATGCTGAGGCCGTGCGCGTGGTCTACGATCCGCAGGTTATCAGCTATGAGCAGCTGCTTCAGGTCTTCTGGGAAAATCACGACCCGGCGCAGGGCATGCAGCAGGGTAACGACCGCGGCACGCAGTATCGTTCCGCTATTTATCCGCTGACGCCGGAACAGAGCGAAGCCGCGAAAGCCAGCCTCGCGCGTTTCCAGGCGGCAATGAAGGAAGCCAACGACCCGCGCGCTATCACCACCGAGATCGCCACGGCAAAGCCGTTCTATTATGCGGAAGACGATCATCAGCAGTATCTGCATAAAAACCCCTACGGATACTGCGGTATCGGCGGGATTGGGGTTTGTTTACCGCCGCAGCCCTGATGCCGTTGACCCGTAATAGCAGGCTGCCGGATTGAATAATTTACGCTCTGGCGGCTTTACAGTACCTTACGCTATACTACGCCGTGTTATCGCCGGTCCAGAGCCTTCGGACCGGCTTTTTGTGAATTCCACTTAGCGTTATCCACTTCCCTTCCGAGGATCTGATCTCAACGGTCAGATAAGATATGTTAAACAGTATTTTAGTAATACTTTGTCTGATAGCCGTCAGTGCGTTCTTTTCGATATCGGAAATCTCGCTGGCCGCATCACGTAAAATCAAACTCAAGCTGCTGGCCGATGACGGCAACGTCAACGCTCAACGCGTGCTGAAGATGCAGGAAAACCCCGGTATGTTCTTTACCGTGGTGCAAATCGGCCTCAACGCGGTAGCGATTCTCGGCGGTATCGTTGGCGATGCTGCATTTTCGCCGGCGTTTCACGGCCTCTTTAGTCGCTATATGTCCCCCGAGCTCTCCGAGCAGCTGAGCTTTATTATCTCCTTTACCCTGGTCACCAGCCTGTTCATTCTGTTTGCTGACCTGACCCCGAAACGCATCGGTATGATTGCGCCTGAAGCCGTCGCTTTACGCATCATCAACCCGATGCGCTTCTGCCTGTTTCTCTTCCGCCCGCTGGTGTGGTTGTTCAACGGCATGGCCAACAACATCTTCCGCCTGTTCAAAATTCCGATGGTGCGTAAAGACGACATTACCTCCGATGATATTTACGCCGTAGTGGAAGCCGGCGCGCTGGCCGGGGTGCTGCGTAAGCAGGAGCATGAGCTGATTGAGAACGTGTTTGAGCTGGAGTCGCGCACCGTGCCTTCGTCCATGACTTCGCGTGAAAACGTCATCTGGTTCGATCTCCATGAAGATGAACAGAGCCTGAAGAATAAGGTTGCAGAGCATCCGCACTCTAAGTTCCTGGTGTGTAACGAAGATATCGACCACATCATCGGCTACGTTGACTCCAAAGACCTGCTGAACCGCGTGCTGGCGAACCAAAGCCTGGTGCTGACCGGCGGCGTACAGATTCGCAATACGCTGATTGTCCCGGATACCCTGACGCTGTCTGAAGCGCTGGAAAGCTTTAAAACCGCCGGTGAAGACTTCGCCGTGATCATGAACGAGTATGCGCTGGTCGTCGGGATTATCACCCTTAACGACGTGATGACCACCCTGATGGGCGATCTGGTCGGCCAGGGGCTGGAAGAGCAGATCGTCGCACGCGATGAGAACTCCTGGCTGATTGACGGCGGCACGCCGATCGACGACGTGATGCGGGTGCTGGATATCGATGATTTCCCACAGTCCGGAAATTACGAGACCATTGGCGGCTTTATGATGTTTATGCTGCGTAAAATTCCCAAGCGGACCGACGCGGTGAAGTTCTCCGGCTATAAATTCGAGGTGGTGGATATCGACAACTACCGCATCGATCAGCTGCTGGTGACCCGCATCGACAATAAGCCGACGGTGCTGGTGCCCAAGCTGCCGGACGCGGCGAACAGTGATAAAGAGTCAGCGTAACGCTTTCTCGCGAACGCTGTTCTTCCCCCCTGTTGCCGGGCGGCGGCTAACGCCTTGCCCGGCCAATAAAGATCGCAATCTCGTCAGATTACGCATTGCCCATCGATATACACTTAAGTCTGCGTATGCCGACCAATCTGGGGCTGATGCCGGGTCCAGAAACATCAACGGCTCCCTGGGGGAGCCGCCTTTTTACCGTGTAGTCATACCACTTTTCAGGTTATGCCATCTCTGTTTGTAGACGGCTGACCTGGCGGTTGACTTCGGACATCACTGACAAATGCAGCTTGTCCTTAACCTTCGGGATAAGGATTTTGCCCTTATCAAACTCAAAAGCGCCAACGTCCTTGATATACAAACGTCCACGGAACAGGATCTTCACGTACTTCGCTACTTGTAGCGGGTTGTAGCGTTGGAAAATTTTCATTGTTGTCTCCTGCCAGGGTTACGCTCCTGTGGTGCCACAGTTAGCCCACGTACCGGAATCGCAAATTTTAATGCCCTGAAACTATAGTCCAGAATCTGAGTGATACCCAGTTTGTATAAGTTTATTTACCTTATGATGACAATAATTCAGAGTTTTCGTTTCAGGCATCCGATGAAGGTAGTATAAGTCGCCGATTTTAGACGGAATTGTGCGTCAACACGCAAACTGGCACCATCATTGCGGGTAATGCCGATAAATCGCACTTATGATTAAAGCAGACCAAGTGGTCGGATCACCTGCAAAGATAATAAAAGGAAACACCATGACCCTACGTAGATTACTGGCCGTTTCATGTCTCCTGTTCCCACTGTTGGCCTCGGCGCATAACTTTGTCGATGGTCAGCGCGTTGCGCCGGTCGGCGTAGCGGATCGGGGAGAACTGGTGCTGGATAACGATAAATTTAGCTATAAAAGCTGGAATAGCGCGCAGCTGGCGGGAAAAGTGCGCGTTGTGATGCACATTGCCGGTCGCTCGTCGGCAAAAGAAAAAAACGCGACCTTAATTGAAGCCATTAAAAGCGCGAAGCTGCCGCACAATCGCTACCAAACGACGACTATCGTCAATACCGATGACGCTATCCCAGGCTCGGGAATGTTTGTCCGCAGCAGTATCGAGAACAATAAGCAGCTCTACCCCTGGTCACAGTTCATCGTCGACAGCAACGGCGCGGTGCGCAAAGCGTGGCAGCTCGAAGAAGAGAGTTCAGCCATCGTGGTGCTGGACAAAGAGGGTCGCGTGCAGTGGGCTAAAGACGGCGCGCTCAGCCAGCAGGAGGTGCAGCAGGTAGTGGGCCTGCTGCACAAGTTGCTTAATAAATAGAGACCCGGAAGCCGGGGTTGAGGAACGATTCACGCGGCGTGTAATCAAGAGTACGCCCCTGCCAGTCGTGAACGTGCGCCCCGGCGGCGCTGGCGACCGCATGACCGGCCGCGGTGTCCCAGGTACTTGTCGGCCCGAAGCGTGGGTAAAGCTGGGCCTGCCCTTCAGCGACCAGACAGAACTTCAGCGACGAACCAATTGAGGTGGTCTGGTGTTCACCAAGCTGCTCAAGATACTCCTGCAGCTCCGGGTCATTGCCGTGTGAACGGCTAATCACCACCAGCGGCGGGCGCGCATCGCGGACCTGAATCTGCTTGCGAACGCCGCACTCCTCTTTCCATGCTTTGCCCTTTTCCGCGCTGTACATCACCTTCATCACCGGCGCGTAGACCACGCCCAGGGTCGGTTTACCGTTTTCAATCAAGGCGATATTGACGGTAAACTCGCCGTTGCGCTTGATAAACTCTTTGGTGCCGTCCAGCGGGTCCACCAGCCAGTAGCGCTGCCAGTGCTGGCGCACCTCCCAGGCCGGCGGATCCTCTTCCGACAGAACCGGAATATCGGGCGTCAGGGCCAGCAGGCCGCTGATAATCACCTTGTGCGCCGCAATATCCGCGGCCGTGACCGGAGAATCGTCCTTCTTGCTGGTAACGTCCATCGGCTGTTTTCCATCGTAAACTTCCATGATGGCATCGCCCGCATTCCGTGCAAGCTGACATACTTGTTCTAACATTCTCCACCTCGTCTGGTTACAGTGGCGTTAACTCGTTGTTTTATTTATATCGCATCATTGTGAGTTCCGCTATCTGTGATAACGATGGCGGTTTCCTTCACCGCTTTTCTGGCATGATTCACATTTCTGTAAGCAACAGAATGTAAATACATTTTCTTCTGTGCCACTGCTCATATAAAAAGGACGCCACTGATGATTAAGTTTAGCGCAACGCTACTGGCCACGCTGATCGCCGCCAGCGTAAATGCGGCAACGGTCGATTTGCGGATCATGGAAACCACCGATCTGCACAGTAATATGATGGACTTTGACTATTACAAAGATGCCGCCACGGAAAAATTTGGCCTGGTGCGTACCGCAACCTTGATTGAGAAAGCGCGTCAGGAAGTCAGCAATAGCGTACTGGTCGATAACGGCGATGTTATTCAGGGCAGCCCGCTGGGTGACTATATGGCCGCAAAGGGTCTGAAAGAGGGCGATGTTCACCCGGTCTACAAGGCGATGAATACCCTGGATTATGTCGTGGGCAACCTCGGCAACCACGAGTTTAACTACGGGCTCGACTTCCTGCATAAAGCGCTGGCAGGGGCGAAGTTCCCCTACGTGAACGCCAATATTATCGACGTCAAAACCGGCAAACCGATGTTTACGCCTTATCTGATTCAGGATACCCAGGTGAAGGATAGCGACGGCAAAACGCAGACGCTGCGCATTGGCTATATCGGCTTCGTACCACCGCAGATAATGACCTGGGATAAAGCCAATCTTAGCGGTAAGGTGACCGTTAACGACATTACCGCAACCGCACGCAAGTTTGTCCCGGAAATGCGCGAAAAAGGCGCGGACGTGGTGGTGGTCATTGCCCACTCCGGCCTCTCCGCCGACCCGTATCAGGCCATGGCGGAGAACTCCGTTTACTATTTAAGCCAGGTGCCTGGGGTCGATGCCATTATGTTCGGCCACGCTCACGCCGTCTTCCCGAGCAAAGATTTTGCCGGTATCAAAGGCGCGGATATCGCGAAAGGTACGCTGAACGGCGTACCGGCAGTGATGCCGGGCATGTGGGGCGATCACCTTGGGGTGGTCGATCTGGTCCTTAACAACGACAGCGGCAAATGGCAGGTCAGCGCAGCGAAAGCCGAAGCGCGGCCGATCTACGACTCGGTGGCGAAGAAATCGCTGGCGGCAGAAGACAGCAACATGGTGGCGGTATTAAAAGCCGACCATGACGCCACCCGCGAGTTTGTCGGCAAACCGATTGGTAAATCCTCGGATAATATGTACAGCTACCTGGCGCTGGTGCAGGACGACCCAACCGTACAGGTGGTCAATATGGCCCAGAAGGCCTACGTTGAGCACTACATTCAGGGCGACCCGGATCTGGCGAAGCTGCCGGTACTCTCCGCCGCCGCGCCGTTTAAAGTCGGCGGACGTAAAAATGACCCGGCCAGCTTTGTTGAAGTGGAAAAAGGGCAGCTCACCTTCCGCAACGCCGCCGACCTCTACCTGTATCCCAACACCCTGGTGGTGATGAAAGTCAGCGGTAAAGAGGTTAAAGAGTGGCTGGAGTGCTCCGCCGGACAGTTCAATCAAATTGATCCCGCCAGCAGCAAGCCGCAGTCGCTGATTAACTGGGACGGCTTCCGCACCTACAACTTCGACGTGATTGACGGCGTGAACTACCAGATCGATATCACCCAGCCGGCGCGCTACGACGGCGAATGCAACAGCGTGAATCCGCAGGCCGAGCGAATTAAGCATCTGACCTTTAACGGCAAGCCAATCGATCCGAACGCCACTTTCCTCGTCGCGACCAACAACTATCGCGCTTACGGCGGTAAATTCCAGGGCACCGGCGAGGATCATATCGCGTTCGCTTCACCGGATGAAAACCGCTCGGTGCTGGCGGCGTGGATTGGCGCGGAGTCGAAGAAAAACGGCGAGATCCATCCGGCGGCGGATAACAACTGGCGCCTGGCGCCGATCCACAGCACAGTACCGCTGGATATTCGCTTTGAAACCTCACCGGGCGACAAGGCCGCGGCATTTATCAAAGAGAAAGCGCAATACCCGATGCGCCAGGTGGCTACCGACGATATCGGCTTTGCTATTTATCAGCTGGATTTGAGTAAATAATTGCCGGTTCCCCGGTTGTGCTGCGCTTACCGGGGCTACACTGACATCAACCTCAGGCTACCTGTTCGTGGTTCGCCAGAACCGCGGGCAGGTTCAGTTCAATCCAGTCCGCCAGCGCCGCCACCTTCTCGCTCACCTGCTCACCGAGCGGAGTCAGACTATATTCAACGTGCGGCGGCACCACCGGATACGACACGCGGTTAAGAAAGCCGTCCTGTTCCAGCGCCTGGAGCGACTGGGCCAGCATCTTTTCGCTGACGCCGCCGATCTTACGCCGCAGATCGCTAAACCGATGGGTGCCATCGCGCAGGGACACCAAAATCAGTACGCCCCAGCGGCTGGTCACGTGTTTGAGCACTTCCCGCGAGGGGCACTGTTCGGCAAACAGGTTGCCGTTACGTAACTGCTCGCTCAGCGTCAGATTCGCCATATTCATACTTACCTTTTTGTACGTACTTACTAAAAGTTAGTTAAGGTGTTAGCTTACCATAACTGCCAATGAACACGAAGGAGAAGACCCATGATCGCAATTACCGGCGCAACCGGCCAGCTTGGCCAACACGTCCTGGAAAACCTGTTAAAAACCGTCCCCGCGGGCCAGGTTGTGGCTATCGTGCGCAACCCGGCAAAAGCCGAATCGCTGAGCCAAAGGGGCATAGGGGTTCGTCAGGCCGACTACAGCGATGAAGCGGCCCTGACCGCCGCCCTACAGGGCGTGGACAAACTGTTGCTGATCTCTTCCAGCGAGGTCGGTCAGCGCGCCGTCCAGCACCGCAACGTGATTAATGCAGCGAAAGCTGCCGGCGTAAAATTTATCGCCTATACCAGCCTGCTGCACGCCGATACCTCCCCGTTGGGGCTGGCGGATGAACATATCGCCACCGAGCAGATGCTCGCCGACTCCGGCATTGCATATGCCCTGCTGCGCAACGGCTGGTACACCGAAAACTATCTCGCCAGCGCGCCGCCGGCGATTGAGCACGGCGTGTTTATCGGCGCTGCCGGTAACGGCAAAATCGCCTCTGCTACCCGCGCGGATTACGCCGCCGCTGCCGCTCGCGTTATCGCCGAAGAGGGCCACGCCGGAAAAGTGTATGAACTGGCGGGCGATGAGGCGTGGACTTTGAGCGAACTCGCCGCTGAGCTGAGCAAACAAAGCGGTAAAAACGTGGTGTATCAAAACCTCAGCGAAGCCGACTTCGCCGCCGCGCTGAAGGGCGTCGGCCTGCCCGCAGGCCTGGCTGATATGCTGGCGGATTCTGATACCGGCGCCTCCAAAGGCGGGCTGTTCGACAATAGCCGCACCCTGAGCGCGCTGATTTGCCGCCCGACCACCACCCTCGCTGATAGCATCAAAGGCATCCTGTAAAAGTTACAGGCTGGTTAATTTTTGTAGCATCCCGGCGGACCATCCTCAATAATGTACGGATGTCCGTCGGGAGTTATCGCATGCAAGGCGTACCGGAACAGTTTAATGATGAAAGAGACAGCGCGCGCTTTCGCCATCTGGCGCAGCTGCCCGGCGTTGAGCTGTATCATGCCCACATCTCCCGCTACGCCTTTGAACCGCACACCCATGAAGCCTTTGGTATCGGCGCGATAGAGCTCGGCGCCGAGCGTTTTCGCTATCGCGGCAGCCAGCATGTGGCTTCGGTTAACTCTATCGTCACCATGAATCCCGATGAACTGCATACCGGCGAGGCGGAGACTGCCGACGGCTGGCGCTATCGGATGATTTATCTCGACCCGGATACGCTGGAAAAGGTGACTGGCGTGCGCCACTGGTGGTTCAGCGAAGTGGTGCGTCAGGACCCGCTTCGCTCCCGGCAAATCGGCAATCTCATCTACGGCCTGTGGCATACTGACGATCCGCTCGCGCAGCAGGGTCTGCTGCTGGATTTAATCGATACCTTCCGGCCGTTCGCTCACCATGCCGCTGCGCTGCCCGAAGCTCGCCACCGCTTCGAGCGGGTGCGCGACTATCTGCATGATAACTATATGCGTACGGTGACCCTCGATGAGCTGGCGCAGGTGGCGGCGCTGAGCCCGTACCATTTCCAGCGCCAGTTCAAAGCGCACTTCCACGTTACGCCGCACCAGATGTTAATGGCCATTCGCCTGTGGCGCGCCAAAGCGTTTCTCACCCACGGTATGCCCGCTGCCGACGTCGCTCTCGCCGCCGGACTGACCGACCAGTCGCACCTGACCCGCGCGTTTACCCGCCGTTACGGCATTACCCCGGTACGTTATCAAAAGCAGGTTCTCCCGCGCTAATGCGCAACCTCATACAATATTCCCGCTAAAGCCTCTCCTACACTGTCGCCAACAAAAAGAGTAATGGAAAGCATGATGATTAGTGGTGTGCTGTACGCCCTGCTGGCAGGGCTGATGTGGGGATTGATATTCGTGGGCCCTTTACTGGTGCCGGAATACCCGGCTGTTTTACAGTCGATGGGGCGCTATCTGGCGCTGGGGCTGATCGCCCTGCCGCTGGCCTGGCTGGGCCGCGCACGGCTGCGCCAGCTCGCCAGGAAAGACTGGTGGACGGCGCTGGGACTGACCCTGATGGGCAACTTAATCTATTACGTCTGCCTGGCCAGCGCGATTCAGCGTACCGGCGCGCCGGTGTCGACCATGATTATCGGCACTCTGCCGGTCGTGCTGCCGGTTTTCGCCAACCTGCTCTATAGCCAGCGCGATGGAAAGCTGCCGTGGCGGCGACTGTTCCCGGCGCTGGTCTGTATTGCCTTCGGCCTGGCATGCGTCAATATCGCTGAACTGCATCAGGGCTTACCCGATTTCAGCCCGTGGCGCTACGGCTCCGGTATCTTGCTGGCGTTGATCTCGGTGGTGTGCTGGGCCTGGTACGCGCTGCGCAACGCCCGTTGGCTGCGGGAAAACCCGGATAAACCGCCGATGATGTGGGCTACCGCGCAGGCGCTGGTGACCCTGCCGGTATCGCTGGTCGGATACCTTATCGCCTGCGGGTGGCTGCATGGACAGCACCCGGACTTCCCGCTCCCCTTCGGCCCGCGCCCGGCGGTGTTCGTCACCCTGATGCTGGCGATCGCTATCTTCTGTTCATGGGTTGGGGCGTGGTGCTGGAACGTTGCCAGCCAGCGTCTGCCAACGGTGATCCTCGGGCCGCTGATCGTCTTCGAAACCCTTGCCGGACTGCTGTATACCTTTATTCTGCGCCAGAGTCTGCCCCCGCTTCTGACCCTAAGCGGTATTCTGCTGCTGGTGCTCGGCGTGGTGTCTGCCGTGCGTGCTCGTCCGGAAAAACCCGTGCTGCAGAAACTGGTCAGCGAGAAAAAATAGCCTGGTACCCTAAAGGGGTATTCCCTGGAACATAAGATGCATTTAAAATACAACTTATATTCTTGATGACGAGGTAACTGCTATGGCTTTCCGTGACCAACCTTTAGGCGAGCTGGCGCTGACGATTCCGCGCGCCTCCGCGCTGTTCCGTAAGTACGATATGGACTACTGCTGCGGCGGCAAACAGACGCTGGATCGCGCGGCATCTCGCAAAGAGCTGGACGTCGCGGTGATTGAAGCCGAGCTGGCAAAACTGGCGGAAGAGCCGGTAGAGCGCGACTGGCGGGTTGCGCCCTATGCGGAAATTATCGATCACATTATCGTTCGCTATCACGACAGGCATCGCGAGCAGCTGCCGGAGCTGATTTTACAGGCCACTAAAGTCGAGCGCGTTCACGCCGACAAGCCCAACGTTCCGAAAGGCTTAACCAAGTATCTGACCATGCTGCACCAGGAGCTTTCCAGCCATATGATGAAAGAGGAGCAGATTCTGTTCCCGATGATCAAACAGGGCATGGGAACGCAGGCCGGCGGCCCTATCAGCGTGATGGAAAGCGAGCATGATGAAGCGGGCGAGCTGCTGGAGGTGATTAAGCACATCACGCAGAACGTGACGCCGCCGGCGGAAGCCTGCACCACCTGGAAAGCGATGTACAACGGCATCAACGAACTGATTGATGACCTGATGGAGCACATCAGTCTCGAAAATAACGTGCTGTTCCCGCGTGCCCTCGCAGGTAAATAGCAAGTAATAAAAAAGGCGCCCGCAGGCGCCCTCGACATTGTCAGTCTTATTGGCCACCCCGGGTGGCCTTTTTTATGACGGGCGCCCTGCCCCCTTCGGGCCGTTGCAAGCAACGTTAAACATCTCTCCCGAGGATTTTTTATTTCGCCAGACGCTTCTTGCCGGCAAAAAGCCAGCCCGCGCCGAGCAGTACAAACCACAGCGGGGTCACCATCAGCGCTTCGCGGGTATCGGCTTCCAGCGTCAGCAGCACCAGCACAAAGACGAAGAATGCCATGCACACCCAGCACATCAGTTTGCCCAGCGGCATCTTATATTTGGACTGCTCATGCAGCTGCGGACGTTTCCTGCGATAGGCCAGATACGAGCACAGGATAATTGTCCAGACGAACATAAACAGGATCGCCGACACCGTGGTAATCATGGTAAACGCCGCAATGACGCTTGGATTGACCATCAGCATGACCACGCCGCCCAGCAGACACATGCAGGAGAAGGTCAGGCCTTTCGCCGGTACCGCGCGTTTCGACAGCTTGGCGAACATTTTCGGCGCCTGCCCGTCCTGCGCCAGACCAAACAGCATACGGCTGGTAGAGAATACGCCGCTGTTAGCGGAAGAGGCCGCCGAGGTCAGCACCACGAAGTTGATCAGGCTCGCCGCCGCTGGCAGCCCGACCAGCACAAACAGCTCAACGAACGGGCTCTTTGACGGCACGACTGAGCTCCACGGAGTCACCGACATAATGACGATCAGCGCAAAGACGTAGAACATAATGATACGAATGGGAATCGAGTTAATCGCCCGCGGCAGGGATTTCTCAGGATCTTTCGTTTCCGCCGCCGTGGTTCCCACCAGTTCGATGCCCACGAAGGCGAAAACGGCGATCTGGAAGCCGGCAAAGAATCCGCTGATGCCTTTCGGGAACCAGCCGCCGTCATTCCACAGATGGGCGAAAGAGGCTTCCACGCCGGTCGGTGACTGGAAGTGCATCAGCACCATCACCAGGCCGACCACGATCAGCGCCACGATAGCGACAATTTTGATCATCGCAAACCAGAACTCCATCTCGCCGAACATCTTCACGGTGGCGAGGTTAAGACCCAGCAGCAGCAGGATGACCGCCAGCGAGGCGACCCAGTCGGAGAGTCCCGGGAACCAGAACTGCGCGTAGGCGGTGATCGCCACCACGTCCGCCATCCCGGTCACCACCCAGCAGAACCAGTAGGTCCAGCCGGTGAAATAACCTGCCCAGGGGCCCAGCAGGTCGGCGGCAAAATCGCTGAATGACTTGTATTCGAGATTCGACAGCAGTAATTCACCCATGGCGCGCATGACGAAAAACAGCATGAAACCGATGATCATATAAACAAAAATAATTGACGGCCCGGCAAGGCTGATGGTTTTGCCTGACCCCATAAACAGCCCGGTGCCTATCGCACCACCGATAGCAATAAGCTGAATATGCCGGTTAGTGAGATTTCGCCGCAGCGATTGTTCAGTCGGAGCCTGTTCGTCGGCAACGACTTTTACCTGATCTACCATGTGATTTTTCCTGTTGTACCTGTCTGTGTTGTTCGGGCTCTATTGGCCCTTCATTCGTATTAACCCCGGAACGAGGGTTTATCGATATTAGGTAAGAATCGGAGGGATGAATACTATGATTTAGAGATAATGTTAATTTTATGTTTAAAGTGAGTGTTATATCACTCCGGTTACGCGAAACAGCTCACAAAAATACACCCATTCAGCAGATATGCAATATAAAGCTCCAGCAAATGCTCAACTTAAGGGTTTTACACTATTTAAAGCGGCTCCCTCCCCCATACGGAAGAGGAAGCACCTGCTATTTAAATAATGTCCAGCAGTTCAACTTCAAAAATCAGGGTACTGAACGGAGGAATGGATGCGCCCGCGCCGCGCTCGCCGTAGGCCAGGTTGTGCGGAATCGTCAGTTCCCATTTAGAGCCTACCGGCATCAGGGTCAACGCTTCAATCCAGCCGCCGATCACGCCGGTCACCGGGAACTCAGCCGGTTCGCCGCGCGCAACGGAGCTATCGAAGACGGTGCCATCGATCAGTTTGCCGGTGTAGTGAACGCGAACGCGGTCAGTACGCGCCGGGATCGGGCCTTCACCCTGGGTCAGTACGCGGAACTGCAGGCCAGATTCGGTGCTGTTCACGCCTTCGCGCTCGCGGTTTTCTTCCAGGTATTTCTCGCCATCCGCGGCCATTTCCTGGAAACGCTCGCGACGCACGGCGTCAGCGCGTTCGTGAATTTCACGCAGCGCGCGGTGAACGGCTTCCACCGGCACCTGCGGCTGTTTACCTTCCAGCGCGTCAGCAATACCCGCGACCAGCGCTTCCGGCAGCAGCCCCTGCAGGCCAGATTCGCTCAGCTGTTGTCCAACCTGCAAGCCGATACCGTAACTTGCCTGTGCTTCAATCGTGTCAAAAGTAGGGGTTGCCATCTTTGTTCCTTTTTTGGGTGAGAATTTTATATTCCACGGCTTCACGCAGCATAAGCAGAAAAGCCGGAACATATACCCTAAATAATTCGAGCTGCAGCCAACGCATCTGCAACCTGAAGTATGACGGGTATAAAGAGGTGGGCAGCATATCAGCCACAGCACGACGGGTAAAACTTTGTCGGCAGGATGATGACAAATCTGACGGAAACAGAAACAATAGAGAGATAAGGTTAACCTCACGAAACATATCTTTGTCTCGTCCTTCAGAAAGTTAGCCATCTATACTCTAGAGACAGCAGGATAAAAATATGCGGAGCAGGAGGAAAGCCATGCCCGGGCGCTTTGAACTGAAATCTACCCTGGAGAAGATCTGGCATGCCCCGGATCATTTTCGCCTCATGGATCCGCTACCGCCGATGCACCGCCGCGGTATTATTGCCGGAGCGCTGCTGGTGGTTATCGGCGTTCTGCTCCCTTCAGAGGATAACGGCAGTTCAGTTCAGTCCAGCCGCGAGGCGAATCTCGACCTGCAATCTCAGTCGCAGTCTTCAGGTAATCAGGCCGTCCCACTGCCGCCCATCACTAACACGCCGCCGGTCAACGATGCCGATCAGGTGGCGCCGGTCGCGCCGGAGCCCATTCAGGATGAGCAGCCGGATCAACCGCAGCAGCAGACCGCTTCCCAGCCTTATCAGGAGCCGCAGTCGACTCCCGGCATTGAGCAGCAGTGGCGGACCTACCGTATTGAATCCGGCAAAACCCTCGCGCAGCTGTTCCGCGACCACAACCTGCCGCCGACCGACGTTTACGCCATGGCCCAGGTTGAAGGTGCCGGTAAGCCGCTAAGCTCGCTGCAAACCGGGCAGACGGTACAGATCCGCCAGAATGCCAGCGGCGTGGTCACCGGGCTGACTATCGATACCGGCGGCGGGCAGCAGGTGCTGTTTACCCGCCAGTCGAACGGTAGCTTTATTCGCGTCCGTTAAGCGTTCCGGCCGGGTAGCTTACCCGGCCTGCTGTGAAGATTTTCCGGATGTTGCCCCCGGCTTATTTACCCACCAGATCCCGGCGCACACCAGCACCAGCGCAACCGCATATTTCGGTTCAAAAATATTCTCGCCAAGGAAGATGGCCGACAGCACGGTTCCGGCTACCGGGATGACAAAGTTGAACGGCGCAATCATGCTCACGCGGTTATGCTTCAGCAGCACGCTCCACAAAGCAAAAGCGATGGAGGAGAGCAGCGTCAAATAAGCCAGAACCAGCACCGCTGCGGAGCTGTGAACCTCGAGGGTTCCGCCGGTCAGGTAACCGCCGCCAACCAGCACCAGACCGCCAAACGCCAGCTGCCAGCCGGTCATCACCGTTGGGTCAACCGTTTGTGAAATGCGTTTACCATATAGCGTCGCCGCCGACAGAATAAAAGCCGCCAGCACCACAAAACCATCTCCTTGCCAGACAAAGCTAAAATCGCTCAATGAATGATTAAAGTTCACCAGCATGACGCCGGCAAAACCGAGAATGCAGCCGATGGCCTTGTTATAGCTCAGCTTGTCATTCTGATAGATGAAGTGCGCCAACAGGACGCTGAAGAAGGTTCCGGTAGCGTTCATAATCGAGCCCTTCACGCCGGTGGTAAACGCCAGGCCCACGTAGAAGAAAACGTACTGGATAGACGTTTGCGTAACGCCCAGTATCGCCAGCTGCCCGCACTGACGCGGATTTAAGCGGGCAATCGGCTTACGTTGCACCAGCGCGAAGAGCAGCAGCAGGGTTCCGGCAAACAGGAAGCGATAGCCAGCAAAAACGATTTTTGACGGCACATCATCAGTGGCAATCTGAAACAGTTCATAGCCGCTTTTAATCGCCGGATAGGAGCTTCCCCACAGCAGGCAGCAGAGGGTTGCGCAGGCATAAGCCACATTCTTGCGGGAAAATATTGAGGGTGCGTCCATTCACTTTACCAGAAATAAAATAGTGTTTTATTTTATTATCCAGAAAGTTGCTAAGAATAGCCACCATACCAGGAAAAGATTAAGCAAATACAGAAAAGCAAAACGCCGGCACAGGGCCGGCGTCTCGACGTGAGTTGAGTAATAAATTACTCAGCTACAACGTTAACAACCAGTTTAGCGAAGACTTCGCTGTGAACCTGGAAGTCCACTTCGTGCTCACCGGTGGTGCGCAGAACGCCGTTCGGCAGACGAACTTCGCTCTTAGCAACGGCAACGCCAGCTGCAGTTACAGCGTCAGCGATGTCGCGAGTACCGATGGAACCGAACAGTTTACCTTCGTCGCCAGATTTAGACGCGATGGTAACGGTGCCCAGTGCGTTGATTGCTTCAGCACGTGCGTTAGCAGCGCTCAGAACTTCTGCCAGTTTGGCTTCCAGTTCAGCACGGCGTGCTTCGAAGAATTCAACGTTTTTCTTGGTAGCAGGAACAGCTTTACCCTGTGGTACCAGGAAGTTACGAGCATAGCCCGCTTTAACGTTAACCTGATCACCCAGGCTACCCAGGTTTGCTACTTTATCAAGCAGAATAACTTGCATTACCTTATCCTCTCAAAGTCGTATTAATGGACCGTGACCGATTACTGATGACGATCAGTGTACGGCAGCAGGGACAGGTAGCGAGCGCGTTTGATAGCGCGAGCCAGCTGACGCTGATATTTTGCACGGGTACCGGTGATACGGCTCGGGACAATCTTACCGCTTTCGGTGATGTAGTTTTTCAGCGTAGCGATATCTTTATAGTCGATCTCTTGAACGCCTTCCGCGGTGAAACGGCAGAACTTGCGACGACGGAAATAACGTGCCATATGGCTAGTCTCCAGAATCTATCAATTCAATCTGCTCGGCATGCAGAACCATTTTGCTCAAGCCGTTCTTTGCCTTGTGGCAAGAGATGAACCCTCGAACGATTACTGCGCTACCGACCGTTATACTGTGAGTAATGGCCTGGTTCTGGTGTCCGCTGATTATCACGGGCATCTGGCACCACGCCTGCCGGTGAAAACCGGCTTCCTCCTGCACTGAACGATGCTCAAGCACGAACTGGCAGTGTGGAATTCCTGACGGGCTGACCTTACGAAGTGGAGTCCTGCAAACAATGCCGGACAGCTCCAGACGATTGGTCATCAGGATTACTCTTCAGAATCCCCAGCTTCAGAATCATCTGCGGTTTCGTTAGCGAAATCTTCGCGACGCTCACGGCGCTCGTCTTTCGCTTTAACCATCGGAGATGCTTCGGTAACAGCGTGCTTAGTACGCATTACCATGCTGCGGATAACGGCGTCGTTGAAGCGGAAGTTAGTTTCCAGCTCATCGATCGCTTCCTGCGGCGCTTCAACGTTCAGCAGAACGTAGTGAGCTTTGTGCAGTTTGTTGATCGGATAAGCCAGCTGACGGCGGCCCCAGTCTTCCAGACGGTGGATCGTACCTTCTGCTGCAGTGATTGCACCAGTGTAACGTTCGATCATGCCCGGAACCTGTTCGCTCTGGTCAGGATGGACCATAAAAACGATTTCGTAATGACGCATCGAATTGCTCCTTACGGATTATTCAGCCTCCTGTCTGGGTCAGCCGCGGCCCATGGAGGCAAGGAACGTGTTAAAGGGCGGCTGAAAAATTGACGCGTCATAATACGGGCGAGCGGGGTTTAAGACAAGTGAATTGTGCAAATAATTCGCACTAAGCGCAAAGTGACCCTAAGCCAGTGATTTAAAATTAATCAACAGCGGAAGCGACAATTTTTTGAACAACTGCATCAGAAATGGTCGCGATGCGCCAGAGAGGCAGCGATTACAATTAGATCAGAAGCAATCCATACCCCAGGGAAGCGGGTGAACGTCAGGACTGTCATAAGGAGCGTAGATGATGAAATACATCCTCATAACCATGATGGCAGCGCTTTTGTTATGCGCCAACGCGCTGGCTGCTATTAAAATCGATGCCCGCCAGGCCCGCAATATGGATGATGTGCAGAGCCTCGGCGTTATCTATATCAACCATAACATCGCCACCGAGCAGGAAGCTGACCAGGCGCTTAGCCAGCAGAGCGATGTTCAGGGAGCGAAATACTTCCAGCCAATCCTTATTCATGAACCGGGAAGCGATGGGCAAATTCACGCCAGCGCCGTCATTTACCGCTAACGCCTCCGGAGCGCTGACTTCATCCAATAACAGAGGAAGTCAGCGATGCTCCTGCCCGGCCCGCTGACGTTGCTCAATTCGACACAAAACACAGAACCTGATGTTTGTAAGGCGTCAGCCGCGTCGCGGAAGAGAGCGTTGCTTAATGCAATTGAGAATTATTTTTCCTCGTGACTTATCAGCCTGCGCGTAACCTGATTTAATCTCTCTTTAACTACATGATTCTCTGGAGTGATTCATGGTTCCGCGTTTTGCCACGCTCAGCCGTATCCCAAAAGGGGTTTGGGTGCTGGGCGGCGTTAGCTTGCTCATGGATGTTTCCTCAGAAATGATCCACAGCCTGCTCCCTTTATTTATGGCCACCACGTTGGGAGCCAGCGTGATTATTATCGGCATTATCGAAGGCGTGGCGGAAGCCACCGCGCTGATGCTGAAGGTGTTTTCCGGCGTCATCAGCGATTATGTCGGCAAACGTAAAGGGCTGGCGCTGCTCGGCTATGGTCTGGGAGCGCTGAGTAAGCCTCTTTTTGCTATCGCCCCTACCTCCGGCATGGTGTTTAGCGCACGAATGATCGACCGCATCGGCAAAGGAATACGCGGCGCGCCGCGGGATGCGCTGGTTGCCGACGTCACTCCCCCGGAAATTCGCGGGGCCGCCTACGGACTGCGCCAGGCGCTGGACACCATCGGCGCGTTTCTGGGCCCGCTGCTTGCCGTCGCGCTGATGTTTCTCTGGGATAACGATTTCCAGTCGATTTTCTGGGTCGCGGCGATTCCCGCCGTCCTCTCAATCGCTCTGTTGGGCTTTGGGTTAAAAGAACCCAACACATCGGTCGTCCAGAAACGCACCAATCCCCTGCGCCGCGAGAATCTCAAGAAGCTTTCCGCCGCTTACTGGTGGGTGGTGGCTATTGGCTCGATTTTCACCCTCTCCCGCTTCAGCGAAGCCTTTCTGGTGCTACGCGCCCAGCAAATGGCGATCCCGCTATTCGCCATACCGCTAGTAATGGTCGCCATGAACCTGGTCTACAGCCTGACTGCCTATCCTTTCGGGAAATTATCGGACAGGATGAGCCACAGCAAAATGCTGCAGTGGGGCCTGCTGGTGCTGATTGCCGCCGATATCGTGCTGGCGCTGAGTAGCCACTGGAGCACGCTTTTAGCCGGCGTCGCGCTGTGGGGTATTCATATGGGCATGACGCAGGGTCTACTGGCGGCAATGGTGGCGCATACCGCCCCGCCTGAACTGCGCGGCACTGCGTTCGGAATGTTCAACCTGATGAGCGGAATCGCGCTACTGCTGGCCAGCGCCGGTGCAGGCGTGCTGTGGGAAATGTTGGGCGCCGCCTCGACGTTTTATGCTGGCGCGATAATTTGCGTCGTGACGCTGATAGGTATGCGCTGTATGCCGTCGGCTTATCAACAACGTTAAAAAAGGCTCCGGAGCAGACCGGTTGATTCATCATAAAGATGAAATGCTCCGGAGCACGTATTTCACTTTTGCCCGTAGTAGGCGTTTGGCCCGTGCTTGCGCATGAAGTGTTTGTCCATCAGCCAGCTATCGATGGGCTTCAGCTGCGGGTTGATCGCGCGGGCTATCCACGCCATCCGCGCCACTTCTTCCATCACCACCGCGTTGTGCACCGCATCGTGCGCATCTTTGCCCCAGGCAAAAGGCCCGTGCTGATAGACCACGACGCCCGGCGTATGCAGCGGCTCAACATCGCCCAGCGTTTCGATAATCACGTGGCCGGTATTCAGCTCATAAGCCTCTTCCACTTCCCGGGGGCTCAACGCCCGGGTGCAGGGGATATCGCCAAAGAAGTAGTCCGCATGGGTCGTTCCCAGCGCGGGAATGGCCAGACCCGCCTGCGCCCAGGCCGTTGCGTGCGTCGAATGAGTATGTACCACGCCCCCCAGACTCGGGTAGCGGCGATACAGCGCCAGATGCGTGGCGGTATCGGAAGAGGGACGATACCGCCCGTCTACCACTCTCCCCTCCAGATCCACGACCACCATATCGTCCGCTTTCATGGCCTCGTAGGCGACTCCGCTGGGCTTAATCGCCACCAGCCCGCGTTCGCGGTCGATAGCGCTGACGTTACCCCAGGTAAAAGTGACCAGGCCGTAGCGCGGTAAATCCATATTGGCTTCAAATACCTGCCGTTTTAGCGTTTGCATTATGCTGCCTCCACCAGACCGGCGCTGGCCATCCTCGCCTTCACCCAATCGCGCGCTTTCGCGACCTCGGCGGCCGGATCGTCGGTCGTTTCGCTCCACATTTCAATTAGATACGGGCCGCAGTAGCCCGTCTGCTTGAGCGTTTCGAAACAACGTTCAAAATCGACGACGCCTTCGCCGAACGGCACGTTTTTAAATACGCCGGGTTTCGTATCTTTTATATGCACCGCCACGATATGCCCCATACCGGCCTGCAGCTCCATCTGCACGTCGTTATCCCAGGCGGAAAGGTTGCCGATGTCCGGATAGAGCTGGAACCACGGATTATTCAGGTAATGAGCATAGCCCAGCGCCTTGCTGATCGAGTTCATCAGCGGATAGTCCATGATTTCCATCGCCAGCGTTACCTGCGCGCGGCTGGCCATTTCAACGCTCTCTTTTAGCCCGTCACGGAAACGACGGCGCGTCTCGTTGTTGGCCTCCTGGTAGTAAACGTCGTAACCCGCCAGCTGAATAACGCGAATGCCTACATCCTGCGCCAGCCGAATGGCTTTGCGCATAATCTCCAGCCCCTGCGCCCGTACCGCGTCGTCTTCGCTACCGAGCGGGAAGCGCCGATGGGCGCTCAGGCACATAGAGGGCACGCGCACCCCGGTTTCGGCAATCGCGTTAACCAGCGCGAAGCGCTGCTCCCGGCTCCAGTCGAGTCGGGCCAGGCGGGCGTCAGTTTCATCGACCGACATTTCGACGAAATCAAAACCGAGCGCCTTAGCCAGCTGCAGGCGTTCCAGCCAGCACTCCCCGGCGGGGAGCGCTTTTTCATAGATGCCGAGCGGAATATGTTTCGACAGCATAGCCGCTCCTTAGCCCCACAGTTGGGCGATAGAACGTTTGAACTGCCGGGCGGCTTCCACCGGCGAAGCGGCGTCGCGAATGCTGCGCCCGGCGATAAAGACGTGGATCGGAATTCCCTGGAACAGCGGCAAATCCTCCAGCGCCAGGCCGCCGGTGACGGTGACTTTAAAGCCCATATCGGACAGGCGTTTGATAGCGTTAATATCCGCCTCGCCCCATGCCACCCCGGCCGCCTGGGCGTCGCGGCTACGGTGATAGACTACCTGCTGGATACCCGCTTCGCGCCACTCCTGCGCCTGCTCCCAGGTCCAGTAGCCGGTCAGTTCAATCTGAACGTCGCCGTTGAACTCTTTCGCCACGTCCAGCGCGCCTTTGGTGGTGTTGATGTCCGCACAGCAGATCACGGTTACCCAGTCAGCGTTGGCTTCAAAGCACATACGGGAGAGGATTTTACCGGCATCGGCGATTTTAGCGTCCGCCAGCACGATTTTGTTGGGATAGAGCGCCTTCAGGTCGCGAACGGCGCGAACGCCTTCAGCCACGCAAAGGATGGTACCGACTTCAATAATGTCCACTTCATCGGCTATCAGGCGCGTCGTTTCATACGCGGAAGACATGGATTGGTTATCGAGCGCAACCTGCAACATAGGTAATGACATTTTCTCTTCCTTTTAAACGGCCGCCGCCGTGGCGTTATCAATTAAATCCAGCACTTGCTGCGCGGTGCGGCAGGCGCGTAAACGGTCAAAATTGGCTTCGTCTTCAAACAGATTGACGATCTGCATAATGCCCACTTCCTGATGGGTATTGGCATCCACGGCCGCCATGGTGATCAGGATGTCGACCGGGTCGTTATCCTCATGATTGAAAACCAGCGGCGTTTTCAGCGTGACCAGCGCAAAGCCAGTTTTCTTGACCCCCTCTTCCGGGCGACCGTGCGGCATCGCCAGGCCGGGAGCTATCACAAAATAAGGGCCGTGCTGAGCTACGCCATCCAGAATGGCCTGGTAGTAGCGCGGCTCTACCACATCGGCTTTCACCAGCAAATCAACGCTCAGCTTGACGGCTTCCTGCCAGGTGCTGGCATCAGCCTGTAAAAGGATGGAGTTATTCTCCACCAGCGAATCACGTAATTTCATTTGGCGTCCTTACTTCACATCCTGCGGAAAGTGCGCTTTGATCACTTCCAGCAGTTTTGGGCCAAAATCCGCTGGCGAGAGCATGTTGCGTACCCCAACCACGTATTTATTGCCGGAGACGCTAATCTCACCGGCGATATGGGTGGAGGCGATGATAATGTCCGCGCCGTTTAGTTCGCTTTTATATTCCCCCACCGCGCAGCTGTTCACCGTGTGATCGATATTTGACTGGGTCAAAAACTGGTCCACCTTCATCTTCATGATCATGGAACTTCCTTGCCCGTTGCCACATACAGCCAGAATACGTACGGTCATAGTCAAAACTCCTTATTGAGCAGAAGCATCTGCCAGTTGTTTTTCCGCGTCCTCTTCAGCACGCAGCGTGCGCCCTGCGAAGAACATATAAGCCAGTGCAATAATGATGATGACGGCCATAAACGCGATACCGATGGAGGCGAAGCCCTGCATCATCGGCGGCGCCAGAATTGACCAGTCCGCCATGCCCATCCAGGCGCTCATGCCGGTCAGCTTCACCGCCCAGACGCAGCCAAAGATTTCAATCATTCCCATCACCAGGCAAATCTTGAGCGCCGCGCGCCAGCCGCCAAAGTGGTTAGCAAAGACGCCGATGGTGGCGTTCGAGAAGAACATCGGGATAAAGCCCGGAATAATCAGAATGGAAGAGCCGACGCCCACCAGAATACCGACGGCGATCAGCTGGCCGATGGTGCCCCACATAAAGCCCCAGACGACGGCGTTTGGCGCAAAGCTATAGATCGCCGCACAGTCAATGGCTAGCACGGCGCCGGGAATCAGGCGCTGGGAGATACCGTTGAACGCCTCGGAAAGTTCGGCGACGAACATGCGCACGCCCTGGGTGATAATGAAAATAGCCACGGCGAACGAGAAGCCCGTTTGCAGGATATAGACCGTCCAGTGGGTATTGCCCGCCATCGCCTGTACGGTATCGATGCCGAAGGAGAGCAGGATCGCGCCGAAGAAAATAGTCATCACAATGGCCGTGGAGACGATGTTGTCGTGAAAGATGTTCAGCCAGCCCGGCAGCTTAAGATCTTCAACGCTCTCCTCCTTTTTACCCAGATACGGAGCGACCTTGTAAGCAATCCATGAAGCGAACTGCTGCTGGTGACCGATGGAGAAGCCGCAGCCGTCAGTCACTTCCTGGGTCGGCTTGTACATCATGTTCGAGGTAATGCCCCAATAGAGCGATACCAGCACCGCCGTACAAATGATGGTCGTCCACATCGGGTAGCCGAAGATGTAAAAAGAGACGGCAATCAACCCAGCCTGCTGGAACATGATGTGCCCGGTCAGCATGATGGTGCGAATACCGGTAATACGCCGCAGCAGGACGTAACAAATATTCAACGCCAGAGCTAACAGCACGGCATAGCCCACCCAGCTGTAGGCGTCTCCCATGCGTTCGATCGTGGCCATCATTGATGCGTAGGTATCGGAGATAGCCCCGTTAATGCCATAAACCTCAGACATTTTCGCCACTACCGGCTTAAAGGTGCTGGTCAGAATGCCGGAGCCAGCCTGCAACAGCATAAAACCGATAATGGTTTTAATCGTCCCTTTAACAATAACGCTGGCGCTTTTACGCAGCAGGATATAGCCCAGGCAGGTCACAATCCCCAGCAGTAGCGGGGCGTTAGTCATTACCTGGTTAAAGAACACGGTAAAGATGTGGTAGAGAATCTCCATAACACACTCCAGAAGGTGGACGCTCTGAACGCACGCTACGCTCAGGGTTTGTTGTTGGGATCACTCTAATAATCAAAAATAATCACAACAAGATTATATTTGATTAAATGTGACGCACGCCGCAAATAATCACACAATCCGCCATCGTATTAATTCTCATTTTCATAAAATAAAAAATAATGCATTAAAATCAATAAAATATAATTCCACCCATATCATAAAATCTGTCTTAACCTCCGTTTACCCCTTAGGATTGCCCCCAGAACAGGCAAAATTCAGGATTGCAATCCTGAACAAACGATGCCAGTATTCTTCAAAACAAATCACAATGTGATTACTTCTGATAATATGTGAGGGGAAAATAAATGAGTAAAGTGCAAACCATCACCCGCGAATCATGGATCCTGAACACTTTTCCGGAATGGGGCAGCTGGCTGAACGAAGAGATTGAGCAAGAGCAGGTGGCGCCGGGCACCTTTGCCATGTGGTGGTTGGGTTGTACGGGCATCTGGCTAAAATCCGAAGGCGGAGCCAATATCTGCGTCGACTTCTGGTGCGGCACCGGCAAGCAAAGCCACGGCAACCCGCTGATGAAAACGGGCCACCAGATGCAGCGCATGGCGGGTGTGAAGAAGCTCCAGCCAAACCTGCGGACCACTCCGTTTGTCCTCGATCCGTTCGCCATTCGCCAGATCGACGCCGTGCTGTCTACCCACGATCATAACGATCATATTGATGTGAACGTGGCCGCCGCGGTCATGCAGAACTGCGCCGAAGACGTACCGTTTATCGGCCCGCAAACCTGCGTCGATCTGTGGATGGGCTGGGGCGTTCCGAAAGAACGCTGCATAGTGATGAAACCGGGCGATGTGGTTAAAATCAAAGATATTGAAATCCACGCGCTCGACGCCTTTGACCGTACCGCCCTGATCACCTTACCCGCAGAACAAAAAGCCGCGGGCGTGCTGCCGGATGGGATGGATCAGCGCGCGGTGAACTACTTGTTTAAAACGCCGGGCGGCAACCTGTACCACAGCGGCGATTCTCACTACTCTAACTACTACGCGAAGCACGGGAACGAGCACCAAATCGACGTGGCTCTGGGCTCCTATGGCGAGAACCCGCGCGGCATTACCGACAAAATGACCAGCGCCGATATCCTGCGCATGGCCGAGGCGCTGAATACCAAAGTGGTGATCCCTTTCCATCACGATATCTGGTCAAATTTCCAGGCCGATCCGCAGGAGATCCGCGTTCTGTGGGAAATGAAAAAAGACCGCCTGAAGTATGGCTTTAAGCCATTTATCTGGCAGGTCGGCGGGAAGTTCACCTGGCCGCTGGATAAAGACAACTTCGAATACCACTATCCTCGCGGATTCGACGATTGCTTCACCATGGAACCGGACCTCCCCTTTAAGTCCTTCCTCTAAGCCATCTCCGGCGGGAGCCCCCGCCGGAAATTATCCCCGTCAGCATTAGTATTTTCACCTGATTTCAAATATCATCTTTGCTTATCACTTTTAATCGGATTTGCTCATGACGGAAGCGCAAAGACATCAAATTTTACTGGATTTGCTGGCACAAACGGGATTTGTCACCGTGGAGCAGGTGATTTCCCGACTGGGAATTTCTCCGGCGACGGCACGGCGCGATATCAATAAGCTCGACGACAGCGGCAAACTAAAAAAAGTCCGCAACGGCGCGGAAGCCATCAGCGAGCAGCGCCCGCGCTGGTCACCAATGAATATTCACCAGGCGCAAAACCACGACGAGAAAGTGCGGATTGCACGTGCGGCTTCGCAACTGGTCAACCCCGGCGAAAGTATTGTTATCAACTGCGGCTCTACCGCCTTCCTGCTTGGGCAAGAGCTGTGCGGAAAACCGGTACAGATCATCACGAACTATTTGCCGCTGGCCAATTACCTGATCGATCAGGAACACGACAGCGTCATCATTATGGGCGGACAGTATAACCGCAGCCATTCCATCACCCTGAGCCCGCAGGGCAGCGAAAACAGCCTATACGCCGGGCACTGGATGTTTACCAGCGGCAAAGGTCTCACCGCCGAAGGGCTATATAAAACCGATATGCTGACAGCGATGGCGGAGCAAAAAATGCTTAACGTCGTCGGTAAACTCGCGGTACTGGTCGACAGCAGTAAAGTTGGCGAACGCGCCGGAATGCTGTTTAGCCAGGCCGGGCAAATCGACCTGGTGATTACCGGAAAACAGGCGGATGAAGCGATCCTCAAGCAGCTTGAGGATCAGGGCGTTCAGGTGATTCGCGTTTAAAGATGGCGTTGAAAAAATGCCACCGTCGCCGCTAACGCCTCTGGCGTAATGCGGTGACGGACGCCCTTCTGCCAGAGGCAGGTTAACTTATCGGTCATCTCATGTTGCCGCAGCGCCTGCTGCAGACGGAAGGTCTCTTCCGGAGGCACCACATCATCTTCATCGCCGTGCCAGAGCAGCAGCGGCCGACTGGCAAGCGTCGCCAGCTGCTGGCTGACGTCCCAATCCGCCAGCTGTGCTGCATCAAATGAAGGCGAAGGGAAAAGCCTCTGCGAGAGCGTACTGAAATAGCCAGACCCCATCAGGCAGGCAACGCTTTTCAGCTCTGGATGATGGGTCATTATCCCCAGCGCCGTCATTCCGCCCATCGATGCTCCGGCAACCGCCAGCCTGTCGTCAGCAAGCCATCCCTGCGCACGAATCGCCTCCTGTAATGCCGGAAATTCAGCAAAATTTTGCATCAGGATCGGCCAGAAGCGCTGCATCCGCCCTTGTTCATCACCCTGATATCGCGCACCGTGTTCGGCCGCATCGGGCATAATGACCCGAAACCCGGCCTCTGCCAGAGCAACGGCAAAGTAGCTGTAGACTAGCTTAGAAGAGGTAAATCCATGATAAAAGACGATGCAAGGCAGCGGTGAATCCGCAGCGCCGTGCGGGCACGCATGGAGAACTTCCCCACCCGCAAGGTTACGCATTTCTAGTGCAATCATTTACCGTCTCCTTTCTCTATAGTGGTGTGGTGCTATGTTATTACTCGAGTCTCTTGTTCGCACATGATTCATAATCTTGAGAACCAGATTACGCTTTCACGATATTTTCATTCGAAAATCGCGTACCGGATAACAATTTGGGAACATTCCCCAGAAATGAGATTCAGGCTACCACTACACTATGACTATCAGGAAACGAGATATGGCTATGCGTAGGTTTATACCCTGGCTATTGGCTATCGCTTTAAGCGGCTGTAGTGCGCTACAAGGGACGCCAGAAGCGCCGCCGCCAGCAACCGACCATCCGCAAGAGATCCAACGTAATCAGACGATGGGCTTGCAGAAGATGGGCACGGTGAGCGTCTTAAAGTACGGCTCGCCGATGGATGTCGAGGCTGCGCTAAAAGTCAAAGCTGAAGCAGCTAAAGCGGATTACTACGTCATCATTATGATTGATGACACCATGGTTCCCGGCCAGTGGTATTCGCAGGCGATTTTGTACCGTAAATAGCGGTCAATCTTTAAGCGAGCTTTACACTGCTTTGCGCCCATTCACGTTCTCCTGTGCATAATAACGTTCGGCCAGCTGTAACCTGGCAGAACGTTAGCAACGGACTGCCCTCAGGACTATGTGAAATGGAGCTGACGATGAAACGAAATTTTTCCCTACCCAGCCTGATGTTGACCACCGTCACGGCCAATACCTCCGCGCAGTCAGCGGAGTTTGCCAGCGCTGACTGCGTGACTGGCCTGAACGAAATTGGCCTGATTTGCGTTAACAATATTTCCGGCAGCCAGCAGGACGTTGAACATGCTATCGCCTTGCAGGCCGATGAGCAGGGCGCGTCCTGGTATCGCATCGTCCAGATGTACGAAGAGCAGCAGCCGGATAACTGGCGGGTACAGGCCATTCTCTATGCCTGAGGCGCCTGACGTCCACGCCCCATTGCCCGTAGCAGCAAGTCGTCCAGCGTCTGCTCGTCCAGACGCATGCCGCCGCGCGTGTCGAGCATCATACGGCACCAGGCTTCCGCCAACGGCGGTGAAGCAACGCGTAATACCTGCGCGCCAGCGCCCAACCTATAGACCAGCCGGGTAATTTCCCGCCCCTGCGCTTCCACAGGTCGCCGTAGCCATTGCTGCAACTGCCGCCATGCGCGATCGAAATGACGGTTTTGCCCTTTCACTTCCGCGCACTCCGCCGCCAGTAGTTCAAGCGCCGCCGGCTGCTTCATCAGTACACGCATCACGTCCAGGCACATAATATTAGCGGAACCTTCCCAGATACTGTTTACCGGCATTTCGCGGTACAAACGCGGTAGTTCACTCTCTTCGCAATAGCCCGATCCCCCCAGCACCTCCATCGCTTCAGCGACGAAGGCGATCCCGGATTTGCAGACCGCAAATTTTGCCGCGGGCGTGAAAAGCCTTGCCCACAGCGCTTCCTGCGCATCACCGCGTCTGTCCCAGGCACGCGCCAGGCGGAACAGAAAGGCGGTTTGCCCTTCCAGCCGCAGCGCCATTTGCCCCAGAACCTGACGCATCATCGGTTGATCGACCAGATTTTTGCCAAATGCCTGGCGCTGCAGAGCATGATATAGGGCGACTGAATAAGCCCGGCGCATCAGCGCATGGCTGCCCAGCGCGCAGTCAAAGCGGGTCAGGCCCCCCATCTTAAGAATCTGACGGATGCCATCGCCCTCTTCCCCGATCGGCCAGCCGCAAGCATTGTAAAACTCAACCTCGCCACTGGCGTTCGCGCGGTTACCTAATTTATCTTTCAGCCTTTCCAGGCGTACGCCGTTACGCTGACCGTCCGGCAGCAGGCGCGGGACAAAAAAGCAAGAGAGTCCCGCCGGCGCCTGCGCCAGCACCAGATGAGCATCGCTCTGCGGTACCGAGAAAAACCATTTATGACCGATAAGATGATAAAAGCCTTCGGCGGTTTTTTCCGCACGCGTCGTGTTGCTCAGGACATCGGATCCCCCCTGCTTTTCCGTCATCCCCATTCCGATAAGCAGTCCTCGCTTCTGGTTACCCGGCGCCAGATGCGGATCGTAGCGATCGCTTAGGAGCGGCGATAGCCAGTCGCTAAAAGCCCCGGGTAAGGAGCGCTGCAGCAATGGAATAGCGGCAAAGGTCATCGTGACGGGGCACAGGGTTCCCGCCTCGACCTGCGCATGCAGCATAAAGCGGGCAGCGCGGGCAACGAAGGCGCCTTCGCGAGCGTCATCCTGCCAGGCAAGGTTATGCACCCGGTTAGCGCATAATCCTTGCATCAGCAGATGCCAGGCGGGATGGAAACGAACATCGTCAAGCCGCGATCCCGTCGCATCATAGCGCAATAGTTCCGGCGGATTACCGTTAGCCAGACGCCCCAGCTCCAGCGATTCTGCCGTCCCCAGCTGTTGGCCAATACTCGCCAGCAGATCGCCATCCCAGCCCGCGCCTTCGCGGACAACGGCTTCACGCAGGGCGGTATCGGACAGGAATAAGTTGCTGTTACACAGCGGCGCGGGTTGATTAAATACGGTATGAGTTTGCCAGTGCATGACGTTTCCCTCCTTCAATGGCTCTGCCGATAAGTATGGACAACGGCGCACTTTCCGTCAGAGAACTCTGTTATAAAGTTCTCTCACAATCTGAAAGGGAATTTCATGATTCATTTAATTATTGAAGATCGGGAAAACGCACTGACCTATATTCCGCTTATCCGTCGGCATCTACCCCATCTGGCGATTAACGCCATCAAGCAGAACCTGAACGCTTCGGGCTACGTTACCTCATTTGATGAAAGCAAAATTTGCGACGATATCCTTGAAGAGCAGAATCCTGTTGGAAATTTTCTCAATCTCATCAAGATATTAAAAAATCGGGGCGCGCAGCTTAAATTCATCGAGCAAACGGGAGATGAACCAGGAGAGGCGTTATCCTTAAGCCAGCTATTGAACTATGTGGAAAGAGGTCTGGAAATCGCCCGTCAGACGGAACGAGAAGATGAACAGGCAAGACGAAGATAAGCCATCCCGGAGAATGGCTTATACAGGAAGAAGAGATTAGCTGCGCTGACGCACCGCTTCAAACAGGCAAATCCCGGTGGCGACCGATACGTTCAGCGACGAGACGCTGCCGGCCATCGGAATGCTGATCAATTCGTCGCAGTGCTCGCGGGTCAGGCGTCGCATGCCTTCACCTTCCGCGCCCATCACCAGCGCCAGCGAACCGGTCATCTTGCTCTGGAACAGCGTATGGTCGGCTTCACCCGCGGTACCGACGATCCAGACGTTCTCTTCCTGCAGCAGACGCATGGTGCGTGCCAGGTTGGTGACGCGAATGAGCGGAACGTTCTCCGCCGCGCCGCAGGCGACTTTTTTCGCCGTGGCATTCAGCTGCGCGGAGCGATCTTTGGGCACAATCACCGCATGTACGCCTGCAGCATCAGCGCTACGCAAACAGGCGCCGAGGTTGTGCGGATCGGTCACGCCGTCGAGGATCAAAAAGAATGGCTGATCGAGAGAAGCGATCAGATCCGGCAGATCGTTCTCCTGATACTGACGTCCGGGCTTCACGCGGGCAATAATTCCCTGATGAACGGCGCCTTCGCTTTTCTCATCGAGAAACTGGCGGCTGGCGACCTGAATCACTACGCCCTGTGCTTCCAGAGCATGGATCAGCGGCATAAGGCGCTTATCCTCACGGCCTTTCAGAATAAAGACTTCCTGAAAACGCTCAGGTGCGCGCTCCAGCAGTGCCTGCACCGCGTGGATGCCGTAAATCATTTCACTCATTTATCTACTCGTTTTAGGTTCTGTTATCAGTTCCCTTCACCCCGACCACTGCGGAATAACGCAAGAAGCCAGGGTAAAGGAAATCTCATTACTCAGCTATTTTCTTTTTCGCCGCGCGCCTGGCTTTGGTCGCAGCAGCTATCTTTTGGGTTTTCGCCGACGGCTTCTTCGCTTTCTTCTCGCCTTTTGGCTGAGCGGCCTTCGGCTGGGATTGACCTTTCGGTTTACGGAATGCGCTATCCGGCTCGAAGTTTACCTGCTTACCAGCCTGGCGGCGACGTCCGGAAGCTTTACCTGCCGCCCCTTTCTTCGCCTTTTCACGCTCGGTCTTACCGACGTTGCGCGGGGCGCGCTCGCTGGAGATAAGCGAGAAATCAATTTTACGCTCATCCATATTCACCGCTTCAACGCGTACTTCAACGCGATCGCCCAGACGATAGGTTTGACCGCCGGATTCACCGATCAGACGCTGTCCTACCTGGTCGAAACGGTAGTAATCGTTATCAAGGGAAGAGACGTGCACCAGACCATCGATAAATAGTTCATCAAGACGTACGAAGAAACCAAAGCCGGTCACGCTGGCAATCACGCCCTTAAAGACGTTACCGACCTGATCCAACATGAAATCACACTTCAACCAGTCCGAGACATCGCGCGTCGCTTCATCAGCACGGCGCTCGGTCATCGAACAGTGCGCCCCCAGTTGCAGCATCTCATCCATGCTGTAGTGCCAGCCGCCGGTCTCAGTGCTATTACCTTTATGCCCTTGCTCTTTCGCCAGTAAATACTTGATCGCGCGATGCAGCGACAGGTCAGGATAGCGGCGAATCGGCGAAGTAAAGTGAGCGTAAGATTGCAGCGCCAGACCAAAGTGGCCGCGGTTTTCCGGATCGTATACTGCCTGTTTCATCGAGCGCAGCAGCATAGTTTGCAGCATCTCAGCGTCAGGACGGTCGGCGATAGACTCCAGTAATTGCGCATAGTCGCGCGGCTCCGGCTTGTTGCCGCCAGGCAGCTCAAGCCCCAGCTCTGCGAGAACCGAACGGAATGCGGTAATCGCTTCGGTGCTTGGTTTGTCATGGATACGGAACAGCGCCGGCTCCTCGGCCTTCTCAACGAAGCGCGCCGCGGAAATGTTCGCCAGGATCATGCACTCTTCAATCAGCTTGTGCGCGTCGTTACGCTGAGTCTGCTCAATACGTTCAATACGACGTTCAGCATTAAAGATGAATTTAGCTTCTTCACTCTCAAATGAGATACCGCCACGCTCTTCACGCGCGCCGTCCAGCACTTTGTAGAGGTTGTGTAGCTCTTCAATGTGCTTGACCAGCGGCGCGTACTGCTCACGCAGATCCCGATCGCCCTGCAGCATATGCCAGACTTTGGTATAGGTCAGACGGGCATGAGAGCTCATCACCGCTTCGTAGAATTTAAAGCCGGTGAGACGACCCTTAGCCGAAATCGTCATTTCACAAACCATACAGAGTCTGTCGACCTGAGGATTCAGTGAGCACAGGCCGTTAGAGAGAACTTCAGGCAGCATGGGAACGACCTGCGACGGGAAGTAGACCGAGGTGCCGCGGCTGCGCGCCTCGCCATCCAGCGGCGTACCAGGACGCACGTAGTAGCTCACATCGGCAATCGCCACCCACAGACGCCAGCCGCCGCCGCGTTTCTTCTCGCAGTACACGGCATCATCAAAGTCACGGGCATCTTCGCCATCAATAGTAACCAGCGGCAGATTACGCAAATCCACGCGACCGGCTTTCGCTTCTTCCGGTACCTGCTCTTTCAGGCCAGCAACCTGTTTTTCTACTGCTGGCGGCCAGACGTAGGGGATTTCATGGGTGCGCAGGGCCATATCGACCGCCATGCCGGTACCCATGTTGTCGCCGAGGACCTCAACAATTTTGCCGACCGCTTTGGTGCGCCGGGTTGGACGCTGGGTCAGCTCAACTACCACTACAAAGCCCATCCTCGCGCCCATGATCTCTTCGGGAGGAATCAGGATATCGAAGCTCAAGCGGCTGTCATCAGGCACAACGAAGCCTACGCCCGCTTCGGTAAAGTAGCGGCCCACGATCTGGCTGGTTTTGGGCACCAGCACGCGGACGATACGCGCTTCCCGGCGGCCTTTACGGTCGGCGCCTAACGGCTGCGCCAGTACCTGATCGCCGTGAATGCAGGTTTTCATCTGCTCGGACGACAAATAAAGGTCATCTTTACGGCCTTCAACGCGCAGGAAGCCATAACCGTCGCGGTGGCCAATAACGGTCCCCTTTAGCAGATCGAGACGTTCCGGCAGCGCATAGCACTGACGACGCGTAAAGACCAGTTGACCATCGCGTTCCATTGCGCGCAGTCTGCGGCGCAATGCTTCTTGTTGTTCTTCGCCTTCAATATTCAGCTCAATTGCCAGCTCATCTCGGCTGGCCGGTTTTTCACGTTTTGCTAAATGATCGAGGATAAATTCCCGGCTCGGGATTGGATTAGCGTATTTTTCAGATTCGCGGTCCAGGAAAGGATCTTGTGACATGTCGGTTCCTCCGTTGTCATCTCCAGTGAAGTTTACGTCACTCCACCAGTAATAATTTATAAAGCGGTTGATTCTTTTCAACCAAATCGGCCAGCGTGTAGTTATCCAGTTCCTTGAGAAAACTTTGCGCGGCTTCAGCAAGCGCCTGTTTCAGACGACAGGCGGGCGTAATATGGCAAAATTCACTGCTGCAGTTGACTAAAGAGAGCGGCTCCAGATCGCGAACCACATCACCCACGCGAATCATATTTGCCGGTTTCCCCAGACGAATTCCGCCGTTCTTTCCCCGAACCGCCGTCACATAACCCACGCGGCTCAGCTGATTGATTATCTTAACCATATGATTACGGGAAACGCCGTAAACCTCCGTCACTTCGGAGATACTGGTCATTCTTCCATCCGGCAGCGACGCCATATAAATCAGCGCGCGTAGTCCGTAATCAGTGAAACTCGTTAACTGCACAATCAACCTCAGGGAAAAGAAAAACAGAGTGCGTCGGTAGACGTAATTACTATTGATGATAAACCAGCCAGCGCTCAGGCCGCTAATTTATTTAAATGGGGCGGGCGAACAGCAAAAACAAGAGGCGCCTGAACGGCGCCCCTGGAGATAATTATGCGTCGAAAGGATCGCGCAGAATCATCGTCTCGGTACGGTCAGGACCGGTAGAGATAATATCAACCGGTACGCCGGTCAGCTCTTCAATGCGGGCGATGTAGTTCAGCGCTGCCTGCGGCAGACCGCTGCGCTCTTTCACACCGAAGGTGGTTTCAGACCAGCCCGGCATTGTTTCATAAACCGGCTCAATACCTTCCCAGTTGTCGGCAGCCAGCGGAGTGGTGGTCACTTCACGGCCATCCGGCATACGGTAGGCAACGCAGATTTTAACTTCTTTCAGGCCGTCCAGGACGTCAAGCTTAGTCAGGCAGAAACCAGACAGGGAGTTAATCTGCACCGCGCGGCGTACCGCAACGGCATCCAGCCAACCGGTACGACGACGACGGCCGGTGGTGGCGCCAAACTCGTTACCCTGTTTACACAGGAACTCGCCGGTTTCATCAAACAGCTCAGTCGGGAACGGGCCTGCGCCTACGCGAGTAGAGTAGGCTTTGATAATACCCAGAACGTAATCAACATAACGCGGGCCCAAACCGGAGCCGGTCGCCACGCCACCTGCGGTGGTGTTGGAAGACGTTACGTATGGATAGGTACCGTGGTCGATATCAAGCAGCGTACCCTGCGCGCCTTCAAACATGACGAAATCGCCACGCTTACGCGCCTGGTCAAGCAGATCGGAAACATCAACCACCATGGAGGTCAGGATGTCGGCAATCGCCATCACGTCATCCAGAACTTTTTGGTAATCAACCGCTTCAGCTTTATAGAAATTCACCAGCTGGAAGTTGTGATATTCCATCACCTCTTTCAGTTTGTCAGCGAAGGTAGCTTTATCAAACAGATCGCCAACGCGCAGACCGCGGCGAGCCACTTTATCTTCGTAAGCCGGGCCGATACCGCGACCGGTCGTACCGATAGCTTTCGCGCCGCGCGCTTTCTCACGCGCAACATCCAGCGCAACATGATATTCGAGGATAAGCGGACAAGCTTCAGAAAGCAGCAGACGCTCGCGAACAGGGATACCACGGTCTTCCAGACCTTTCATCTCTTTCATCAGCGCAGCCGGAGACAGCACCACACCGTTACCGATGATGCTGGTGACATTCTCACGAAGAATTCCTGATGGAATGAGATGGAGGACGGTTTTTTCACCGTTGATTACGAGAGTATGGCCGGCGTTGTGACCGCCCTGATAGCGCACAACATATTTAGCCCGTTCAGTCAGGAGATCGACGATCTTCCCTTTACCTTCGTCACCCCATTGGGTGCCCAGTACGACGACGTTGTTACCCATTTTTCAAAATCACCGTTTGCTTAAAAATGGATTCTACCATCGCTTTTTCAGAGTTACAGCACTTTTTGCACTCAAAAGACGGTAAATTAGTCTACTTTGCGCTCAGCCAATCGTTTTCCTCAACATGTAGTAGATGACGATGCCGGCAACCACAAGTCCCCCGCCAAAGCGGCGTAATAAATTATCCGGTAGCTGGCTCATCGTGGCGACCATACGGCGCCATGCGCGGGGATAAAGCAGCGGTCCAAGCCCTTCAAGTACTAAAACCAGCGCCAGTGCCAACCAGATTGTTGAGTTCATTATTCACCTTTATTTAAATGCAGCCAGTACAGCACCAGGCGCTCACTCGCGTTGAGTTGCACCTCACTTCACATTCTCCGCTATTTCATCAATGTTATGAACCGGCTTTATGAAACGAAATACATAACAACTTGTTTTTTCTTAATTTCAATGATCGATTAGCGTACTAACCCCAGAAACGAAGATAATGAATTAAGCGCTGGTTTTAAAAATGAAGCATTCTCGCAAAACGTAGCATCCGTGGGTTCATTGAATAAAAAACACCGCGGTAATTAATCGCTTTCATCATGTAAAAAAGGCGCCCTGATGGACGCCTTTTTGCATACTCATTGCTTATCAGCGAGTCGCTGCCGCTGGAGATTTCATATAGCGGAAGAAATCACTGTCCGGACTGAGAACCATCACGTCCTGATTGCTCTTGAAGCTGTTCTCGTACGCACGCAGGCTACGGATAAAGGCGTAGAATCCTGGATCCTGACTGAATGCATCAGCAAACAGTTTTGCGGATTCCGCATCGCCTTCACCGCGCAGGATACGCCCCTGGCGCTCGGCTTCCGCCAGCGTTTTGGTGACTTCATAGTCCGCAGTCGCGCGCAGTTTTTCAGCTTCTTCCTGACCCTGTGAGCGATGGCGACGAGCTACCGCTTCACGCTCAGCGCGCATACGGTTGTAGATCGCTTCAGACACTTCAGCAGGCAGGTTGATCTGCTTAATACGAACGTCGACGACTTCAATACCCAGCGCCGCCATACTGTTCGGGTTGATCACCTGAACCTTACCGTTCGTTTCTGCTTCAACTCGCTCCGCCGCTTTGGCAATTGCATCATCGGCAGCCGGCGTACTGACTTCATCTTCTGTGCCCGCAGAGCCTGAGTTCAGGGCATCGCGCACTTCCAGGGTCAAACGACCGCGGGAGTCGGTCACGATGTCTTTCACATCCAGACGACCAATTTCAGAACGCAGACGGTCGGAGAATTTACGCTTCAACAGTACTTCGGCCTGGGAGACGTCACCACCGCCGGTAGCCAGGTAGTAACGGCTAAAGTCGCTGATGCGCCACTTGATATAAGAGTCAACGATCAGGTCCTTTTTCTCTTTGGTAACAAAGCGGTCGGCCTGATTGTCCATCGTCTGAATACGCGCATCGAGCATCTTCACAGATTCAATAAATGGAATCTTGAAGTGAAGGCCAGGCGCATACACCAGCGGTTTGTTTTCATCGTCGCGCAGAACTTTACCAAAACGCAGCGTGATACCGCGCTCGCCCTCTTTGACAACAAAGATGGACATATAGAGCACCACCAGCACGATGACAATTATCGCGATAACAGATTTACGCATCGTTATTCCCCCTGACGCTGGTAGTCGTTACGCTGCGCGTTGGCGCGGCGTTGGTCCATAATGGTGCCTCCCGTAGAGGTAGAAGCGTTACTGGCGCTGCTTGAGCTGGATGCAGGCGGCAGACGCAGCAGATCGCTTGCGCCACTGCTATCACTCTTTGCCGCTGGCGCGCCAGCGCCTTTCAGCATCTGATCCAGAGGCAGAACCATCAGGTTGCTCCCCTTATCGTTAACCAGCACTTTGCGAGTATGGCTCAGCACTTTTTCCATGGTTTCGATATACAGACGCTCGCGGGTGATTTCCGGAGCCGCTTTATACTCAGGCAGAATTTTTGCAAAGCGAGCCACTTCACCCTGCGCTTCAAGAACTGTCTGGGTCTTGTACGCGCGAGCCTCTTCAAGGATACGCTGCGCCTGACCATTAGCCCGTGGCTGAACTTCGTTGGTGTAAGCTTCCGCTTCACGAATGTACTGCTGTTCGTTTTCACGTGCGGCAATCGCATCATCAAATGCGGCTTTCACTTCCTCCGGCGGACGCGCCGTCTGGAAGTTGACGTCCAGCAGGGTGATACCCATGTTATACGGACGAATCGTCTCTTCCAGCTCACGTTGGGTATCGCTACGAATGACGGTACGCCCTTCGGTCAGGATACGGTCCATCGTGTATTTACCAATAACGCCACGCAGCGCGCTGTCGGTTGCCTGACGCAGGCTGTCGTCAGCGCTGGTCACGCTAAACAGATAGCGTTCCGGGTCGGTCACGCGGTACTGTACGTTCATCTCAACGCGCACGACGTTTTCGTCTGACGTCAGCATGACGCCAGAAGCCGCCAGTTCGCGCACCGACTCAACGTTAACCGCCTGAACGTTATCAATGAAGGTGGGTTTCCAGTTAAGGCCAGGCTCAACCAGATGGCTAAATTTACCAAAGCGAGTGACGACGCCACGTTCAGCTTCTTTAATGGTATAGAAACCGCTGGCTGCCCAGATAATAACCGCAGCGGCGGCAACGATGCCGACGATACGTCCGCCCATAGGCCCGCGTGGTCCCTGTGAGCCGCTACCGCCGCCCAGTCCACCTTTCCCGCCGCCCAGGCCGCCAAGTTTTTTACTTAGCTTACGGAAGATATCATCCAGATCGGGAGGTCCCTGCTCGCGACCACCTTTGTTGCCATTTCCCCCAGAGTTGCCGCCTTGGTTATTGCTGCTTCCCCACGGGTCGCGGTCCTGTCCGTTATTACCGGGCTGATTCCACGCCATGTATATGCTCCATATTTGTTTTTGATATCCCCACAGGGGTTAATATCTTCAGGCAAGCTGCAAGGTCAAATCACGTATTCAACCAGCGCTGGCTCTTGTTTACAGAGGCGACGCCAGTCAACGATCGGCATGCGCACCTGCAGACCAACGCTACCGTCATCCTCCATCCACTCTTTCTCTATCGCCTGAAGCTGATAGAATCGGCTTCTCAACCGGCCTTCCTGCGGCGGCAGGCGCAGCGTATGCTGAGCCACTTCACCAGAGAGCCGTTCCGTCAAAGCCTGAAAAAGCAGCGGTACGCCAACCCCGGTCTGGGCGGAAAGCCAGACCCGAATCGGTTTGTTTTCTTCATCCCGATCGATACGCGGCTCAAAATCATCCAGCATGTCGATTTTATTCATGACCAGCAGCGCCGGGATCTCATCGGCCTCGATTTCCGCGAGTACCGTATTTACTGCGTCAATATTTTCCTGCACGCGAACATCCGCCGCATCAATGACATGCAGCAGCAGCGTCGCCTGGCGCGTCTCCTGGAGAGTCGCTTTAAACGCGGCCACCAGATCGTGCGGCAGATGACGAATGAAACCTACGGTATCCGCCAGCACGGTTTCGCCAACATCAGGGACATCGATGCGGCGCAGCGTCGGATCCAGAGTGGCGAACAGCTGGTTCGCTGCATAGACCTCAGCTTCAGTTATCTGATTGAACAGCGTGGATTTACCGGCGTTGGTATAACCGACCAACGACACGGTGGGTATATCGGCTTTGGCCCGTGACCGCCGTCCTTGCTCGCGCTGTTTTTCAACTTTTTCCAGTCGCGACAGGATCTGCATAATACGGTTACGCAGCAATCGGCGGTCAGTTTCGAGCTGGGTTTCACCCGGGCCGCGCAAACCAATCCCGCCTTTCTGTCTTTCAAGGTGGGTCCAGCCGCGAACGAGGCGAGTCGCCATGTGGCGCAGCTGCGCCAGCTCAACCTGCAGTTTCCCTTCGTGGGTACGCGCTCGTTGGGCAAAAATATCTAAAATCAGGCCGGTGCGATCGATAACCCGACATTCGCATAAGCGTTCGAGATTTCGTTCCTGCGCCGGACTCAGGGCATGATCGAAGAGCACGACCGATGCACCGGTCGCTTTTACGGCTTCCGCAATTTCGACAGCTTTACCTTCACCAACAAAATACTTCGGGTGCGGTGCTTTACGGCTACCGGTAATCACCTGCATTGCTTCGACACCGGCGGAAGAGGCCAGAGTTTCAAACTCCTGGAGATCTTCCATATCTTTGTCTTGCGAAAAATAGATGTGTACCAGTACCGCCTGCTCACCGGCATCATAACGGTCAAACAAGCGTAAACCCCTTATAAAATACCAGCGGGGAACGCAGAAAACCTGGCTCCCCGACGTGGAAAAACAGCATCTGCCTTATTCGGCGTCTTCGCTGTCTTGCTGCGGTGCAGAAGAACCCTGCGCACCACCACCGTGGTGATAGTTGTTAGTACCGCCGCCAGCATTGTTGCTGTGGTGTGACACCGGGCGAGACGGGACAACGGTAGAAATTGCGTGCTTATAGACCATCTGGCTGACCGTGTTTTTCAACAGGATCACGAACTGATCGAAAGACTCAATTTGCCCTTGCAGCTTAATACCATTCACCAAATAAATAGAAACCGGAACACGTTCCCGACGCAAAGCGTTCAGGAACGGATCTTGTAAAGATTGCCCCTTAGCCATTCTCTCTTTTCCTTATATGTATGCTTGTTTTGTACTCAGAACCTTACGATTCTTAAAAATTACGCACGATACCGTTCAATTGTACACGTTCAGTCCAGGCTAGCACCAACAACCTGTAATACTTTGTTGAACGCTTGTTCAGGTTGTTCACTGTCTAACCAGTGAATACCTTCCCAACCGCGCAGCCAGGTAACCTGACGTTTAGCTAACTGTCTCGTGGCGCAAACACCTCGATAAACCATTTCATCATACGGGATCTCGCCATTAAGGTAAGACCACATCTGGCGATATCCGACACAACGAATGGAAGGCATATCCGTATGCAAATCTCCCCGGGCAAAAAGCGCCCGCACTTCTGCTTCAAAACCTGAAGCCAACATCTGATGAAAACGCTGTTCTATGCGCTGATGGAGCAGTTCACGGCTCGCCGGGGCGATGGCGAACTGGTGCACCTTATACGGCAGAGCATCACCTGACGTTTGCGTCAGCTCCGTTAAAGTTTTACCCGAAATGAAAAAAACTTCCAGTGCTCGGGAAAGTCTTTGCGGATCATTTGGATGAATACGCGCTGCGGCAACGGGATCTATTTCCTGTAGCTGCTGGTGTAACGCGTTCCATCCCTGCTCTGCGGCCTGTTGCTCAATCCGCGCTCTGACCTGCGGATCTGCCGAAGGCAAAGGCGACAATCCTTCCAGCAACGCTTTGAAATACAACATTGTTCCGCCAACCAGTAGCGGAATACGCCCGGCCGCAACGATATCAGCCATCTCTGCCAGCGCATCGCGACGGAAATCCGCCGCGGAATAAGCCTCGGCCGGGTCCAGAATATCCAGCAGGCGATGCGGCGCAGCGCTCAGCTCCGCGGCATCGGGCTTGGCCGTACCGATATCCATCCCTCGATAGATTAGGGCTGAATCAACGCTAATCAACTCTACTGGCAAAACTTTACGCAGGGCGATAGCCAATGCGGTTTTACCAGAGGCCGTCGGGCCCATTAAAAATATTGCCTTAGGCAGGCTTGCCTCGGTTACATCACTCATCTTTCAGGGCATTCATCGCCGAATGTAAATCAACAGGTTGTAACAGGCCACCCGGCGGCGCTTTAACCAGCTGCGGACATAAACGCTCGATATCCGCCAGGACGGCAATCGCCTGCGCCATATTCCACTGCGCATGTTCGCTCGCCAGATTACGCGCTATCCACTGAGCAATATTGTCGGCGTCGCATGTGTTTTGCTGCGCCAGGTAGCCTATCAGTTCAGGAATCAAGATTTGTAAATTTTGTTGTCTTAAGGGTAAAGGCACTGCGCGGATCGTCACGTAGTGCGCATCGGACTGTAGTTCAATACCGACTTCTGCCAGCGCCGACTGCGCCTGCTCAAGCGCGTCCTTTTCCGCCCCGGACACTTTTATCCGCAGCGGGATAAGCAGCGGCTGGGCACAGACCGCCTCCGCGCCCGGCGTTAGCTGCGCCTGGCGTAGCCAGCGCTCGGCAACCGGCAGGGCCAGCAGCGCAAGCTTACCGTCGCGCTCCAGCAGCGCACAGTCGTTATCGACGATCGTCAGCACGCGGCCAAAACTTTGGCTATGGCCTGCCAGGCCTTCCGCTACCGGCGCAGGAGATTTTGGTTTTCGCTCCGCGGCCGGAGTATCCAGCAGTTGGCGATAGAGCGCCCCCTGCTGTTTTTGATAACCTGGCTGCGCATGCGGCCAGCCGGCTCCGCCAGATGACCCCGTGGCAGCGGATTCTCGCGAGCCGCCGGTGCTGGTATTAAAGCGCGGCGCGACGGGCTCGTCACGATAACGGGGAGCGGCGGTTTCACGCGCGACGGCGGGCTGGGCAAAATGATTGCCGCCTGCCGCAATGCGGTTTTCAGGCACCTGACGCGACGCGGGTTCTGCGCCCTCTTCTGCCAGAGGAGCGTTCAGCTGCTGCTGCAGAACGCTTAGCACGCCTTGATAGATAAAATCGTGCACCAGGCGCGACTGATGAAAACGCACCTCATGCTTGGCCGGGTGCACGTTCACATCCACCTGATGCGGATCTATCTTCAGGTACAGCACAAAAGCGGGCTGCTGATCGGCGCCCAATTTGTCTTCGCAGGCCTGACGGATCGCGTGATTAATCAGGCGATCGCGCATCATCCGTCCGTTGACATAGCAATACTGAATCTCCGCCAGCGTCGGATTGGTATGCAGAGGATCGGCCACCCAGCCGCTGAGGGTCAGGTCGCCGTGCTGCCACTCGATAGCCAGAGCATGTTCGAGAAACAGCAAACCGCAGATTGCGCCCAGACGCCGTTCGCGCTGGCCATCCTGCGATACCGCCCGGTACTGGCGCACGGCCTTTCCGTTGTGGCTGAGGTTAATGGTCACGTCAAAGCGCGCCAGCGCGATGCGCCGTACGATCTCGTCGATATGGCCAAACTCGGTTTTCTCAGTGCGCATAAACTTGCGCCGGGCGGGGGTGTTATAAAACAGATCCAGTACTTCCAGCGTCGTACCCACCGGGTGGGCCGCCGGCTTCACGGTTACTGCCTGATCGCGTCCTTCGGCATAGGCCTGCCAGGCCTCCTGCTGATCCTCGGTACGCGAGGTCAACGTCAGGCGAGCGACTGAGCTGATACTGGCCAGGGCTTCGCCGCGAAAACCGAGGCTAATTATCGCTTCAAGATCATCAAGCGAAGCAATTTTACTGGTCGCGTGGCGAGCCAGCGCCAGCGCCAGCTCGTCTTTTTTAATGCCGCAGCCGTTATCGCGGATGCGGATTAACTTCGCGCCGCCGCGCTCAATATCAATATCGATGCGCGTCGCCCCGGCATCGAGGCTATTTTCCACCAGCTCTTTAACCACCGACGCCGGTCGTTCCACCACTTCACCTGCGGCAATCTGGTTGGCGAGCTGCGGCGGTAGAACCTGAATCGGCATGGCCGTCTCCTTAATTTAACAGCGTCCCATCTGACGAACCTGCGCTGGCAGTCTGCGCGGCTGCCCCGCGCGGCGCGGATTGTAGAGGATGTTGCATAAAGTAGTTACGCAGACCGTTATAAATGGCCTCTGCGACCTGCTGTTGATAAGCATCGCTCCCCAGCAGCCGCTCTTCGCCGTTATTACTGATAAACCCCGTTTCCACCAGGATTGACGGGATATCCGGCGAGCGCAGTACGCCGAGGCTGGCATGTTCAGGACGACGCTTATGTAAATCGCCGATCCGCTGCAGCTGGCTCAGCACGTTAGTCGCCACATCATACCCGACGCGCTGGGAATGGCCGAACTGTAAATCCAGCACCGCCTGGCTCAGGTAAGGGTCCGACTGGCTGTTGGCCAGCACATCGCCTGCACCGCCCAACAGTTCGGATTGTTTCTCATGTTGCTCGAGCCAGCCGGCCATTTCGCTGTTCGCGCGACGGTTGGAAAGCACCCAAACCGATGCTCCGGTAGCATCGCGATTCGGTGCAGCGTCGGCGTGAATCGAGACAAGGAAATTGGCGTTTTGCTTACGCGCGACGTCAGAACGCCCCATTACTGAAATGAAATAATCGCCGTCGCGCGTCAGCACGGGTTTGAACTGAGGATCGGCATTCAGCAGCGCGCGGAGCTTACGCGCAATAGCAATGGTCACATTCTTCTCTTTAGTGCCGTTCGGACCAATCGCTCCCGGATCCTGGCCACCGTGACCGGCATCAATGGCGATAATCACTTTATCGTCGCTAGAAACGGTACGTGCCGCAGGACGCGTTACGCTGGTCGTACTGGTCACCGCAGTCAGGCGGTCGTTATCGGCTTTAAACGGGTTGCGCGCCGGTTCGCTCGGACGCAAGGGCTGCGCCACGGGCCGTTCTGCCTGTTTCACCACGACACGCGGTGGCGGAGGCGGTTCATCGGCATTAATCGTAAACACCACGGTATAGTTAGAACCGTTCTGCTGTTTCACCGCGCGCGTTTTGCCGTCGGCGGTTAAATCCACCAACAGACGCAGCGACTGGGTATCCTGCGGCGCTCCGGAACGAATGCTTTTTACCAGATTATTGCCGCTAAACTGCAGCGGCAAGCCCTGGAGTACGCCGCTCTGTTTGATATCCAGCGCGACGGTGCGTTTGCCCTGCGGGCTAAACGAATATTCAGGGTCGCCGATAAAACTTATGGTAATACGGGCCTGCCGATCGCCATTTGAGACCTGGATATCGGATAAACTTGCCGCAGTGGCCTGAATGCTGAACAGCATCAGTGCGGCGGTCAGCCAACTGGTTAAGCGATACATCATCCCGTCGTCCTTCAGGCTAATTAGCCAAACGCGCCAATAAAGACTCACCCAATGAGGAGACCGCAGTTACGCGCGCCTCACGCCCTTGAGCCTGATATTCAAGGTGAATTTCAACATCCGGTTCCGGCAGTACGCCTGTACCCTGCTGCGGCCATTCCACCAGGCAGATGGCGTCGTCGGTAAAATAATCGCGGATCCCCATAAACTCGAGCTCTTCAGGGTCCGCCAGGCGATAGAGATCGAAGTGATAGACCATCAACTTATCGAGACTATAAGGCTCGACAAGGGTATAGGTCGGGCTTTTAACGTTGCCGCGGTGACCGAGAGCCTGAAGGAAACCGCGGCTAAAGGTCGTTTTACCCGCCCCTAAATCGCCGTACAAATAGATGACCGTCGCGCCAGTGCATGCCTGCGCTACGCGGTTGCCAAGGCTGAGAGTTGCCTGCTCGTCGGGTAAAGGAATCACTCGATTAATCATGGTCTACGTCAATCACATCCGGGTTAACAACACGCCTGAGCGTGGAAAAAAGATCGGTCGCCAGCATGCCGCGGGTGCCGTATCTGGCCGCCAGACGATCGGCGGCTTCGCCATGAGCAACGCATCCGGCGCAAGCGGCATCATACGGCGTCAGCTGCTGGCCTAACAACGCAGCAATAATGCCGGTCAGGACATCGCCCATTCCGCCGCTGGCCATTCCGGCGTTGCCGGCATCGATAATACCCGTCTCGCCAGCGTCACTCGCCACGATCGTACCTGCGCCTTTCAGCACAACGACGCCGCCATAACGTTTTACCAGACGTTGTGCAGAATGTAAGCGATCGCTTTCAATTTCTGCCGCACTCACGTTCAGCAGACGAGCGGCTTCGCCGGGATGCGGCGTCAGCACGCGATTGTGACGTTTATCGGGATTGATTGCCAGCAGGTTCAGCGCATCCGCATCCCAGACCATCGGTTTGCGAAAATTCTCCACCTGGCGCAGCGCATTTTTACCCCACTCGCCCTGCCCCAGACCCGGCCCAATCGCGACGACATCCGCCCATTGCAGACTCTCTTCGAGCGAGCGGGAGGTCAGCTCATGGACCATCAGTTCAGGCCTGGCGGTCAGAATGGGCGCAATGTTGTCCCGGTGAGTCAGGACTCGCACCAGCCCGGCGCCCGCGCGCAGAGCCGCCTCGCCGCTCATGCGGATGGCTCCCGCCGTACCCGGTTCGCCGCCGATAATGACCAGCTTCCCGTGGTCGCCTTTGTGCGACGTTGGGCGTCTGGGCGGTAGCCAGTCGGCAAGCTTCGAGGCATCGAAGCGACTGAGCGCCGTCGTCTGGCCTGCCAGCCAACCCTCAAGCCCCAGGGCGTGGTGATGCAAGCGGCCAACGACATCGCGAGCCTTGCCGGTCAGCAATCCGGGCTTAAGCGCGATAAAGGTGATGGTATGAGCAGCCTGGATAACCGCACCCGGCGTGGTCCCCGTCTGCGCATTCAGACCTGAGGGGATATCCAGCGCCACAACCGGCGCCGGATGGGCATTAACGCGCGCGATAAGCTCCGCAACGTTTTCCCGTGGAGCGCTCTGCAATCCGGTCCCGAGCAGGCCGTCAATAATTAGCGTGATATCTTCTGGCCAGGCGATGTCGGCGGCATGAATCGTACCGCCGGCGTTGAGCCACTCTTCACGCGCGGTACTGGCCTCTTTCGGCAGCGGCTTCTCGCTATCCAGCGACACCAGCGTGACCTGAATACCTCGCGACTGCGCCAGGCGAGCCACCACGTAGCCGTCGCCGCCGTTATTGCCGTGACCGCAGAGAATCAGCCAGCACCGGTTTTCAGGATAGTACTCGTAAGCCCGTTCAAAAGCCGCTTCGCCCGCACGACGCATCAGCTCGTATAACGTCAGCCCGAGGGCATCCGCCGCCTCTTTTTCCGCCCGCCGTAGCGCATCCGCCGACCAGATGATATGTGGTATACTGTCAGCGTTTTTCGTCATCGTATGGTCCATCATGTCACAGCCCCTCGATCTCAATCAGTTAGCGCAGCAAATCAAACAATGGGGCACAGAGCTGGGGTTCCAGCAGGTCGGTATTACCGATACCGATCTCAGCGCCAGCGAACCCAAACTGCAGGCGTGGCTGGATAAACAATACCATGGCGAAATGGAGTGGATGGCGCGTCATGGCATGATGCGCGCGCGACCTCATGAACTCCAGCCCGGTACGCTCCGCGTGATTAGCGTCAGGATGAACTATCTTCCCGCTAATGCCGCTTTCGCCCGAACCCTGAAAGATCCCGCGTTGGGTTACGTTAGCCGTTATGCCCTTGGACGGGACTATCACAAGCTGTTACGTAATCGCCTGAAAAAATTAGGTGAGATGATTCAGGGGCAGTGTGCTTCGCTCAATTTTAGACCTTTTGTCGATTCCGCGCCGATTCTTGAACGCCCTTTAGCCGAAAAAGCGGGGCTGGGATGGACAGGTAAGCACTCACTCATCCTTAGCCGCGATGCCGGCTCGTTCTTTTTCCTCGGCGAATTGCTTATCGATCTCCCTCTTCCCGTCGACCAGCCCGTTGAAGAAGAGTGCGGACGCTGCGTTGCCTGCATGACCATCTGCCCAACCGGCGCCATCGTCGAGCCCTATACCGTTGATGCCCGGCGCTGTATCTCCTATCTGACTATCGAACTGGAAGGCGCTATTCCGGAAGAATTTCGTCCGCTGATCGGTAACCGCATATACGGCTGTGATGACTGCCAGCTGATTTGCCCGTGGAACCGCTTCGCGCAATTAACCGATGAAGATGATTTCAGCCCGCGTCAGGCGCTGCATGCCCCGGCGCTGGTAGAACTGTTCGCCTGGAGCGAGCCCTGGTTTTTAAAAGTGACGGAAGGATCGGCCATTCGCCGTATTGGTCATCTGCGCTGGCTGCGTAATATCGCCGTTGCGTTGGGCAATGCGCCCTGGAATGAAGCGAACCTGCAGGCGCTGGAAAGCCGCCGGGGTGAGCACCCACTTCTCGACGAACATATCGAATGGGCGATTGCGCAGCAAATTGCAAAAAGAAATGCCAATGTGATTGAGGTGCAACTACCGAAAAAGCTACGGCTGGTCAGGGTGGTTGAAAAAGGGTTACCGCGCGACGCCTGATTCATTCACAGGGTGTGAATAAAAATAAAAACACATTGCGTTTCAACATGCAGACGTTCGTCAAGCGATCGAGTTAACACTTTGAAATGAAATTTCATTCTTATATTTCAACAATATAGATAAATACTATTTACATAGTGAAGTATTTTTCGGGATTAAGGCAAAAGATTAACCTGTGGATAAGTCTGTTCACAGTATTTTCTGGACAGGACGAAAATCATCCCCGGCGCGTGATTGCGCTGTGGATAAATCAGGTATAAGAAGAAATTTGGAGCGGGAAACGAGACTCGAACTCGCGACCCCGACCTTGGCAAGGTCGTGC